>NZ_JBEPDU010000010.1:41236-140930 GCF_040300525.1 Saccharopolyspora sp. NPDC000359 | reverse complement strand
GGCGGCGCCGCCGGTACCGGCCCCCGCGACGCCCACCAGCACCGGGTAGCAGAGCGTGTAGGGCCGCCAGGTCTGCGCGTGCGCCCACAACACCCGGCGCGTCGCCGCCCATCCGCCGCGCATCGCTACCGGTTCCGGTCGACGGACAGGTCGGCGATGGCCAGCATCAGGTCGACAGCCGCCGTGCCGGGCAACCCCGCGATGCTCTCGCGGGCTTCGAGGATCTCGTCCGCCGCGCGCGCCCGGCTCAGGTCCAGGGCCCCGGTGGTGACCAGCAGCTCCCGCATGACCTGGTGCGACTCCGCCGCGGGCATCCGGCCGGAGAGCGCCTCGACGAACTGCCGCCGGTCGGCCTGGTCGGCGGACTGGTAGCCGACCAGCACCGGGAACGTCGGGCGCATGTTGGCGACGTCGCTGGTGGCCGGTTTGCCCGTGGTGGGGGAGGCCGCCAGGTACGGCAGCAGGTCGTCGAAGATCTGGAAGCCCAGGCCGAGGTGCTCGGCGTACTGGGTGGCGGCCTCGACGTGGTCCCGCGTCGCACCGCTGAGGACCGCCCCGGCCCGGCAGGCACCGCGGAACAGCGCGCCGGTCTTGAGCCGCACCATCTCCCGGTAGTCCTCGACCGGGCAGTCCAGGTCGCCGACCAGCCCGGCCTCCCGGACCTGCCCCCGGCAGACGTCCGATCCGGCGGTGGCCAGGACCCGCGCCGCTTCGAGCACCGCCTCCGGTGGCACGGCGGTGCACTCGGCGAGTGTGCTGACCATGTTCAGGATCAGGAAGTCACCCGCCACCAGCGCGTCGGACGTGCCGTAGTGGGCGTGCACGGTGGGGCGGCCCCGGCGCAGCTCGTCGTCGTCGATGATGTCGTCGTGCACCAGCGTCGCCACGTGCAGGTACTCCACGGCCAGCGCGGCGGGGAGCAGGTGGGTGCTGTCGCCTCCGGTGGCCTCCGCCGAGGCGAGCAGCAGCATCGGCCGCAGTAGCTTGCCGGGCGCCAGCAGCGCGTACCCGGCCATCTGCTCGGTCCGCTCGGCGGCCGCCGACCACCGCTTGCGCATCTCGCCGCTGAGCAGCTCGGTCAGTTCGGGGGAGGTGAACCCGGCGCGGGTTTCGGTGTTGGTCATCGTCACGCCCGTTCGCCGGAGGCGGAGTGCTGCACCTGGGCTTCGTCGCCCGGTGGCGCGTCGCCGCGAAGGAAGCGCCGAGCCAGGTCCAGCACGGCATCGTTGGCCTCGCGGGTCCCGACCGTCACCCGGACCCCGGCGCCACCGGCCAGCGCGCGGACCTCGACGCCACCGGCCGCGCAGAACCGCACGAACGCGTCGTTGTCCTCACCGAGCGGCAGCCAGTGGAAGTTGGCGTGGCTCCTGGGCACCGGCAGGCCGAGCTCTCGCAGCTGCGCGTGCACCCGGTCCCGCTCGGCGGCGACCTGCGCGCACTGCTCCCGCATGACCTCCTCGGCCCGCAGCGCGGCGATCGCGGCGTCCTGAGCCACGGTGCTGACCCGGAAGAAGTAGGATCCGGGCTGCAGCTTCGCGACCACCGCCTCGTCGGCGACCAGGTAGCCGACGCGCAGCCCCAGCAGCCCGTGGGACTTGGAGAAGGTGCGCACCACGCACACCCGCGGGTCCGCGCCAGCGAGCCGGATGCCGTTGGCGGTGGCCGACGGGTCGGCGAAGTCGACGTAGGCCTCGTCGATCAGCACCAGGACGTCGTCGGGCAGGCGGTCAAGGAAGGCCCGCAGCTCGTCGTCGCTGACCACGGTCCCGGTCGGGTTGTTCGGGTTGCACAGCAGCACGACCCTGGTCCGCTCGGTGACCGCGTCGGCCATCGCGGGCAGGTCGTGGGAGTGCTCCCGGAGCGCCACCGGCACGGCCTCGGCGCCTGCCGCGCGCACCAGCAGCGGGTACATCTCGAACGACGGCCACGCGTGCACGACCTCCCCGCCGCCCGCGAAGGCGGTGAGGAACTGCTGCAGGAGCGCCCCCGACCCGGGACCGACGAACACCCGCGCGGCATCGACCCCGAGGTGCCCGGCGATGGCCTGCGTCAACCCGGTGGACATCGCGTCGAGCGTCAGGTTGACCCGACCGGCTCCGTCCACAATGGCCTCGCGCACGCCGGGCAGCTGCGCCGAGAAGTTCTCGTTCAGGGACAATTGGTGCCGGGCGGTAGTCACTGGCTGATCTCCGTTCATCACGTGCGCGCGCTCGTGGCCGCGCAGGTAGATCGGGTCCGGCTGCTGGCGCAGCGTTAGGCGAACAGGCTTGACCGCAACGGGGAACGTCGGGATCGCGGGTCAGTGGCGCTCGACGGGTCTGCGGTGGGTGGCGGCGAGCGCGACCGTGTCGAGAGCGGACAACCCGTGGCGTGCGATCTCCAAGTTCACTCCTTCCACCCGGGTGAACCGCCCGGATCCGGGCGCGCGTGCCCGTCCGGTCGATTCGGGGAGGGGTGGCCAATGTCCTGCTGCGGTGCGGGCCAGGGCGGACTCGTCTGGTCGTCGAGGACTTGTGATGGCGATCTTGATTACACCGGGCGGGTGCCACCGTGTCAACGAGTCGGCACCGGCTGGTGCGTGAACGAGCAGAGATGTTTCCCGAGCGACACCGGGGCTCAACAACCTGGAACTGCCCCTGACAGGGTGGGATGCGGCTGCCGGGTGGACGTGGTCCCGCGGGTCGGAGGTGCTCATTTGAGCGCAGGGAAGGGAATCCGGGTCACGCGGTACACGCCGCCCGGGTGGCAGTGGACGATTGGCGTGTTTTCGTCAGGGGCGAAAACACTGGCGGAACAAGGAAATCCGGACATGCGGCCGCGGGTCCGGTGCCGTGCGGAGGCTTGGCCGAGCCGGGGACTGCCGAGTATGGTGGGAAACGCACCAAGATCGATTGCGGCGCGGCGCGGTGCTTCCGGTGATCAGTGGCGTTGCACCGGATCGGTTGCGCCGCCACCCGAGGACGTTCCCCCTTCGGCTGCCGTGCCTCCACGGGCCGCCGAACACCACGACCGGGCTGGAGGAATCCGGATGACGACGGTGCAGGCCGACCCCGACCCGTTCACCGGCGCGCTCGACGCAGCGATCAGCGAAGGGGCGGAGGCGCTGTTCGTCGCTCAACGAGCTGACGGCGTGTTCGACTACAGCGAGGACAACCTGACCTCGACCCTCGGGACGGTCGGCGCGCTGTCCGCACTGCACTACGCCGACCCGGAGGGCAGCGCCGACCTGATCGCCGCGGGCGCGGGGTGGCTCCGGCGCACCCAGAACGACGACGGCGGCTGGGCGATGGTTCCCGGCTTGGCCAGCGAGGCCGGGCCGACGGCGGTCAGCTCGGCCGTGCTGCACCTCGTCGACCCGGAGGGCAGCGCCGAGTCGGTGCGCGCCGGGCGGCGCTGGATGGCCGACTTCGGCGGGTTGGACGCGATCCCGCACCCCGAGGTCGTCGCGTGGTGCCGGCAGTACTACGGGTTCGTGGGCTGGTTGGCCCCGGAGGAGATGCGCCGCTTCCCGCTGGAGGTGGCGCTGTGGCCGGGCCTGTACCGCAAGTTGTTCGACCTGCGCATCCCGATGGCGTTCGCGCTGGGCCTCGGCCAAGCCCGGCACAAGCCCCTCACGCGCTTCCAGCAGGTGCTGGCCCGCTTGGGGGAACCGGGTGCGCTGAAGGCGATCCGGCAGGTCTATGAGCACGAGGGCTCGACCGGGGCCTGGTGCGAGAACGCCTGGGTCACCGGCCTGGTGTGCACCGGCCTGGCCCGCGCGGACCTGGCTCCGGACATGGTCTCCGCCGCGGTCGGCTGGTTCCGCCGGACCATGCACCCCGACGGCTGGTGGCAGACCGGACCGCTCGACGCGGCGTGGACGATGTACGCCGCGCGCGGCCTCGCCGAGGCCGGGTTTGCCGAGGACCCGAGGCTGGCTGCGTCGGTGAGCTTGTTCGTGCGCCTCCAGCAGCACCGCCCGTTCCTCGCGTTCGGGTGCCCACCGGGCTACTGGGGTTGGGCGGGCACCGAGGGCTGGCCCTCGACGCTGGAGACGGGCGAGATCCTGTCCGTGCTCTGCCGCCTGCCCGGTCACGAGCAGGCGAAGGCGATCGAGCGGGGAGTGGACTGGCTGACCCGCGTGCAGGACACCCGCGGTTCCTGGGGGTTGTGCGTGCGCAACACCAAGGTCGCCAACAGCGGGCCGTGCCCGATGACCACGGTGCAGGCCGTCGACGCCCTGCTCGACGCGGGCGTCCGGCCGGATGACCGCCGGGTGCGCCGCGCACTGCGCTGGCTGGCCAAGGCCCAGCTCCCGGACGGTGCCTTCGAATCGGTGTGGTACCGGCACCACACGATGGCCACCGCCGCCGTGCTCGAAACCTTCTCCCGGGTCGGCGAGGCGAACGGCCCGACCGCCCGCCGCGCGAGGGCGTGGTTGGAACGCGCCCGGCTGTCCGACGGTTCGTGGGGCGACGGGCACGGCGCGCCCGCGACCGTCGAGGAGACCGGGTGGGCGATCTCGGGCCTGCTCGCCGCGGGCGCCGACCCGTCCGAGGTGCGCCCCGGGGTCGACTGGCTGCTGGAGCAGCGCAAGCCAGGAGGCGGGTGGCAGGCGGAGAGCGTCCACGAGTACGTGCGCCACGTGAGCCGCTACAGCAATCCGGCGTTCACCCAGGGCATGGCCCTCCGCGCACTCGGGCGCTACCGCGACGCGGTGCGCTGACCCCAGACCAGGGCACTTGGAGGAACGAAGAACCCATGACCGGTCCGACGCAAGAGGATTCCTTCACCGAGCACTACTGGCAGGACCCGCACGCGGCGCTGGCCAGCACGCGCGAGACCTGCCCGGTCCGCGAGGTCGACTTCGAGGGCGGCCGGACCTGGCTGGTCACCCGCTACGCCGACGTGCGCGCGGGGCTCGCCGACGCCCGGCTGGCCAAGGACTGGCGTTCCACGCTGCCCGCCGAGGAGCGAGCGTCCGCCCCACCCGGCCTGCCCGCCCCGATGTCGCACATGCTGACCTCGCTCGACCCGCCGGAGCACACCCGGCTGCGGAGCCTGGTCACCCAAGCGTTCACGGCCCGCCGGATCGCCGAGCTGCGCCCGCGAGTGAAGGCCGTGGCGGAGGAACTGCTGGCGGACCTGCCCGAGGACGAGCCGGTCGACCTGGTGGCGCGCTACGCGATCACGCTTCCGATGGTGGTGATCAGCGAGCTGCTCGGCGTCCCCGAGATCGACCGCGACGAGTTCGCCCGCCTGTCCACCATCCTCATCGACGAATGCCCCGAAGAGGAGCTGCAGCGCGCCTCCGCCCAGATGGCCACCTACCTGGAGGGCCTGGTCGCGGCGAAGCGCGAAGCCCCGGACGCGGCCCTGCTCTCCGCCCTGATCACGGCCTCCGACGAGGGCGACCGGCTCTCCGACCTGGAGATCGTGGCGATGGCGATGCTCCTGCTGATGGCCGGTCACGAGACCACCGCGGTGTTCATCACCAACAGCGTCCGCACCCTGGTGAAAGATGATGCCGCCCGCGAGCGCCTCACCAGACCGGCGGAGGTCCCGTCGCTGATCGAGGAGCTGCTGCGCTGGCTCTCCCCGGCCCTCAACGCCTCGCTGCGCTTCGCCACCGAGGACCTGGAGATAGGTGGCGTCGCGATTCCCCGTGGCGCCTCGGTCATGCTGTCGACGGGAGCGGCCAACCGCGACCCGTCCCGGTTCGAGGACCCGGACGTGCTGAACCCGGACCGCAACACCACAGGCCACCTGGCCTTCGGCTACGGCATCCACCGCTGCCTGGGCGCAGCCCTGGTGCGCCTGGAGGGGGAGGTGGGCCTGTCCGTGCTGTTCCACCGCTTCCCGAACCTCCGAGTCGTGGCGGACCCAGCCGACCTGACCTTCCGCCGCAGCGTCCACGTGCACGCCCCCCGCACCCTCCCGGTACTCCTCGGCCCCCGGGTCGGGGGCTGACCCCAGGCGACTCAGCCCCGGTGAGCGTTCGAATGCGGGCGCACCCATCAAGCGCCGACCAAGACCATCGAACCGGTCCAGACCGGTGAGACGCACACCGTGCGAGCGGCTCGGTTCAAGGTTGCCCCTGAGGAGCCGCTCGCAAGGGCGTTCGCCCAGGTCACCCACCCTGTGGTGATCGCCCGCCCAACCCGAACGCCGAAATCCCGATCTCCATTGCCCACCCCCTCGAAAAGATCTACAATCCCGCAGGTCACCACCCCCAAAAAACCAAGAGCGGTCGCCACAACCTCGCCCGACCACGGGCATAGAAACGTCCTCCCCCTCGATCATGATGTCTGCATGAATGGGAACGTCGCCACAACCTCGCCCGACCACGGGCATAGAAACGTCACTTCTGGCTCCCATGGGTCAACTCGGTGCCGGGGAGTCGCCACAACCTCGCCCGACCACGGGCATAGAAACTCGTCAGCCAACCAGTCCAGCGTCCGGTCGTCCAGCTCGTCGTCGCCACAACCTCGCCCGACCACGGGCATAGAAACATCGGGGATATCCTGGAGATTGCGTCCAGGAAGTACCGTCGCCACAACCTCGCCCGACCACGGGCATAGAAACGATTCGCTGCGGGCGGTGACGTTCTCGGGTTAGTGCACGGGTCGCCACAACCTCGCCCGACCACGGGCATAGAAACCGTCGGGCCACAGGTCGGTCCAGTTGTAGACGTTGCCGTGTCGCCACAACCTCGCCCGACCACGGGCATAGAAACTGGTCGTCTTGTTGGTGTAGCCGTAGTTGTTGGTGGTCCAGGTCGCCACAACCTCGCCCGACCACGGGCATAGAAACGTTGTCGGCGACTTCGAGCACCGAGCAGATCGCCGCGTCGCCACAACCTCGCCCGACCACGGGCATAGAAACCGCACCATCACCGGTTCCTGCTTGCCCGCGTCGAGCTGCAGGTCGCCACAACCTCGCCCGACCACGGGCATAGAAACAACACCACGCTCATAGCCATGTTGCCGAAGCTGTCAGCAGTCGCCACAACCTCGCCCGACCACGGGCATAGAAACTCGGGGCGTTCGTTGCGGTTCCAGGTGTTGTACTGAAGCCAGGTCGCCACAACCTCGCCCGACCACGGGCATAGAAACAGCTGGTGCTGGCAAGCAAGGCGGACCAGGTCAAGGCGCACGTCGCCACAACCTCGCCCGACCACGGGCATAGAAACGACAGCATGTACTCCGCGTCCGTGCTCAGCCCCAGCCGCGTCGCCACAACCTCGCCCGACCACGGGCATAGAAACGACAGCATGTACTCCGCGTCCGTGCTCAGCCCCAGCCGCGTCGCCACAACCTCGCCCGACCACGGGCATAGAAACCAGCTCGTCCTGGTGCTCGTCGACGAAGGCCTCCCGGGCACGTCGCCACAACCTCGCCCGACCACGGGCATAGAAACAGGTGCCAGGCCTGCAGGTAGGTGTCGTGGACGTCGATCGTGCGCGCTGGTCGCCACAACCTCGCCCGCCCACGGGCATAGAAACTTGCTGCTGTTCAGCGTCCGCGTCCGTCTCGGCGGCCTCGGTGGTCGCCACAACCTCGCCCGCCCACGGGCATAGAAACATGGGATGTCCGGCCGAGTGCGACTCAGGTGGTGAGCGTCGCCACAACCTCGCCCGCCCACGGGTATAGAAACGCCCGGACCAGCGCGGATGTCACGCCGTAGTCGCTGGCCAGTCGCCACAACCTCGCCTGACCACGCGCATAGCGCAGACTTGTCGGAACCGTTGGCCATAAGAGGCGAGTGCTCGGTGGGAGCGCTCGCCCGGTCAGTCCGGGAAGGGGTCGTCGACGTGGTCGGCTATGTCGGCGACGGATTCGATGATCTTGGTTGGTTGGTAGGGGAACTGTGTTGCTGTGTCGGCTTTGGAGAGGCCGGAGAGGACGAGGATGGTTTGCATCCCTGATTCCATGCCGCAGCGGATGTCGGTGTCCATGCGGTCGCCGAGCACGATGGTGTGCTCGGAGTGCGCTCCGAGGGCTCGCAGCGCGAAGCGCATCATGAGCGGGTTCGGCTTGCCGACGTAGTACGGCGTCTGCCCGGTCACCCGTTCAACCAGCGCCGCGACCGCCCCCGTCGCGGGCAGTGACCCTTCCCGCCCCGGCCCCTTCTCGTCGGGGTTGGTGGCCAGGAACCGAGCGCCGCCCTCCACGAGCCGGATGGCCGTGGTGATGGCGGCGAAGCTGTACGTTCGGGTCTCGCCGAGCACGACGTAGTCCGGGGCGTCGTCGGTGAGCTGGTAGCCGACGTCGGTCAGCGCCGCGGTCAGCCCGGCCTCGCCGACGACGTAGGCGGTGCCGCCGGGGCGCTGCTGGTCGAGGAACTGCGCGGTGGCCAGCGCCGAAGTCCAAATCGACTCCTCAGGCACGTCCAACCCGCAACCCAGCAACCGAGCCCGCTGGTCGTGCGGGGTCTCAACCGAGTCGTTGGTGAACACAAGGTGCGGAATTCCACGCGACCGCAAAGCGGCCAGGAACTCGCCCGCGCCCTCAACCACGTGCTCCTCGTCCCGCATGAGCACACCATTGAGGTCCATCAAGTAGGTCCAAGGCACCACATCGACCATGACCCCAATGATCCGCCACCCACCCCAAGTCGGCCCACCGATCAGGCTTGTTCGAACAGGTGTGCACCGCGGGCGCCGTCGTCGCCCACTCTCGGTACACTGCCGAGCTCGTAGTGGGCCAACCTGTACGCGCCCAGCGAGCGGCCCGGTTCGAACCAGGCTGTGAGGAGGCGCTCGAAACCGCATTTATGCAGGTCACATGGCCTACAATGATCCCCTGCCGGTTTTGGGGGCCGATATGACGATCTCCATTGCCCAACCGCTCGAAACGATCTATGATTCCGCAGGTCGCAGACCACGAAAAACGAGAGCGGTCGCCACAACCTCGCCCGGCCACGGGCATAGAAACCCGTGGTGTCGGTCAGCTTGACCAGGTCTTTTTCGGTCGCCACAACCTCGCCCGACCACGGGCATAGAAACGTCAAGGTCGTAGTTGAGGTTCACTGGGGGCCCCTCCGGGTCGCCACAACCTCGCCCGACCACGGGCATAGAAACACCGGGGCCGTGTCGAAGACCAGGTCGAGCAGCACGCGGGGGACGTCGCCACAACCTCGCCCGACCACGGGCATAGAAACCTCAACACGACAGACACAGGAGCGTCCTTTCGTCAGGGAGTCGCCACAACCTCGCCCGACCACGGGCATAGAAACCTCGCGGGTGCGGCCGTGACCACCGCCGTCGCCGCGAAGGTCGCCACAACCTCGCCCGACCACGGGCATAGAAACGCCCCGGCGTCCATGCGGATGACCATCGTCGCGTCGAAGTCGCCACAACCTCGCCCGCCCACGGGCATAGAAACCCCGTGCCCGAGTTGCGTTCACGTGCGCATACTCGGAGTGTCGCCACAACCTCGCCCGACCACGGGCATAGAAACGTTCTCAGTTGTGGAACACCTCAGCGGTGACGGTCGGGGGGGTCGCCACAACCTCGCCCGACCACGGGCATAGAAACCTCTCGTCGAGGGCGTTCCAGCATCGGAAGCAGTAGCCGAAGGTCGCCACAACCTCGCCCGACCACGGGCATAGAAACCCCGTGCCCGAGTTGCGTTCACGTGCGCATACTCGGAGTGTCGCCACAACCTCGCCCGACCACGGGCATAGAAACGTTCTCAGTTGTGGAACACCTCAGCGGTGACGGTCGGGGGGGTCGCCACAACCTCGCCCGACCACGGGCATAGAAACCTGTTTCGCCGATTTCTGAAGCTCCGATGTGCTAGCTCGTCGCCACAACCTCGCCCGCCCACGGGCATAGAAACGCCCCGGCGACGGTGCCACGTTGAGAGGAGATACCCTGGGGTCGCCACAACCTCGCCCGCCCACGGGCATAGAAACCCCAACGCGCGTGCACAGCGCCCGTCAATCTAGAAGTCGCCACAACCTCGCCCGCCCACGGGCATAGAAACTTGACGGTCCTGCTCGACTCGGATCCCACTGGGTCCGTCGCCACAACCTCGCCCGCCCACGGGCATAGAAACTTCCTCGTCGTCAGCGGCCTTACGCAGGTTGCCAACCGGTCGCCACAACCTCGCCCGCCCACGGGCATAGAAACCAGCGGTTCCCGATTGCGCTGGTAGAGGCGCTCCAGGTCGCCACAACCTCGCCCGCCCACGGGCATAGAAACAACGCACTTCGGGCCGGGAGCGTCACCTCCCGCCGTTGGTCGAGGCAGCAGTCTCGTAGGTGCCGGTCGCCACAACCTCGCCCGGCCCACGGGCATAGAAACACCGTTTCCCGCACGAAAACATTGTTTCTGACCCGCGTCGCCACAACCTCGCCCGCCCACGGGCATAGAAACCTCAAGGTCGTACTCATCGCACCCAAGGTTGTCAGCGACGTCGCCACAACCTCGCCCGACCACGGGCATAGAAACCACCAGATCCAGATCCGGGCGCACGAGCGTGAGCGTGACGTCGCCACAACCTCGCCCGACCACGGGCATAGAAACTTCGGCGATCGTGTGCGCGGTGAATCCGAGCGCGGACCCAGTCGCAACAACCTCGCCCGACCACGGGCATAGAAACCCGGACACCAGCTCGTCGCTCAGCGGCATCTCCTGCAGTCGCAACAACCTCGCCCGACCACGGGCATAGAAACGACATTTCTTGACCCGCCGCCTCCAGCAGTCGTGTTTGCGGTCGCCACAACCTCGCCCGGCCACGGGCATAGAAACGGCGTGTCCGTAGGCAATGCGGGTGGAGATCAGGTGTCGCCACAACCTCGCCCGGCCACAGGCATAGAAACATGATTGCCTTCGGGATCTAGTGCTCCCGCAGGCCGAACGTTGTCGCCACAACCTCGCCCGACCACGGGCATAGAAACGAGGACGGATTCGACAGGCTCCTGACCGAGTGAGAAGGAATCGCCACAACCTCGTCAACCACGGGCGTAGGACCTGGTTACTTCCGGTGTCGCTGCGCTCGTGGTGCAAGCCGGTCGCCCCAACGGTGCTCGGGTGTGGCGGTTGAAGCGGGATGGTCGTTTCAGGCGGGGTTTCCGTGGTTTTCGTCGTGTAGGCGGAAGGCGACCGCCAGTCGGGCCGCGTAGGTGGTGGGGACCACGATGGTCTCGCACATCGAGGTCGCGTTCTTGTGTTCCAAAGGGGACACTGTCTGGTCGAGGTCGAGGATGTCGATTCCGCGCAGGTGTGGGTCGTCGATGCTGATGAGGTCGTAGCGGTCCGATCGGGTGGGTTCCGGTGCAGGACCGCGCAGTTCTGGCTCGGTCTCCTCGGTGAGCGGGCAGGCATCGCGGACGGCGTCGGCGAATGCCTCGCGGATCACGGGGTGGTCCGGGATCAGGATGTTCGCCGGCAGGTGGTTTCCGGTCTCGCGTTCGGTTGTGGTCAGGCGCATCGCTCGCGCCATCATCTGGGACACGAACAGCGGGGCGACGATGTTCGAGGCGTAGGCAATGGTGGAAATCTGCGGGCAGTCGAAGCCTTCCGTGACCATGCGGACCGTGACGATCCCGCAGGACCGCGGTTCGTCACGGGCAGTGCGGAGTTTGGTGAGGGCGTCGGGTTCGTCGTAGACGACCAGGCGGGCGAAGTCGGTGCCGGTGACCTTGTTCAGCGCGCGTGCCGCGTGACGTGCCACGACGATGGTGGGTGCGACGAAGAGCAACTTCAGGTGCTCTACGTGGTCGAGAGCCTCGATCTGCTTCTCAAGCAACCGCACCGCTTCGGCTGCGAAGCGGTCGATCCACTCCGGAGATTCCAGTACCTGCGGGAGCAGCGCGGTGCGCTCGTGCTCCTCCAGGTCCGCGATCTGCTTGCTGGTGCCCGGAATTCTGTCAGACAGGTCGATGTACTCGGCTTGTCCTCCGTAGCGGTAGAGATCGGGTGCGCGGAGTTCGGTACCGATGAGATCGCGCGTGGACACGGCCCAGTCGTTGAGGGCCTGGAGCCTGGGCGTGCCATTGACGATCACCCGTCGATACCGAACGGTCGAGATGCGGCGGCGCGGGTCGGAGCGGAAGAGGGTTCCGGTCATGTTGAGCACAGCGCCCGCGCGGACCTCGCCCGCGGCGACATCGCCGACCATGCGGCGCACGGCCTTCCCCCACGATGCCTCATTCGCGACGTGGTGGACTTCGTCGAACACCAGCAGGGTCGTCCGCTGCCGCATCCGGGTCGCGTGCACGCGCGCGTAGGTGGGAAGGGATTGGTATGTGACGATCACGCCGACCAGTCCATCGGCCTCGAGCGCACCATCCGTCGGGTGTGGATCTAGGTGAATCCCCAGCCGCGCCAGCTCTGATCGCCACTGCCAGACCAGCGCGGTGTTGGGCACCACGACGATGATTCGCTCGATGAGCCCTGCGTCGAACAGTGCGCGGAACAGCAGTGCGGCGAAGATCGTCTTTCCTGCGCCCGGAGCGGCCTGGAGTGTGGCGGCGCCGTTCCGGAAGGTTCGGTCGGCGATCACGGGCAGCGCGGCGGCCTGCCAGGGCCGGAGCCGGAGGCCGGGGATCGGGGCCGCGTCGCGGTTTCCTAACCGGAGGTTGCACGTCGGGCACCACGCCTCCAGGTTCGGGAGGTCGGTGGCACCGCCGTGTGAATGGGCGATGAGGTGTGCTGCGTGGTAGTCGGGCCCGAGCTCGGCGCCGCACCGCTGACACCGGCCACCTGCCTCTTCGTACAGGTGCGCGCGTTGCTGCCGGTCGGCGCGGCGCTTCGGGTCACGTCCGTAGCTGGACATGAGGTTTTCCTTCTTGCTGGGTGGTTTCACTCGGTGTCGCTGTCGGTTTCACGGGAGGTGTCGTCGAGCTGGTTCTCGGGGTGGGCGTCGCGGTAGTTGCGAATGGTGTCGATGATGCCAAAGACGAACTTGCGGTCCTCCTCGGTGAGTTTCAGTGGGTCGATCTCGACGCCGAGGCTGAGCTTCCCCGCCCCTTCGGCGAGGGTGACGACCTCGGTGGGCCGCGACGTCGACTCGGGTGCGCTCGCCTGTTGCGGGATTCGCGGAGCGCGGGAGCGCCTCGGCCGCGACGGCGGGGCTTGCCGACTGATCTTGTCGGCGTTGCGCTCCCAGTTCTTGCTGACCTGGATCCCGGAGAACTTGACGGCCTGCATGAAGAACCGGATCGCCTTGCGCCGGGTTTCACCGCTCTGGCCGAAGGATTCGCGCCAGGTGTCGAGGAGTTGTTGCGCGGTGGAGTTGAGTGGCAGGTCGAGAACCGGTGCGTAGTGCTTGCGCACGAGCCTTTCGAGCACGGCCGGGCGCGCGTCCTGGTTGTAGACGACTTCGTGGAGCAGTTCCGTGGGAACATCATTCGAGTCGATGAGTCCTGCCTGCCGGAACAGGGCGAGGTAGTTCGACTGCACGGTTCCGGGCATCCAGTTCAGGTAGCTGCGGTCGATGACTGAGGGGAGCTCGTTGTCCTCTGCCATTCGATCGAGGCTGGACATGAACACGTTGAAGGTGAGGTTGTAGGGTGGGACGAAAGTGGTTGTGGTGACGTCGTTGTGCGTGGGCATGATTCCTTCCTCCCTCGCGAGTGAGATTCACACCACCCGCGCTCCCGTTGCGGGCATCGGTTGTCGACGTCCGAGGAACTCGAATCGGCTCGTGTCGTCGGGTTTCCCGAGGTCGACGATCAGAACCCGGTCTGCTGTCGCGTCGATGATCTGGCCGAGCGCCCAGGTCATGTCGGCGATGTCGGCGCGGGTGAGGTCGCACAGGAACACCGAGTACTGAGCCCTGTCGCCGAAGTCCTCCATCCGTTTGGCGACCCGGCGAAGCCGGTGGGGCGATCGGATGTCGTACGCGACCAGGTAGCGGCGTCGAAGCATCGTGATCACCTGCTGGTGAAAGCGGTGTAGTGGGAGATCTCGCGCATCAGGCAGGCTGCGAACAGCCGCGCCTGGATCTCGATGGCGCGTCGATAGGTGACCTGGTACCCGAAGACCGGATGGCGGATCTCGGTCGTCAGGCGGTTTTCGTAGGCATTGATGACCTCGTGTCGACCGGCCGTCGTGAGCGCTACGGAGATCGGGTGGACGTGGAACGTGGCTGGGCGGGCTTGGCGGTTGTTGACCAGGGTCAACGCCGTCGAGTCCGCGACCAGAGGACGGAACTCCTCGGCCAGGTCGAGGACGAGCGCGGGGCGACCGCGACGTGGCTGGTGGTAGCAACCCCAGTACGGGTCCAGGCCGAGCGCGTAGCAGGCGGTCATGACGTCCTTGGCCAGCAGACTGTAGAGGAAGGAGAGCAGGCAGCTCACGGCATCCTCCGGTGGCCTGCGGGTGCGTCCTGAGGCCTGGAACGATGGCCCCGGAAGGCGGTGATCGCTGCGCAACGAACGCGCGAAGCCGGTGAAGTAGGTGCGGGCCGCTGCCCCTTCGATGCCGAGCAGCGTGCTCAGCGTCGGAGCGCGCTGAGCACGGGCAGCATCGGCATCGAGCCGATCGAGAAGATCCTGGTCGTCAAGGTGTGGGTTGCGGCGGAGCATCGTGCGGCAGTTTCGGATCTTCCCGGCGATCATCCGGCGGGCGATGTCCAGTAGTTGGTCCGGTGAACTGGTGAACTGACGTCGGCGGAGCTCGACGTGCTTGCCGAGCGTCGGAACACCGACCACCTTGAGGCTGCCGCGGGTCGAGGTCCACACCAGCGGGCTGCCCTGATCGGCGAGCGCGTGCACGGCCTGGCTCGTGACGGTGACCGGGCCAGAGACGACGAGGTGTAACACCTCTCGAAGCCGGACGCTCATCAGCTTGTCCTGACCTTTGCTGACGACCAAGCGATCACTGCGAACTCCGACGGTGGAGCCCGGTTCTGCGACGTAGACCGGGTCTCGAGCGGGAGCACGAGCCAGCAGGCGTCTGGGTTTCTCCGCGGTCCGGTCTGTGAGCTCGTTGATCTCGTCCGGCATGCAGATCGGGAGCATCGCGCAGAGCGCGCACTTCGAGCTGTGCTGGAGCGGAGGTGGTGGCGTCGGCTGATCAACCAGCATCCGGGCCTCGTAGATGGTGCGGCGCAGTTCGGCCTCGGATTCTGGCGTCCACGGGACACGGACACGTCTGCGAACGGAGTCGTACCAGAGGTAGCCCTCGGCGCAGTCGTAGCCGCGCTGCCGCAGAAGCACGATCTGTGCCATGAGTTGTATGCGGTGGTCCGGCCAGGGAGTCCCATCGGGCCGTGGTGCTCCCTTGCGAACTTCCACGGGACGAACGCGCCCATCGACCGCTTCGACGACGTCGCAGACGGCCGTCAGCTTGGGCTCTGCAGAGGACAGAGCGCAAGAACGGGCCCTCCACCCGTCCGGGGTGATACGGTGAGCAGGTCGCTCCTGTCCGGTGGGAACATCTACGGAGGAGTGGACGTGACGCCCAAGTCTCATCTCCTCGGTGTCCAGTCGGTAGCCTGGGGCATACTGCAGGTGGAACAGGCGTTCGCAGAATCGGAAGTCACCGAGAGCACGAGCACCAAGGGGCAACAGGTCTTCCACACGATCACTTTCTTGCAGCCAGGTCCGGTTTTGCTCCCCGAACAAGCCGCAGGATGCGCCGCAAGCGGCAACTCTGGAAGTCCCCCGATGGTTCTCTCCTCCGCTACCGCAAGTGCCCGGCCGGGATAATCCTGTTGTCTCCGATGGGCCTGAGAATCGTGGTGTACCGGTAGGTGACGGAGACGGAAACCGCGGTCGTCTCACGAAGTGACGTCGGGTTCGCCCAGGTCCGTTGACACGGTGATAAGTCGGCCGTCCTGGGCTCGCCCAGCCCGAGAATTCACTCGTTGCGAGCGGCTCGGTTCGAGGTTGGCCGTGAGGAGGCGCTCGCAACGGTGTTCGCCCAGATCACGCGCCCTGCGGTGATCCATTGTCCGAGCTGGATGCCGAAATCTCGATCTCCATTGCCCAGGCGCGCGAAACGATCTACAATCCCGCAGGTCACCGCCTGCGCGAAACGCAAGCGGTCGCCACAACCTCGCCCGGCCACGGGCATAGAAACCAGCAGGCCTCGCTTCTCCCCCGCTGCTACCGCCTCCGGGTCGCCACAACCTCGCCCGGCCACGGGCATAGAAACTGCAAAACATCTTTGCACAGTTTGCACGGACGCGATAGTCGCCACAACCTCGCCCGGCCACGGGCATAGAAACCGGTCAGCGGACCCGGTGTTGTGTTGCGAGGAGTGCGGGTGGTCGCCACAACCTCGCCCGGCCACGGGCATAGAAACGCCCAGTTCTCCGCGCCGGGCAGGTGCGCGTAGTTCTCGCGGGTCGCCACAACCTCGCCCGGCCACGGGCATAGAAACCGCACCATCACCGGTTCCTGCTTGCCCGCGTCGAGCTGCGTCGCCACAACCTCGCCCGGCCACGGGCATAGAAACGGGAGTTCACCGTTGAGCTTGTCCTCCAGCCACTCCTGTCGCCACAACCTCGCCCGGCCACGGGCATAGAAACATGTGCAGACACCTTCACCTTCGTGGTGCACAACTGGGTAGGTCGCCACAACCTCGCCCGGCCACGGGCATAGAAACTCGGTCACCGCCTGGGCAGGCGGCGTCGGTCCACACGAGTCGCCACAACCTCGCCCGGCCACGGGCATAGAAACCCCCAGATCGGCGTTTCGTCCGGCCGCGAACCCAGACCAGGTCGCCACAACCTCGCCCGGCCCCGGGCATAGAAACCCCAAAACCGAGGCGCCCCGGCGCGAGGGCACCCCGCGCGTGTCGTCACAACCTCGCCCGGCCCCGGGCATAGAAACCTCACGATCGACCACATCAGCGCCCGCTCCACCAGGGCGGTCGCCACAACCTCGCCCGGCCCCGGGCATAGAAACCCCGGTCCGTCCACCGCTTGTAGTCGGCGGGGTTCAGCACGTGTCGCCACAACCTCGCCCGACCACGGGCATAGAAACCAGCGCAGCCCGCTCCGCCTCCAGCTCAGCCGGAGCGTCGCCACAACCTCGCCCGATCGCGGGCATAGAAACGTGGCGGTCATGAGGGCGATCGCCGTGTTGCGGTTCATGGTCGCCACAGCCTCGCCTGGCCGTGGGTATAGGGGTCCGCAGTTTTGGTGGCAAGTGCACCCGAATGGCCTAATGCACGGAAGGGGAACATTTCTCCTGGTCAGGACTCTGGGGGCGTTGGTTGGACGGGTGCCCTTGCGGATTGGGCGGCTCTTTTCCTGGGAAAGTTGGGGAGCTGGTGGGCGGCTCCTGCTAGCTTGATCGGCGGCAGCGAGCGCAGGGTTTGTGGAGGGTGTTGCGTGGGGCGCGCACGGCGCACTTTCCCCTGTTTTGGGGGAAACCGCATGTCAGGGTTTTCGACCACGGCTGGCTCGGGGACGCATTGGGCTGAGCGTGGTCCGCTGGGGGCGGTGTGAGCGATCCCGAGCGCGAGTCCGCTGTGCGGGGCGACTTGGTGATGTTGACCGTCGGCGGGGTGCAGCCGTTCATCAGCGAATCCCGGAAGACCGCCGACGCGGCGGGTGCGAGCACCGTGGTGAGGAAGGTCGTGGCCGCTGCGGCAGCGCGGGTGCGCGACGCCCTCTCCGGGCACGACGAGCCGTATGGCCTGGTCATGCCGCATCCGGATGCGCTGATCGATGATGGTCAGCGCGTGCCCGTCGGGATCAGCAACAAGATCGTGTACCTGGCACCGCTGAACACCGGTGCTGCGGTGGCGGAGGACGCTGTCGAGGAAGCTCATCGCGAATGGTCCTCGCTGGTGGAAGGGACTCACGGGTCCACCCCGCCCACCCCTGGCATGCCCGACCTGGCCTGGGTCAGCGTTGCGGGTGAGATCAGCGGCGATGCGTACCGGGAGCTGTGGTCGGCTGCGGCGCGTGCGCTGGACCAGCGGAAGCGGACTCGGTGGTTCGAGGTCAGCCGGACGACGAGCAGGGCGTTGTGCGCCCAGTCCCCGTTGTTGCCCTCGGTTCCCGTGCCGCGTGGTCCCGGTGCGATGAGCGTGCCCAAGCACGAACGCCGCGAGAAGTTGTCGGCCGCCGGGTGGGTGAAGCGGCACGTGGGGAACACGCTCTACGGGCCAGGCAATCGTTTCCCCGCCACCACGGTCATCGCCTCCAGTTGGTTCCGGGATCAGCTCATCCGGCGGGCGGAGGAAAGCCCGGAGCTGCGTGGCGAGCTCGTTCCGCTGGTGCGGCGGCTGTTGGAGCTGGCTCCGCCGGATGGCGTGAAGCATGCCGGCTTGCCGACTACCGTGCCACCGGACCTGGAAGCGCTGTCGACATCCCTCGGCACGTTGATCAGTCCGGACGCGTGGGAACCACGGGTGCTGCGGGAGGAGTACGGCGACAACGCCCACGAACCAGCATCGGCGGGGCGGAAGCTCGCTTCCCGGATCGGGAAACTCGCGCGTGAGCACGGTGTTCCCAAGATGACGCCGTACTTCGCGATCGTCGTGCAAGACCTGGACCGGCTGGGGAAGAAGCTCGGTGACCTCGGACTGGCGGATCAACGTGCCGCGTCACGGGCGTTGACGAAACTCGGCTCCGCCCAGCGTGAGCTGAGTGCGGCGACTGAGTACCTGGGGGTGCCGGTGTTCGCGGGTGGTGACGACTTCCTGGCCTTCGCCCCGGCGAGAACCGCGTTGTCCTTGGCCGCTGCGGTCCGCGCGCTCACCCATGCCCATCTGCAGAACACGCCCGCGCTGCGCGAGGTGACGGCGTCGACCGCGGTGGTGTTCAGCCACATGACCAGTCCGCTGCGCGAAGCGATCGCCACGGCCCAACGCGCACTCGACCAGACCAAGGACGCCGAAGGCGCAGCCGGCGAGCAGCGCAACGCACTGGGTGTGGTCGTGCTGCGCCGGGGTGGTGAGCGAGCTCGAACCGTTCAGCCGTGGTATCCGGGCGAAGGGCAGAACACCGCCGAGTTGCTGGACGCGATCGCTCCGGATGCCGACTTCTCCGGCAGGCTCGCCAGCCACCTGGAGCGAGATCACGACGAGCTGAACCGGCTCGCCGCGCATTCCCGCGCCGAGGTGCGGGAGACCGCTCATGCCGAGGTGCGTCGGCTGGTCACCAGGCAAGGGGGCTCCGATGCGGTCGCCGACGCCGTGATCAAGCTGGGGGAGCAGGAGCGCCGCGCACCGGGTGAGGCGCCCAGGTTCGACCCGGTGCCGTCGACGTTGGTCGCCCGTTTCCTCGCCCAGGAGTGCCGGTGAAGACGACATGGTTGGCGGTGGAACCGCTGGACACGCTCATGGTGCGCGACGGGCGGGCGTTCGACGCGGGCCAGACCGGACGCGGTGAGGCCGTCGCTCCGCCGCCCTCGACGCTCGGGGGCGTGGTTGGGCACGCGCTCGGTGGGAAGGTGAAGCACCGGATCGTCGGACCTGTCGTGGACGTCGCGGGGCGCCAGCGGTTTCCCGCACCGGCCGACCTGGTCCGCAACGACAACGGGGAGACGGCACGGCTTGACGTCATCGAACGGCCTGCTGGCGTGGTCAGCGACCTCGACGCGAAGCACCGGTTCAGCCACGTCCTCGACGGCGAGGGCAGTCCTGAGCGGAGCTGGATCACCGCCGAGGGCCTGCAAGCCTGGCTGTCGGGTGAGTTCGCCCCGGGTTCCGTGCTGGACTTCGACGACCAGGACGACTACCTGTGCTCGGAACCGTGGACGCAGGAGTCACGGCTCGGGTTGGCGCGGGAGTGGTTCGGCGAACACCGGGACACCGCGGCCGAAGGCATGCTCTACCTCGCGAACCACCTGCGCGTCGAGGACGGCACACGATTCCTCGTGGGCTGCCAGGACGACAAGGCGCTGACCGTGCGCAACGACCTGGCGCCCATCGGTGGGCGGGGACGGCTGGCACACGTGCGGGAACACGGCGGAAACCCGCTCCCCGCTGCCGCGGAGCGGTTCCCGGACGGGCGGCTGACCGCGTACCTGGCGACGCCAGCGCTGCTCAACGACGTCTTCTGGCACCCGCCGGAGGCCCGGCTGTGCGCGGTCGCGCTCACCGGCCCCGCGCCCATCGCCAGTGCGTCGCGACGCGGGAAGTTCGGGGATACGCGGCTGCTGCGCTGGGCGGTGCCCGCAGGAACCGTCTACTACCTGCAGTTCGACAGCGAAGCTGACGCTCGCCGGTGGTCCGGCCAATGGCACGGCACCCTGTTGCCGCCTGGCGCACAGGGAGAAAGCGGCAGCAACGGGGAATCACGCATCGCCACAGCGGGTTTCGGCACCTGCTTGACCGGGAGTTGGTAGTGGAACGACGTTTGTTGGTGCTGTTCGCGGAAACCCCCATCCACGCAGGGGGCAGCGAATCCACCGGGGTTGTGGACCTCCCCATCCAGCGGGAGGCGTCCACGGGCCTGCCCGTGGTGTGGGGGCAGAGCCTCAAGGGCGCGTTGCGCGACGCGGCCCGCGACGCCGGGTGGGACCCGTCGGGCCAGGAGAAGTTGGTCTTCGGCTCCCGGCCACCCGGCACGCCGGGCGACGACGGCCAAGCCGACGACGGCGACGGGACGGGTGAGCTGGTCAAGGGGCATGTGTCGTTCGGCGACGCCCAGCTGCTGCTGTTCCCGGCACCGACCCTGATCAACACCTACGCGTGGGCGACCTCCCCACAGCTGGTTTCGCGACTGATCCGGAAGGCCGCGCTGACCGCGCCCGACACCGATCTCCCGACGCCGCCGCCCAATCCCGGCGGAGGTGCCTTCGGGACGAAGGACTGGGAGGGCGGTCAGCAGGTCATCGGCCCGAACGTGCTTCGCGTGGAGAGGCGCGGTCTGGTCGAGCAGTGGGCTGCGGCACTGGCTAAGTTGAGCTGCCCGGAGAGCGCGGTCTTCGGCTACACCCAGGACAAGCTCTCACGCGACGTCCTCTACGTGGCGGATGGCGTGCTCAGCGAACTGTCGAGCACCGGGACCGACGTCGTGCCCCGGGTCCAGCTGGATCCAGACAAGAAGACGGCGAAGAACCTGTTCTACTCCGAGCACCTGCCGGCCGAGAGCGTCCTCACCGCATTGTTGGCCGGAACGTCGAAGGCGCTCGATTCGCTGACGGAGCTGCTCGACGGCAAGCCGTTGCAGCTCGGTGGCGACGAGACGATCGGCAAGGGCCTGTTCTGGTGCCGGGTCCACGACGCCGCGTCGCTGCGCAACGCCTTCGCCGCCGAGTTTTCGAAGGGGCCGCGCTGATGGTCCAGCGACTCGACCAGGGACTGGCGGTGGCGGCGGCCGACGTTCTCCCGCCGCAGGTGGATCGCGAGCTGTTGACCGTGTTGCGGTCTGTGCCGGTCCTGATCCACAACAACGGCTTGGCCATGGCCGCGACCTACCTGCTGTCCAAGGCCAAACAGGCGAACGCGGACGACCGGTACTGGAAGGTGGCTCACAAGCTGCTGGAGGAAGCGGCAGCGGTGATTCGGCTCGACCTCGAATCCGGTGACCCGCTGAGAGTTCTCGATGCCTTGATCAAGGCGCCCAACGAGAACTACGTGGTCGCGCAGCGTCGAGCGCAGGAGCTCGCGGTGTGGATGAGCCGCATCGGCTCAGCGCGCAAAGCGCCGGGAGACGACTGATGCCCGTTTACACGCGACTCCCCGCCTCGGCGCATGCCCGGGGCCGGGCTGATGGGGTCGACCAGTACCTGCCCGTCAAATGCCCGCGTGGTGGCCCGAACCCTGCGTTGGTGTTCACCGGCATGTGGGTCGGGAACCGCAGCAACGGTGGCACGCTGACGCCGGACCCCGACGGGCAGCTCAAGCACCTCAAGCAGGTCGTCGCCACCTCCGCCGAGCTGGACGACGCGATGTTGCCCGCCGTGCACCAGCGTCGACTCGCGGCCGCGCGCGCCCTGGCGGAGCGGTCCGGGCGCGTGGCGCAAGAGGTCGTGATCAAGCCAATGTGGCGTGTGGTGGTCGGTCACGGTGGGGATGACAACTACGAGATTGGGCTCACCTTCTCCCGCACCTACGGAGTGCCGATCTGGCCCGCGTCGGGGCTGAAGGGCCTCGCCGCGGCGCAGGCCGCCGACCCCGACGATCCTGCCGACACCGAGACCATGGTCAGGCTGTTCGGATCACCACGCCCGGTGGACCCCGACCAGGATGCCGAACAAGGAGGGGTGGTCGTCCTCGACGCGCTGCCCATGACCAAGCCGGATCTGGTCGTCGACGTGCTGACACCGCACCAGGTGCAGTACTACAAGGAGGTCAACGACCCGCACAAGGAGGTCGAGACCCAGCCAGCCGAGTACCACAGCCCGGTGCCGGTCCGGTTCCTGGCGGTGGGCACCACCAGCTTCAGCACCGTGTTGATCGGGAACACGACCGACGTCACCGACTTTCGGAAGTACCTGGAGGAAGGATTGGATGACCGCGGTCTCGGCGGCAAGACGGCGGCGGGTTATGGCTACTGCGAGGTGAAGAACCTGTCGTGACCAGTCGCCTGCACATCGTACCGGTGGGGATCTCACTGCTGAACCGCCTGGAGGGCAAGCCCAAGGGCAGCGGTGGCAGGGGGATCGGGCATCCTGTCCTCCGTGGCGTCCTCGGCAATCGGGATGTCTGGCGCGAGCTGCGGGCCGGGCCAGGGGAGGTCGTCGACGTACCTGACTCCGTCCTCGGCGCCGACCATGCGGCGGCGCGGCTGGCGCTGGAGGCCCTCGAACCGAAGGTGTGTGCGGAATGGTACGCGCTGGACCGGTACGCGGAGCAGTTCCCGGAAGCGGGGCAGGACACCTGGGTGTTCGTGGGCTCGGACACCGAAGAGGGATCACGCGCTGCCGTTCTCACCGCCCTTGGGCACTCCTACCGGCAGGAGGGCGTCCCAGTCCGCTACGTGGACGACCCGCACACCGCGGACGGTTTCCCGCTGCAGCCCGGCGGGTGTCACGTCGTCCGGATTCCCGGTCTGGACCTGTCATCCCGGGAGGGACTGCCCGAGGAGACGTGGTTGGGCCTCGGCGGTCTTGGCGGTCTGGTCGTGCGATACGCGCGTCAGCTGGAGCAACCGTCCTCGACCCCGCTACTCAACATCGTGTTCCACTTGTCCGGCGGGTACAAGGCAATGTTGCCGTACTACCTGACGATGGCCGAAGCGGTTCGCACCACTGTCCTGAAGAAGCAGTTGGTGCTGGTCGAAGCATTCTGCCTGTACGAGCAGAGCACGAACCTCGTCGCGCTGCCGGTCGCGCACTTCACGGGTGAGCTGCTCGAGCGGATCGAGAAGCTGGCCCGAGCCAGCCGCGGCGGTGAGGTCGACATCGACCCCCGAACGGTCAACGGCCTGGTGGGCTTGTACCTGTACGAGGAGCTGCGCGGTGGGCGGCGCGGCCTGACTCCGGCGGGCAAGATCATTGCGAGGACGTTGTGGGAGACGTGAGTGTGCTCGCGGAGCTGCTCCGTGAGTACGAGAACGCTGCTCTGGTACTGGACGATGCTCGGCGTTCGCCCGTCCGGCGGCCAGGGGACCTGAAGGATTGCGAGCTCACCGGGCAAATCGCCGACGAGATCGGCAACGCGCTCCGTAACCCCACGCTCATCGACGGCTATGGACGTGCGGATGCGGCGGAGAAGTACCGGTTGCTGGCCGATCTAGCTTCCCTGGTGGAGAAGTACCCGACCGAGCAGTTCCCCGTGCGGTTGCGCGCCCTGGCAGTGCGGTTCCGATTCCTGGTGTGGACCCTGCCGTTCCGGCTCCCCGACACGGGCATGGGAGCTGAGTTGTTCCAGGACCCCTCGGATGTCCTCCAGCAGAAACTCGACCGGTCTGATGCGTTGGAGCGGGCGCGCAACGCCAGGCAGGAGTGGTTGGTGTGCCTCGCCGCAGCCGACAACGACCCGTGGTTGTCGGACCTGCGCGCACACGCCCTGAAGAAGTTCGATGAGGAACACCTCTGGCTGACGGAACAGTGGCCGAAGCGACGGGGATCCGGGCCGTTGTCGCTCCACTCCACGGACCCCGGCGCCCCCGGATTCAAAGCTGATCACCGGGAGGTCGCTGGCCGAGTCGTCGAGCTGCACTGGTTGCCGATCAGTGACGTCCGCTCGGCGGCCCGCGCTTTCGGTCCGGGGCGTCTACTGGTCCAGCTCATCCCGTGGGTACCGGTTGGGTGCGCGCTGGTCGCAGCGGCGGCACTGTTCTGGCCGGATGTGGACGGGGAACGGTGGGTAGTCGGCTTGCTCCTGAGCGGTCTGCTCATCGGCGCGCTGTTGCTGCCGTCTGGCTGGGACGCGCTGCTGCTGTTGCGGCTTCCCGCGACGGTGGCTGCTGGCACTGCGGCTGTGCTGGCCCTGACGCCGAGGTGGTGGGCGTCGCCGAACGGGTGGAAGTCGGCGGTTGTCGTCGCCGCCGCGGCGCTGCTCTACCTGGTGCTGGAATCCCGATTGCACAATGAGCAACGGTGGCCAGCGGTGCGCCGTGGGTTCCTGGTCGGGATCACCGGGCTCTCGTACAGCTTCCTGATCAGCTTCGTGGTGCTGGGCTTCGTCGCTCCAGCGGTCGCTGAACACGGCGAGTGCTTGAGCGGTCTGTGGAACCAACCCGCGTGGCAGCCCCGGCACCTGACCCCCGAGTGCACAAAAGCACTCGGCATGTGGCCAGATACGCAGGTGAGCGGTGAAGCAGCGGCACCAGCGGGAGCGTTGCTGGTCCTGACCGGGTGGTCGTTCGCCATCGGGACCGCGCTCCAGTTGCTGTGGGACGACCAGCCGGTGACCGCACCGCTTGGTCGGCTCCATCGTCGAGGAGGATCGTCGTGACCAAGTGGACCACGTTCGAGCTGCAGGTCGTCACACCGCTGTTCAGCGGCGACGACCAGACGAGCCCGGAGTCGCTCATCCGCGTACCGTCGATTCGTGGCGCGCTCCGGTACTGGTTCCGTGCGGTCGCCACAGGTCACGGCGTCGAAGACCTGTCCACATTGGCCAAGCAGGAGTCAGAGGTCTTCGGCGACACGCACAATCCCTCGCCGATCCGGATGCGGGTGAGCCGTCAGCCCCCAGTCAAGGGCAAGCGCCAACCAGGCTGGACCAATTTGCGCGGTGGTCGGGGAAACGGCCTGCGCTACCTGCTTGGTCAAGGACTCTGGAAGAATGGAACGGGACTGCTCCGGCCTTTCGTCGCACCGGGCGGGAAGTTCGATCTGGGGGTCCGCCTGTCCGACGATGAGCAGGTCAACAGTCGATTCCTGCTCGCGATGTGGGCTTGGTTGAACTACGGCGGACTCGGTTCCCGTGTCCGACGCGGATTCGGCCAGCTGCAGTGCGTCAAGGTCGCGAACCTGACGGGAGATCCGCTGATCAAGGCTATGGCCGAACAGCGTGACTGGAACGTTCTCGGTGAAGTTGCCATCCCTTCCGAGCTGCGGGATGAGCATCGAACCGGGTGGTCGACATGGCTGCGGGAGGCGGCGGCCCGCAGTGACGCGATGCCTGAACGCCCCATGCTTGCTCCGAAGTGGTGGGGTGGCGTCCTGCTCGAGGAGCGCTGCCAGACCTGGGCGGAGGCGTTGGACCTGGCCGGGCAGATGTGGCGTGACTTTCGCTTGGGGCCAAAGAACAAATCAGCAAGAGTGCCAGCGGTGTGCACGCCAGAATGGGCGGACTTCTTCAACAAGAAGCGCAACGACTATCCGATCGGGGCACTCGGGTTGCCTGTCGGGTACTACGCGAAGGGTGGCGGTCGAGTCCGCAGCGGAACGGTATCTGCTGAGGACGAAGGTGGGGAACAGCTTCGGCGTGCATCACCGGTGTGGCTGCGGCCGGTGCGGCTCCCGACGAGTGAGTGGGGCATCTTCACGCACATCTTCTACGCCCGGCTGTTGCCCAAGAACGCCAGGCTGGTGGGCAAAGGTGTTGCGGGGAACCACCAACTCGACCTGCCCTCTGTCGAGTTGGCCGAGTCGCAGTGGGATCACTGGCTGGATGGTGAACGCCGATTGGACAGCTAGAAGACTGAGGCAACCGAAGGGGGAGGACTCCAGTGCCAGCCGCGATCACGATCACACTCGAGGCGTCTGAGCGCATCCGGGCTTACCCGGCCAGGTTGCACGGGGCGTTGTGCAAGATGCTGGAAGATCCTGACGGGGACCACCGGCGACAGCACAAGCCGTTCGCCGCAGGCCCGTTGCAGGTGAACGAGGACGGCGCGCGCTGGCGCGTCGGTTGGCTCGGGCAGGGAGCACCGGCCAGGCTGCCTGAGAGCATCCGGTTCGGCGACGTGACGTGCGCGGTCCGAGGAGTGCAGCTCGAGAGCCTGGGGTATGCGGAACTGGCCCAGGCGAAACCTGCCCGGCATGCGCAGTTCGAGACGCTCAGTCCGCTGTACTTCTCCCGGGACGGACGCGACCACCCGCTGCCGGATCCGTCGTCGATCGTGAGGAGCCTCGCGCAGCGCTGGAACGCGCATGCCCCTGCCGAGTTCACCATCCCCGATGACGTCTTCCGCGCGCTTTCGGGCCGGGTCATCCTCCACGAGATGGACGGAAGAACCATCCGCACGCCGGTGTCGGTGACCATGAAGCAGATCGGGTTCTCCGGGACGTTCCGCATCGGGCTGACCAGAACGGCCGACCAGGCGACGACCACCCTGTTCGCCGCACTCATGCAGTACGCGACGATGTCCGGAATCGGAGCCCAAACGACATACGGCTTCGGCGCAGTGGAGCTGACCGAAATCGCTCCTTGACGTCCGCCTCCCCATCGACTCGGATCCGGCGCTCACCTCCTGCGAGCACCCCGGTGGAAGCTTGCCCCTGAGGAACCGCTCGCAACGCTATTTGCCCAGGTCAAGGGGGTCGGACTGATCCATTCTCGCCGCAACGACCCAAGATGTCGATCTCCGTTGCACAGGCGCTCGAAACCGGCTACAGTCCCGCAGGTCAGCGGCCCTCTCGGAAGACAGCGGTCGCCACAACCTCGCCCGCCCACGGGCATAGAAACACGAAGGTGACGGGGGACTGCGTGCGGTTGATCATCGAACGTCGCCACAACCTCGCCCGCCCACGGGCATAGAAACCTGGAGATCGAGGTGCACCGCCAGCAGGAAGCCGCTGACGCGTCGCCACAACCTCGCCCGCCCACGGGCATAGAAACCCGAAGTAGATGTCGCTGTCGTCGTCGATCAACTCGACGAAGTCGCCACAACCTCGCCCGCCCACGGGCATAGAAACTTCGCTTCTGCGGTCTGCTTGGCGCCCGGCCCCTCTTCGTCGCCACAACCTCGCCCGCCAACGGGCATAGAAACCCGAGAGGAGGTCGATGCCGGGGCCGACGGGGTGGGGTCGCCACAACCTCGCCCGCCCGCGGGAATAGGAACCCGACGCGCACCGCGCTGTGGTCGGAGCAGGTCTTGGTGTGCACGCGGCTCAGGGCGGTGACGAGCACGACAAGGATGGCGTCCAGGGGCAACACGGAGGTCAGTGGGGCAGTCCGCAAGCCGCGACACCTGCTCCGGCGTGGACGACACACCCGACCAGCCCGGTCGGAGAGCGACCTTCGCCAAGGTGGCCGTGGTCAACGGGCTCAGGTGAACGCCCTCTGCTCCATCGCCAACGGCTGGCTTGGATTCCGCACTGCCCCGCAGCTCAGGTGCTGAAGGGCAGTGCGGTGGCTGCCGCAGTCCTTAGTGGTCTGGGTGCTGAACGACTGTTGCGAGGGCTTCTTCGAGGGTTGTGGGGCCGGTGAGAATTGGGCCTGCTCCGGGTTCCACTCCGAGTCTGCCCGCGTTGAAGCTGTCGTACATGTCGGTGAGGAGGCGGGCTGCGTCGGGGCTGCAGCCCGAGATGCCGGTCATCTGGTCGTGCCATTCCTCGCGGGGAACCTCGACCGCCGTGACCGGTCGGTTGAGCAGGGTGGCCAGCACCTCGGCGATGTTGTTGGGGGTGTACTCGCGCGGGGCGGAGATGAACCTGGTTCGCGGGGCGTCCGGTGGGTCGGTGAGGGCGTCGGCGATCGCCGCGCCGACGTCGACCGCCGAGACCATGCGGTGCTGGCGGTCGAGGGGGACCAGGAAGCTGGGGACGACGCCGTGCTCGCGGGCGGGGTGGAGCGCGTAGCGGAAGTTCTCCATGAACAAGGGGCAGCGCACGACCGTGACCGGCAAACCCGTTGCTCGCAGGGCCACTTCGAACGCCCGCGTGGTGAGGATCAACCCGGTGCCCTCCGGGAGCTCCGAGCCTTCCGCGGACAGGGCCACGACGCGCGGTGGCCTGGCGATCTCCAGGGCGCGGACGATCTTGGCGATCTGCTGGTCGTAGGTGGCCAGGACGTCCGCGGAGTCGTAGTACGTCGGCAGCATGACGAACGCGCTGTCCACATCGGTCCAGGCCTTGACCAGCGTCTCGACGTCGTCGATGTCCGCGACCGCCAGTTCGCAGCCCCGTTCCTCGAGATCTCGGGCGCGGCTGGTGTCGCGGACCAGCGCGCGCACCGGGAGGCCCCGCCTGCGCAGCTCGGCCGCCACCTGTCCGCCGACCAGACCGGTCGCTCCGAGCAGTGCGTGCATTCCATCGTCCTCTCGATGTCGACCGGACCGGCCGACGTGGTCGTGTCCGAAGGGGGTTCCGCGCGTCGGCGCAGGCTCAGCCGTCCAGCGCGGCGAGGACCTCGGCGTAGGTCGGCGCGGTGGAGGCCACCTGCTCGCCCGCCTCCGAGTGCTCCGTGATGGCCTGGATCCGCTCGTACACCTCGGTGGTGTCGATGGTCCTGGTCAGCATGCTCACGTAGCGGCGGGCGGCCAGGCCCAGCTCGGGGTCGTGCTCCTCCGCGTCGATCATCATGAACGGGTTCGGCGGCAGGTCCACCAGCAGCTCCTGCCACGACTCGCCCTTGACCGCAGCGCGCCACAGCGACGTGCGGGCCACGTCCTGGGCCACCACGTCGTCGAACCAGGGGCGGACGAACTCCACCTGCTCCTGCGTGGTGCGCACGTTGAGCTCGGCCAGGTCGTCGCCCGCCGCGGTGAAGGTCTCGGCGAGCCGCACCGCGTGGGCCAGGACCGAGGCCAGGCCGCGGCCGAACGTCGGGTCCGCCAGGCACACCCGGTCACCGATCGGGAAGTAGCCCTTCGGGGCGTCGGACTTGAGGGTGCGCAGCACGTTGCGCAGCCCCGGCATCGGGACCACCTCGCTGATCGGCGTGGCGATGCCGTCGGCGAACCACGGCTCGAACCTGTCGAACAGCGCCACCACCCGGTCGAAGGCCTCCGGATCCCGCAGCTTCTTCAGCGCGTCGTCCTCCGGCAGGCGGCCGATGTCGATGGCGAACACCCCGCAGTCGTGGGCGAACAGCGCCGCGCCGTAGCCGAGCCCGTCGACGACGGTGACCGAACCGTGCTGCAGCGGCGGCCGCTGCGCGCCCTCACGCAGCGCGTAGAAGCGGCTGTTGTAGACCTTGCCGCACTCGGCTTCCGACAGCGTCTCCAGGTACTGCTGGCCGACCTTGGAACGCCCACCCGTGGCGTCGATGATGGCGTCGAAGTTCACCACTCCCGAGGGAGTGCGCACTCCGGTCAGCACACCGTCCACCGGCTCGGCGAGCTGCGCAGACACCTCCGAGTGGATCTTGACCCGGTCCTCCTTGGCCAGCGCCCGGTGCAGCGCCCACTCCAGCGTGTTGCGCCGGGCCGCCATCATCACCAAGTCCTCGTCACCGGGTTCGGCCGGCCCTCCGATCCCGCCGAACGGCAGCTCGTCCACGCCGTGGTCGTGCATGTCCTGCAGCACGTCGGGCAGGTTCTCCCGCAGCAGGCGGCGGAACAGGCCCAGGTAAACGTGCGGGTGGTGGGACTGCGGTGCGCCCGGGCGCGACCAGCCCTGCACGTCGGCCAGGTCGGCGGGTGGGGGAGCGTCGCGCTCGAAGACTTCCACCTCGTACCCGCGGCGGGCGAGCAGGATCGCGCTGCTCAACCCGCCGACACCGCCACCGACGATCCCGATGCGTGCTGTAGCCATTGGTGCTCCTCGTGTGCTGTCCGGCCGTCCGGGTTGCGGTGCGCGGCCGGTGGGGAAGGGAACGCGGTTCGTGCGCGAGAGGTCAGGCGTCGACGGGGTTGTCCGCCGGATCCCACTCGACGCGCAAATGGCGCGGCCCGTGGAAGGACGCGTTGTGCAGGTAGCCGAAGTCCTGGCCCTCGACCAGCCGCATGTGCGGCAGCCGGCGGGTGAGTTCCTCGAGGATGATCCGCATCTCCAGCCGGGCCAGCGGGGCGCCGATGCAGGCGTGCGCGCCCATCCCGAAGGAGAGGTGGCGCTTGGCGTTCGGCCGGTGGATGTCGAGCTCCTGCGGGTTGTCGAAGACGGTCTCGTCGTGGTTGCCCGATCCGATCACCAGCAGCACGCGGCTGCCCGCGGGGATGGTGACGCCGTCGACCTCGACGTCCACCAATGCCTTGCGCCGCCAGCACAGCACCGAGGCGCGGAAGCGCAGGCACTCCTCGACCGCGTTCGGGATCAGCGCCGGGTCCGCGCACAGCTCCGCCCACGAATCCCGCTGGGTCAGCAGGAAGCGCAGCGCGTTCGCGGTGGCGTTGGTGGTCGTCTCGTGGGCGGCGACCAGGCCGCTCATCATCATGTTCTGCAGGTGGTTGTCGTCGACCAGCTCCGGGTCGTCGCGGTGCACGTCGATGGCGGTGGGCACCCAGCCCTGGCCGCCCTCGCGCTTGAGCCGGTCCACCAGCTGCCCGGACAGCCGCCACCACTGGCCGACCTGGTCGGCGATCTCGACCTGGTGCTCCTCGGTCGGCTTGCCCCAGGTGAACATGCCCATCTTGATGGTGTAGTGCCGGGCCCGGTCGATGTCCTCGTCCGGCACCCCGCACACCAGCAGGCCGACGATCGCCGGGACCTCCCACAGCAGGTCGTCGACGAGGTCGGCGCTGCCGCGGGTGGCGAACGCGTCGACGTAGCTGGTGACCAGCTCCCGGATGCGGGGTTCGAGCTTGGCCACCTCCTCGGCGGCCAGCGGCGGGGCGAGGCGCTTGCGGCGCCGCATGTGCACCGGTTCGTCCTCGTTGACCAGCACCGGGCCGGGTGCGAAGTCGTACTCGGCCAGCCGTGCGCGGGCCTTCTCGCCCAGCGGCGTGATCGGCTCCAGCGCGTTGGCGGCCGAGAACCGCTTGGTGTCGCGGAAGAACTCCTTGACGTCGCGGTAGCGGGTCACCACCCAGTGGTCCAGCTCCGGGCTGTAGAAGACCGGTTCCCGCTCGCGCGCCGCGGCGAGCACCGCGGCCGGGTTCTCCTGGTAGGCGTCCCCGAACGGGTCGAACTCCGCTGCTATCCGCGAGACTGGGCAGCCGGCGCTGGCACGGCTTGGATCCACGTGTAGCTCCTTGTCCCCAGGTGAAGAGATCCGGGTGGTCGAACGCGCCCGGAGGAGTCCGCGTGCTGGGGTCACGACCAGATCACGCGGCCCGTTCACCCTGCCGAGTGAACGGGCTGACTGTCAAGAACGGGATTGGAAGTTGTCTGGACCGCTGGAAGCGGTGATCTCCTTGTTGACTACCGCGAGAAGGCGCGCCTAGGCTCCTGGTTGTTGATGAGCCGCTGCGGGACTGATTCCAGCACCCGCGCCGACTGGTGTTCCGCTCTTTTGGGAATCACTTGCCGGTGATCGCGGAAAACATCGTTGCTGATGAGCAGTGGCAGACGATCACGCCTTTGACCTGGGAACATCGTGCTCTGCTCGCGTCGGTAACACTCCTTGTGAGGCTTTCTGGGGGTTTTACGTCCTATGTTGGTGGATCGGCGAAACTTGCTACTGGGCGGTTAAAGATGGATTAGTCCGTTCGGACGACGTGAAGGCGTGTGCGGTGCTGGTGCGCCGAGAGCGTCGGGCGTCGTCCCGGTCGTTGAAATGCGAACTGGTAATAGTGTGAATCGCGCGTGCCCGCAGCAATGGCGCGGATTCCAGTCCGCAGACGTGTCAAGGGGCGTGGCCACCGCGGTTCTTGACGTTGGGGAGTTGACACGCAGACAGGCCCGGGCGACCTGGCCGGAGGAGAGACTCAAGTGCGGGAACCGAACCAGCCGAGCGCTCCGGGGGCGCACGGCGACCGAATTCTGCCCAGCTTCGCCGAGGCGGTGGAGTACGCCGACCAGCAGGTGCGGGCGATCGCGCTGGACGACCTGCGCGCCGCGGGCGTGTACCGCACGCCCCTGGAGTACTACCTCGTCGGCACCTACCCGCCGTTGAAGTTCCTGCACGACATCGACGAGCACGAGGTGTTCCGGGACGTCACCAGCCGCCAGAACATCTACCTGCACATCCCGTTCTGCGAGCAGTACTGCACGTTCTGCCACTTCTACAAGGAGATCAACGCCGCCGACTCCTGGGTGGAGCGCTACGTGGGGGCGCTGCTGGACGACATCTCCGCGGTGCAGCAGCGGGTCTCGGCCGAGTCGCCGGAGGGACTCAACGCCTCGTCGATCTACTTCGGCGGCGGCACGCCCTCCTACCTGAAGGCACCGCAGATCACCCGGCTGTTCGAGCACCTGTGGAAGAACGTCCGCACCCGGCCGGACACCGAGATCACCTTCGAGCTGCACCCCGGGGTGGTGCGCCAGCCCGACTACGAGGACCGGCTGGACGCCATCGCCGCGGGCGGGGTCAACCGCTGGGTCTTCGGCATCCAGTCGATGGACGAGGACGTGCTGACCAAGCTCAACCGCGGGCACGGCCGGGCCGAGGTCTACCGGTTGCTGGAGCTGCTGGACCAGCGCGACATCCGCAACCTCAACGTCGACCTGATCTTCGGGCTGCCGCTGCAGGACCTGCGCAACTGGTACGACACGCTCACCGAGCTGATGGCCGCCGGGATCGAGAAGTTCAACATCTTCCCGCTGATGTTCAAGCGGTCCGACCCGATCACCCGCCAGTACATGCGCAATCCGGAGCTGTTCCCGGACGCCGCGGACCGGCTGCGCATGCACTACATGGCCGAGCACGTGCTCAGCGCCGCCGGGTTCGTGCGCGGACCGGTCTTCTACTACGCCAAGGGCAAGGTGCACTCCCAACAGCAGCAGAACAAGTTCGACTCCATCGAGGAGGAGAACCTGGTCGGGCTCGGGGTGAGCAGCTTCGGCTACGTCGGCGGCACCCAGTACTACAACGTCTGCGAGAACCAGCAGTATCTGGAGGCCATCGGCGCCGGCAAGGCCCCGGTGTGGCGGGGTTACACGCTGCCTGCGGAGGAGCGGGTGCGCCGCGCCGTCATGTTCGGCATCCGCTCCGGCGGCGTGGACTTCGACGAGCTGGAGAAGCGCTACGGCATCGACGCGGCCGAGCTGTTCGCCCCCGAGGTCGGCAGGCTGCGCGACCTCGGCCTGGTCACGGTGGACGGGGCGCGGATGAACCTGACCGACCTGGGCTGCACCTTCGTCGACGGCATCGGCTACCTGTTCGCCAGCGAGGAGGTCACCTCGCACGTCGCCGAGGCCAACGAGCTGATCGTCTCACCCTCGCAGGACCCGGTGGACCGCTACGACTACTCGCCGATCGGCCGGCTCGACCTGCCGGGCGGGATCGCCGACCGCTACCGGGACGGGGCCCGCTCATGACCGCGGTCAGCGCCCCGCCGATCGAGCAGTGGCAGGACGTCGTGCCGTACCTGCTGGCCGTCGACCAGGGCTGGCACAACCTGGCGACGGGCATGCCGCTGGAGCTGCCCGCGATGTCGGAGGCCGTGCGCGAGGCCTTCCGCGCCGCGGTGGCGGACCCGAGCTTCACCCGCCGCGTCACCCGGTACCACGGCGTGCACGGCGACGCCGACCTGCGCGAGCAGCTCGCGAGCCGCTACGCCGAGCGGTTCTCGCTGCCGTTGTCGGGGGCGAACGTGCTGATCACGCCGGGTGCGCAGGCCGCCTTCCACTACGTCTCGGAGTTGATGGCCGACCGGGGCCGCAAGGTCGTGCTGTTCGGGCCGGAGTACCCCGGGTACCTCACGCACCGCGACGTCGCCTACGACATGGTGCCGTCGGAGGTGGTGCGCGAGGGCGACGACGAGTTCCGCTACGTGCCGCCGCGCGGGGCGCTGAGCAGCGATGTCGGTGCGGTCGTGGTCTCGCGGCCGAGCAACCCCGCCGGGAACGTGATCTCGGACGAGGCGTTGGCCGAGCTGGCCCGGGAGTGCGCCGAAGTCGGTGCGCTGCTGGTGGTCGACAACGCTTACGCCCCGGTGGTCCCGGGGTTGGCCTTCCGCGAGCTCGGCATGCCCTGGGCCGACAACGTGGTCCTGGTGCAGAGCTTCTCGAAGGCAGCGCTGGCCGGGGAGCGGCTGGGCTTCGTGCTCGCCCCGGAACCGCTGATCGAGCTGTTCGGCGGGTTCCAGGCACAGGTCGCCACGTTCCCGCCGCAGCTGGTGCAGCTGGCCGTTCTGATCCTGCTGCGCGACGACCGGTTCCTCGACCTGTGCCACCGCGAGCTGCGCGAGAGCTACCGGCAGCGCCACCAGCTCATCCGCGAGGTTCTGGACGAGCGGATGCGGGTGCCGTTCTGGCTGCACGCCTCCGACGGCGGCCAGTTCCGCTGGCTGCACCTGCCGGAGCTCAGGACCTCCACCTCGGAGCTGTTCCACGAGCTGAAGGACCGCGGGGTGCTCATCGCCCCGTCCGCCCCGTTCTACCTGCCGCACCTGCACGGCGAGCCGCATGCGCGCCGGTCGGTGCGCATTGGGGTGACGGCCACGCACGCCGAGATCGAGCACGGGTTGGGGATCCTCGCGGAGGTGGTCAATGCCGGGCGGTGAGCGCAAGCGGGTCGTGGACCGCATCGTCGAGCACCTCGACGCTGCTGGTGTGCGGCACGTCTTCGGCGTGCACGGGGCCAACGTCGAGGATCTCTACGACGCGATCGCCCGCGGATCCGGGCGTGTGGCGGGCGTCGTCGGCAAGCACGAGTTCTCCGCCGGGGCGATGGCCGAGGGCTACCACCGGGCCAGCAACCGCCTCGCGGTGGTCGCGGCGACTTCCGGTGGTGGGGCGCTCAACCTCGTCCCGGCGCTCGGCGAGGCCTACGCGTCCGGGGTGCCGCTGCTCGCGCTGATCGGACAGCCGCCGTCGTCGCTGGAGGGACGCGGTGCGTTCCAGGACCAGAGCGGGCTCAACGGCTCGCTGAACGGTCCGGCGCTGTTCGCCGCGGTGTCGCGGTTCTGCGCTCGGGTGGACAAGCCGGACGAGATCGCCGACCTGCTGCCGCGCGCGATCCGCACCGCCGAACGCGAGCGGGGGCCTGCGGTCCTGCTCCTGCCGAAGGACGTCCAGCAGGCGTGGACCGAGGCGGAGCTGGTGGACCTGCCAGCGGAGGAGGACGAACCCGGCGAACTCGACGGGCGGGTCCTGCGGGCGCTGGAAGCAGCGCGCAGCAGCGGGCCGACGTTGGTCGTGGCGGGCTCGGGCGTGGTGCGCGCGGACGCGCGCGCGGAGCTGGCGAGCTTGGCCGCGAGCCTGGGCGCGTGGGTGGCGGTGGAACCGGACGCCAAGGACGTCTTCGACAACCACGACCCGCGGTTCGTCGGGGTCGCCGGGGCGAACGGGCACCCCAGCGTGCGGCACTGCCTGGACCGCGCGCGGACCCTCGTCCTGGTGGGAACCCGGTTTCCGCAGGTGGCGCGGGCGGGGCTGGAAGCTTCGCTGGCGGGCAAGGCGATCGTCTGCTTCGACCGGCACGCTCCCCACGTCGGTGACGAGGTGCCGCTGGAAACCGGTGAGCTGCGCGCGAGCCTGCGGTTGGCCGCGCAGCGGCTGCCCGGCCAGCCACCGGCGACCCCGCCGCACGACGGGCTGGACCACCTGCCGCACGAGCGGACCGAAGGCGACCGGATCGCCCTGCGCGAAGTCGTCGGGACGATCGCCGAGGCGGTGCCCGAGGACGCGGTCGTGGTCTCCGACGCGGGCAACACCGGGTGCGGCGTGCTGCACTTCCTCCCGGCGCCCGCCCGCGGCCGGTACCTGCTCGCGCTGGGCATGGGCGGCATGGGCTTCAGCTTCGGTGCCGGGCTCGGCGCGGCGTTCGCCACCGGGCGGCGCACCTTCGTGCTGGCCGGGGACGGCTCGTTCTACATGCACGGCATGGAGGTGCACACCGCGGTCGAGCACGACCTGCCGGTCACCTTCGTGATCTTCAACAACAACTCGCACGCGGCCTGCAAGTCGCGCGAGGAGCTGTTCTACGACGCCGACAACACCTACAACGCCTTCCGGCCCAGCGACATCGGCGCGGGGATCGCCGCGATGTTCCCGTCCATCCGGGCGCGGACCGTCCGCACCCTCGAGGAGCTGCGGGCCTTCCTGGCCGACAGCACCGCCACCACCGGTCCTTCGCTGGTGTCGATCGAGATGCGCTCCGACGAGATGCCGCCCTACCTGCCGTTCGTGCCGACCGAAGACTGAACCGAGAGGACATCGCCGAAGTGAGGGTTCCCGACGAAGAACTGGCCGCGATCCCGGGGCTGGCCCGCTGCGAGACCCAGTCCATGGCCGAGATCGTTGAGCAGGCGGTGAAGGCGACCAAGGACACCTACCCGCACGAGGAGGTCTACGGGGACTACTGCACCCTGCACACCTACGTCGACTGCCCGCCCCGCGACGTGTTCAACTACCTGGCCGACGTGCACAGCCAGGAGGAGTACACCTTCAGCGTGCGCGGCCTGGAACCGGTCGACGACACCGGGCTGCACGTGGGCTGGGACCGGGTGGACGAGATGACCCGGATCTTCGTGCGCATCGAGTCCAACCCGGACGCGATGACCATCGACTACCACGCCGCCTGGGACCAGGGCGAGGACCTGTGGATGATCTACCTTTTCCGCGTCCTGCCCGCCGAGCTGGTGCTCAGGAAGCCGGGGTCGGTGGTGATGATGACCAACTGCCACCACCCGTACTACGCGGAGAACCCCTACCCGGAGAAGTCGCCCGGCCCGGACCGTAGGTGGGTGGGCGAGCTGTGGCGGTACTTCAACGCCGGGCACCGCATCGAGATGGACAACGCCAAGGCCATCCTCGAACACCGGCACCGCAACGGCATCCCGATCGTGCCGGGGGTGGCGCGGTGAAGCCGGTCAGCCTCATCGACGTCGCCAGCTACGAGCCCCCGAACCAGGTGGGCCGCGAGTACTTCGAGCAGTACGCCCGGCCGGACGACCCGCTGCTGCGCAACCCGATGTTCCGGTCCCCGCGGTACCGCCGGTACGCCTCGCGGGAGCAGACCGGGGCCGACCTCATCGAGCAGGCCGCGCACGTGCTGGCCGACCGGCACGGCACCGACGTGCTCCGCGACATCGACGTCCTGATCACCTACAACGCCCTGCCGGACGTGCCCTTCCTGGGCTCCGGCGCGGAAGTGGCCCGGCGCATCGGGGCGCAGCCGGAGTCCATCGTGGACCTCCACAACGGACACTGCGTGGTGTTCCCGCACATGCTGGACCTGGCGCGCAAGATGCTCCAGGAGCAGGGGGCTCGCACGGCGCTGCTGTGCGTGTCGCAGAACGCGGGCAGGATCTTCACCCAGCCCGGCGTGCGGACCTCCGCACACGCGTCGGTGCCGGGGGACGGTTCGGCGGTGGCGCTGGTGGCGGCTTCGGCGGAGTCGCCGATCCTGGCCACGAAGGTGCAGCACCACCCGGAGTTCGCGCCGGACGTCAACATCACCCTCGCCGACGGCCGGTTGTACTGGGAGCCGGGCACCGCGGAGATGGACGTCGGGTTCGACAACACCAAGGCGCAGAACGTCATCGAGCGCGGCACCAAGATCGTGCCCGAGGTGGTCCGCGAGGTGCTCGGCCGCACCGGGCACGAGGTGGCCGACATCGACCTGCTGGTCACCAACCAGCCGAACCGGCTGCTGCTGCGGAACTGGTCGCGGGACCTGGGTCTGGACCCGGCCAAGCACTTCGACACCTTCGACTCCTACGGCAACCTCTTCGGCGCGGGCGTGCCGGTCAGCCTCGACCACGCGCTGCGGTCCGGCCGGGTCGCCCCCGGCTCGCTGGTGGTGCTCGCCGGGTTCGCCGGGGCGGGGGAGATGTCGGCGTGCGCCGCGATCAAGTGGCAGGACGGGCGGAGTTGAGCGCGCGCCGCGGGCGACCGGTGTCCGGGCGCGGAGGAATCGAACGTTGTTGGGAAGCGGGGAGAAGCCGATGAGCGGCGAGACCAAGACCTCTGCGGAGAGCACGGCGCTGGCGCTGCTGGCTGAGGTGCTCTACGTGCCGGTGGACCAGATCGATGTGACGACCAGCTTCACGGAGCTGGGCCTGGACTCCATCCTCGCGGTCGAGTACATCGCGATGATCAAGTCCGAGCTCGGGGTCGCGGAGACCGTCGAATCCCTCTACGAGCACGGCACCCCGGAGGCGTTCGTCAAGCACGTCGCCGCCGGCGCCTAGGGGATGTCGTGCTGACCAGGGATGACGTCTTCGCGGTGGTGCGCCGGAACATCCTGTCGGTGCGCTCGGACATCGATCCGGCCGAGATCTGCGAGGACCGCAGCATGACCGACCTGGGTTGCGACTCGCTGGACCGGATGGACGTGGTCGTCGGGTCGCTCGACGAGATCGGGCTGGAGCTGCAGGCGGAGGCCTTCGCCGGGGTGCAGGACATCGGCGGGCTGGTCGACGTGCTGCTGGACAGGGCAAGCCAACGGTGACCGGGCGGGCCGCCCGTGCGAACGCGGCGGCCCGCCCTGCGGGAAGCACGGGGATGGGGCGGATGAACGTCGGAAACGCGCGTCGGGTGGGCATCGACGCGGTGGGCGCGTACTGCGGCAGCGCATACCTGGAGACCGAGGACCTGTTCGCCGCTCGCGGCCTGGACCCGGCGCGGCTCGGCAACCTGGGACTGCGGCGCAAGAGCGTGGCCGCACCGGGGGAGGACGTCGTGGCACTGGCGGCCACCGCCGCCCGGCCGGTAGTCGACGCGCTCACCGACGCCGAGCGCCGCAGCATCCGGTCGCTGGTGGTGGCAACCGAGTCGCCGCTGGACCTGTCGAAGGCAGCGAGCACGCACGTGCACCGGCTGCTCGACCTGCCGCGGCAGTCCCGGTTGTTCGAGGTCAAGCAGGCCTGCCACGGTGGTGTCGCGGCCTTGCAGCTGGCGGCGTCGGTGGTGTCCGCCGAGCCGGGCAGCCGGGCGCTGGTGATCGCCTCGGACACGCCGGTGCCGACCCGCGGCTCCTACATGGAGCCCGCGCAGGGGGCCGCGGCGGTGGCGGTGCTGGTCGCGGAGGAGCCCCGGATCGTCGAGCTGGAGCTGGGCACCTCCGGCTGCTACGGCTACGAGACGCCGGACTTCTTCCGCCCGGCACCGGACGTCGACGTGATGGACACCGACCTGTCCCTGATGGCTTACCTGGACTGCCTGCTGGGCGCCTTCGCCGACCACTCCGAGCGCAAACCGGGGGTGGACTTCGTCCGCTCCTACGACCTGCTGGCGATGCACACGCCGTTCCCGGGGATGGTCCGCGGCGCGCACCGCACCGGTGTGCGCAAGCTGTCCGACCTGGGCCGGGATCGCGAGCAGGAAGATTTCGAGCGCCGGGTCGCGCCGTCGCTGCGGTTCCCCGAGCAGGTCGGCAACATCTACTCCGGCACCACGCTGTTGGCGTTGATCAGCGCCATCGCTGGTGCGCCGACCGATGAGCGGCTGCCGGTGGGGGTGTTCAGCTACGGGTCGGGTTGCGCCTCGGAGTTCATCGCGGCCGAAGTGGTGCCCGGAGCGCGGCAGCTGGTCGCCGGGACCGGGCTGGAGCGCGAACTCGCGGGCCGCACCCGGCTGACCGTCGAAGCCTATGACGCGGCCGTGGACCGGGCCGTGGGGTTCGGTGTGCAGGACGCCGAGGTAGGCGGTGCGGAGCTGGCGAGCTGGGGGACCGGTGGGCGTCCGCGGGCGGTGCTGACCTCGGTTTCGGGCTACCGCAGGGAGTACCGATGGCTCCAGTGACCGTGCAGGTCAGCGGCGCGTGCGCGAAGCTGCGGTTGTGCCGACCGGAAGCGGGCAACGCGTTGCGCGGTGACGTGGTGGGTGGTCTCCTCGACGGGCTGCGTGCCGCCGAGCAGGCCCCTGGTTGCCGGGCGGTGGTGCTGGAGGCCGACGGCGACTTCTGCTCCGGCATCGACCTGTCCGTGGTGGAGTCGGCGGGGTCCTGGACCGCGGCGGACAACAAGGCGCTGTGGGAACTGCTGTCCGGCCTGGTGAACAGCCCGTTGGTGACCGTCGCGCTGGTGACCGGTCGCGCGACCGGCGGTGGCGTGGGGCTGGCCAGCAGCTGCGACTTCGTGCTCGCCGCCCCGGGCGCTCGCTTCCGGCTCACCGAACTGCTGCTCGGCCTGGTCCCCGCGCTGATCACCCCGTTCGTCTCCGCGCGGATCGGGACCCGGCAGGTGTTCCGCAGCTCGGTCCTGGCCGCGGAGATCGACGCGGCCGAAGCGCACGCGCTCGGCCTGGTCGACGAAGTGACCGACCAGCCGGAGGAGGCGTTGCGGCGGGTCCTGCGCGCGCTGCGGCGCATGCCGAGACCTGAGGCGGTCGGCGACCTGAAGTCCTGCCACCGGATCCTCGATCCGCTGCCGGAGGACTACTCCGACCACGCGCACCGCATGTTCGAGCGAGCGGCCACAGATCCGCGCGTGCGCTCCCGGGTGCGGCGGTTGCGCGAGGAGGGATTGCTGTGAGCGACCTCGTGGCGGTCGAGACCGACGGGCGCGTCGCGGTGGTCACGGTGGCCGACTCCCAGGGTGGCAACGCGATCTCCGCAGCCCTGGTCGAGGCGGTCCCGGCCGCGCTGGCGGCGGCGGTGGCCGATCCGGAGGTGCACGTGGTCGTCGCGGCGGGGCTGCCCACCGTCTTCGCCGCGGGTGCCAGCCGGGAGTACCTGCTCACCGACGAGCGCGCCGACGTCGAACCGTTCGTCCGGGCCTTCCCGCGCTGCCCGCTGCCGGTGGTGGCGGCGATGCAGGGCCACGCCATCGGCGGCGGGCTCAGCTTCGGCTTGTACGCCGACGTGCCGGTGCTCTCCGAGCGCTCCCGCTACGCGGCGAACTTTCTGAACTACGGCCTGGTCCCGGAGTACGGCACGACCTGGCTGCTGCCCAACCGCCTCGGGCACACCCTCGGCACCGAGATGCTGCTGACCGCGCGCGGCTACGCGGGCGCGGAGCTGCGCGCCCGCTCTGCGCCGGTGCAGGTCGTGCCCCACGAGTCGGTGCTCGACACCGCACTGGAGCTCGCCCACGGCATGGCGCGGGCGCCGCGATACGCCTTGGAGCTGATGAAGGGCCAGTTCGCCGAGCAGGTGCTGGCTGCCGGGGACGCCGCGATCGCGGTCGAGGTCGGCCGCCACGAGCAGGCCTGGGCCGCTGCCGACTTCCGGCGACTGGTCGAGCAGCGGTACGGACGAGCGGAGGAGATAGTCCGGTGACCAAGAACGCGCAGTTGGCCCCGCTGGCGATCGTGGGGATGTCCTGCCGGGTGCCCGGTGGCGACGACGTCGACGAGTTCTGGCAGACGCTGCTGGCCGGGCGCCCCATGATGGGGCCGGTCCCCGCCGAGCGCCTCGTCGGCTACCAGGCCGAGGTCGCCGGGGACGGCGGGCTGGTGGCCGCCCTGGTGTCCGATGTGGGCACCTTCGACGCGGACTTCTTCGACGTGGTCGGGCGGATGGCGGTGTGGATGGACCCGCAGCAGCGGCTGCTGCTGGAGACCACCTGGCGCGCGCTGGAGTCGGCGGGCATCGCGCCGAGCAGCCTGCGCGGCCAGGAGGTCGGGGTGTTCGTCGGGTCGTCCACCAGTGACTTCCGAGACGGGATGATCAGCACAGGCGTGCTGGACCGCTACTCGCTGACCGGCAGCATCGCCGCCTACCTGTCGAACCGGATCTCGAACTTCTTCGACCTGCGCGGCCCCAGCATCACGGTGGACACCGCCTGCTCCAGCGGCCTGAGCGCGCTGGCCCTGGCGGCCTCCGGGCTGCGAGCAGGCGACTTCGACACGGCCATCGTCGGTGGCTCCAACGTCTACGCCTCGGGTTGGCTCACCGGAGCGTTGGCGCACATGGGCGCGCTGTCGCCGACGGGAACCTGCCGCCCGTTCTCCGACGAGGCCAACGGGTACGTGCGCGGGGAAGGCGTGCTGTGCTTCGTGGTCAAGCGGCTCGACGACGCGCTGGAAGCCGGTGACCCGGTGCTGACGATCATCCGTGGCGCGGCGGCCAACCACGACGGTCGGGCGGGCGGGCTGGTCAAGACCGACAGCGGCTCGCAGGCCCGGTTGCTGCGCCGCGCGCTGGCGCAGGGCGGCGTGGCACCCGCCTCGCTGGGCTACCTCGAAGCCCACGCCCCTGGCACGAAGCTGGACGTGGAGGAGCTCAACGGGCTGCGCGAGGTGGTCAGCGCGGACCGGCCAGCGCGCTTCGCCGGTCCAGGCGGGCGGCTGTGGATCGGGACGGTGAAGGCCGTCATCGGTCACCTGGAAGGAGCGGCGGGCACGGCGAGCCTGGCCAAGGCGGTGCTGGTGCTGCGGAACGGGGCGATTCCCAGCGCTGCCGGGATCCTCGGCATGGGCGGGGACCTGGAGATCCACGACCAACCGGAGGAAGTGGCGCTCGGCAGCGTGCCGTGGCCGGCGGGCGGTGCTCCCCGTCGGTTGGGGGTGAGCTCGTTCGGCATCGGGGGATCGAACGCCCACGTGGTGCTGGAGGAGCCACCCGCGGTGGACGCGGTGGACGGCTCCTGGGACGCGACGTCGATAGTGTTCCCGCTCAGCGGCACCGACGACGACGCGCTGCGCCGGGTGGCCACCAGGCTCGCCGACTTCGCAGCCGGGCCGGAGGCCCCGGAACCGGCCGCCACCGCCTGGACGCTGCAGACCGGCCGCGACCACCTCACCGCCCGCGCAGTGGTGCGGGCGAGTACGAACGAGGAGCTGCGCACCGAACTGCTGCGGATCGCCGAAGGTGTCGGTGCACCAGGGGAAACCGACCCGCGTGTTCGGAAATGGCTGGATGGGGGGTCGATCGACTGGTCAACGCTGTGGCGGAAGCCGCCGCGGCACCGGGTCCGGCTGCCCGGCTACCCGTTCCGGCGTACGCCCTACGGCATCGCGCCGAAACCTCGCCGGGGCGTCCGCTGATGCGCGAAGTGCTGATCACGGGCGCTAGCGTGCTCAACTCCGTCGCCGAGGACCTCGACGGGTTCACCGCCGCGCTGCGGGACGGCCGGAGCGGGGTGTGCGCGGTCGACCTGCCCGCCGAGTCCAGGGTGGGAGCCGCCGCGCTGCTCGACGGGTTCTCCGTCGAAGCCTGGGCGCAGCGCCACCTGCCTGACGCGGCGGACCAGCTGATCCGTGCGACCCGGCGGTCCGCCCTGCCCGGCCAGACCGCCGCATGCGTCGCCGAGGCGGCGCTGCGCTCGGCCGGTCTCGACGACCGGGGCAACACCGCGTTGATCGTGGCCGGGAACAACCTCGCGCTCGGCTACCACGCCGAAGCGCTGCGCGGGTTCCACGACCGCCCGAGCAGCCTGCGGCCCTCGCACGTTCTCACGCACCTGGACACCGACGTCGTCGGCACGGTCAGCCAGGCGACTGGTGTCGCGGGGGAGGGCTGGACAGCTGGCGCGGCCTCGGCCAGCGGCACCGTCGCCGCAATCCTCGGTGCCCGCCTGGTCGCCTCCGGTGAGGTCGACTCGTGCCTGGTGGTCGCCCCGGTGACGGAGCTGTCTGCTGCCGAACTCCGGGCCTTCCGCGACAGCGGCGCGATGGCGGCACCGGATGACGAGCTCGCGCCGTGGCAGCTCTGCCGCCCGTTCGACGTGCAGCGACGCGGCTTCGTGCACGGCCAGGGGGCGGCGGCAATCGTGCTCGAAAGCCGCGCCCGGGTGCGGCCGTTGGCCGCGATCGCGGGCTGGGGCCAACGCCTCGACGCCCGCCGCGGCACCGACCCGGACCCGACCGGCCAGGCCGCCGCACTGCGCGCCGCGCTGGCCTCAGCCCAGGTGCGGCCGGACGAGGTCGACTACGTCAACGCCCACGGCACCGGCTCACCGGCCGGTGACACAGCGGAGGCGCACGCCCTCAGTGCAGTCTTCGGCTCCACACCCCTGGTCAACTCCACCAAACCGCTGGTCGGGCACTGCCTGACCGCAGCGGGGCTGCAGGAGCTGATCGCCACCGCGCTGCAACTGCGCGGCGGTTTCGCCCACGCCAACCCGAACCTGCGCGAGCCCATCGACACCACCCTGTCCCTGGTGGGCCGCGCCAGCAGGACGGCACCGATCCGGCTGGCGGTGTCGCACAGCGTCGCCTTCAGCGGGATCAACGCCGCGATCGTCCTGCGCAGCTGACCAGAACCCGTCACACCATGGAGGTCGAGTGAACAACAACGAGGCGGAGCCCCCGAAGGGCTTGCTGCACGTGCCCGCCGACGAGGGCGAGTCGGTGTGGATCGGCGCGGACATCTACACGCTGAAGGCGACCGGGAAGAGCACCGGAGGTTCGCTGAGCCTGATGGAGGTCTCGGTCCCGCCGGGCGACGGCCCACCCCCGCACATCCATTCCAACGAGGACGAGGGGATCTACGTCCTGGCCGGTGACCTGGAGTTCTTCTCCGGCGAGCAGTCCTTCATGGCCGGACCGGGGGATTTCATCTTCATCCCGCGGGGAACGGTGCACAGCCTCCGCAACACCGGTGTCCACCCGGGCAGGACCCTGACGATGTACACCCCGGGCGGCATGGACCGCTACTTCGCGGGAGTGGGCGACCAAGCCCGCCCCGGCGTCCCCCCGCAGCCGATGTCCGAGGAGCAACTGCACCGAGCGATGACCCTGGCCCCCCAGCACGGGCTCGAAGTCCAACTACCCCCACCAGCCTGACCGACCCGCAGCGAGGGCGCACCGAGCACCGGTGCGCCCTCACCCTCCCCGGCTGCTCGGACCAGGTCACCTGTGTGCCCAGCCATGACTTGGCCGCTGTGCTGGGGGCAGTTCCTCGCGCAGCTCGGCGACCACACACGTGCCCACCGAGTGCGGGAAATCATCAACGACCTCAAGGAGATCCGCGACAGCGGTCGGCCCCGCCACTCGACGCTCCGGGAACCGCGATGTCCTGTTCGGGCAGACACCTCGCACCTGAGTCTGGGAAATCTCCACGAGCTCGTGGGGACAGCAGAGGCCCGCCGGACAGCCCAGCCGCGCTCGTCCTTCCAGTCGAAAAACGGGCGTGGAGGGGTGCGGTGGCCGAACGATTGTGCATTATGTCCCTCCAAGGGAGATCGCTGGCGACGTTGGATGGGGGCGGTTCGTGAGCGGGTTCGGCTTAGGTCTGGTGCAAGACCACATGCCCCGCACGTCCCCACCTCCCCGCTCAGCTGCCCACGCGACGGTGCGGCTCGCGCGTTGAGCTGCTCCGCGAGGAACCTCGGCACACCGTGATCACGTCAGAGACCGAACTACCCCTGGGGGATGTGCGATGTCTGCGTCAGCAAGCGGAAACAGCGGTACCAGATCGATGTCGACCCTGCTCCTGCTGTTCGGCGCGGCAGTGGTGCTGGTGTCCTCGACCATCGGGTTCATCAACGCGTTCACCATGGACTCGTCGATGCCCGGGATGCCCATGGAGATGCCCCGGTCGGCGGCGTCGGACCCGCTGATGGGGATGCCGATCTCGCACATGCCCGAGATGTTCGTCGCCGGCATCGGTCTCGTCATCGTCGTCATCGGTGCGGTCGGGCGTGGTCGGGAGGCGAGTCCGGCGTCCGGGTCGGCGCGCGGCCGGATCCTGATCGGGACGATCGGCACCGCAGCGCTGACCATCGACATCAGCAAGACCTCCACGCTCGGCTTCGTCATCCCCGGCATGCGCGAGGAGTACGGCCTCGCCGCGGGAACCGCCTCGCTGCTCGCCGTCGCCGGGCTGACCGGAACCGCGACGGGCGCGGTGCTCTTCGGCGTGATGGCCGACCGGATCGGTCGGCGCAGTGCCTACCTGATCTCGACGTTGGGGTTCACCGCGACCAGCATGTGCGGGTCGATGCCGACCTTCGCCGGGAACATCGTGATGTGCGGGCTGATGGGTGTCGCGGTCGGTGGTCTCGCGCCGCTGCTGATCACGCTGCTCACCGAGGCCATCGGTGGGCGCACCCGGGGTTCGGTGGTGGTGGCGCTGTCGGTGGTGGCCACGGCGGTCGGCTACCTCGTGGCGGCCGGGTCGGCGCTGTGGTTGGAACCGATCTTCGGGTGGCGGGTGCTGTGGCTCATCGGCGCGCCGACCGGGCTCGTACTGGTGCTGCTGACCCCGCTGATCCCGAACTGGAACGCCGACCGGGCCCCGGCCACCGAGGCGGACCCGGCCCGGCCGCGCAACGTCCGGACGCTGTCGGCCGGGTTGCAGCGCGCGTACGCCCTGCTGATCGGCGTGCTCACCTTCGGCCTGACGACCTGGGTGCCGAGCCTCGCCCGGGCCGGGGGAGTGCCGGTGAGCACGGCGAACCTGCTGCTGACGGTCGCCGCGGTCGCCATGGTGCCCTGCGCCCTGCTGTTCATGCTCGGCTACCGCAAGTTCGGTCCGGTCGCGGTGGCGGTCGGGTTGGCGGCCGCGACAGCGGTGCTGCTGCTGGCGCTGACCGGCTCCGGCGCAGTGTCGGCGGGGAGCTGGGTCAGTGCGCTCGCCCTGGTGGCGGCGTTGTTCTCGGTGAACACGATGGCCGCGGTCTTCCTGCCGATCGCTGCGGACCTCTCCGACTCGGCGGGCCGCGGCCGCGCCACCGGCACGGTGTCGTTGTACAACCGCATCGGCGGGCTGTGCGGTCCGCTGCTGCTGGCGGGCCTGGTCTCTTCGGCCTCGGACGTGCTGGTGGCGGTGTCGATCCTAGCGCTGCTGTGCGCGGGCACGGCCTGGTACATCGGCCGACGGCACCGCGAGGCCAAGCTCGTCACCGAGTCGGGGTGAAACCCCCGCTGCTGGACGGCACCAATCCCGATTGGCACCGAAAACCGATGCGGACTCCCGAAGCCTGCCACTCCGGGTCGTCCCCATGCCCACGCGGTTGCACTGAGCTGATCTCAGTGGAACCGCACCAACGCACCACCGGCGTGTCGGGCACGCGACACGCCGGTGGTGCGCAGTTTCAATTGAAACTGCGTTCGTTCCTCACTCACGTTCGAGGTTTCAATGGAAACTGCGGACTCGGCATCACCCCCAGCTACAGTTTCAGTTGAAACTGTGGTCCCGTCACCCCCAGCCACAGTTTCAGTTGAAACTGTGGTTCTCGTGGGTAGCCTCGGTCGGAGTCCGGAACGGGCGCTGGTCAGGGGGACTGCATGGCTTGCCACAGGCGGACTGCGACTTGCAGTGCTGGGGCGGTTCGGCTGTCGGTGATGTCGTGGCCCAGCGCCTCGGAGATCTTGTCCAGCCGGTGGTAGAGGGTTTGGCGTTGCAGGTGGAGGCGCTGGGCGGTGGCAGTCTTGTTCGAGGCGCAGTCGAAGAACGCGACGAGCGTGTCGAGCAGGCGCCTCGAGGTCTCGGCCCGCTGGTCCAGAAGGCCGCCGAGCTGCTCGGCCACGAAGTCGCGGAGGACGTCGTGGGCGTCAAGCTGGTGCACGAGTCGTTGGACGGCGACGGCGTTCGCGTCGATGACCGGACCCACTTCGTGGCGCAGCAGGAGGCATCGGCGTGCCTCGACGAGGCTGTGCCGGACGTGGTCGGGTTCGCGCGCGAGAGGGCCCACCGCGACGGTGCCGTCCACCGCGGCGGCGTGTTCGCGGAGGTCCTCGATGAGCTGGTGCCGCGCCTCCTCCGGTGCGTCACCCGGCAACGCCACGACGGAGATCCGCTCGTCAGCTCGGACCCGGCTCAGCGCCGCGCGTCCCCGGCGGCGGATCGCTTGGTCCACCGCTCTGAACTGCCCACCGGGGGTGGTGACGACGCAGACGTGGGCGCGAGCGCCACCGAGCGCGGTGGCTCCGAGGAGTTCGGTCGAGGTCTGCGGTGCGGTGTCGGTTCGTTCCAGTGCTTGGAAGTACGCGTGGGCAGCGGTGTCCTGCGGGCCGGTCGGGTGGGACCGCTGCAGTGCCAGGGCGAAGGACGGTGGCGCTCGGTCGAGCGCTGCTTCCAGGAGGTCCGTGTCGGTCGCCGGGCACGGTTCGATCCGCAGCGTTGCCGACACGATCCCGTGCACGGCGATCGGTGCCTCGTACCCGGCGGTCGCGTCCGGCGCGTCCGCCGGGCTCACGGCCAGGACCTGGCCCGCCGGGTCCTGCACTGACACCTGTGCGTTCAGCCGAGCAGCCAAGACGTTCACCAGCGCGTGCAGGTCGCTGCCCGAGGTCAGCTGCTCCGAGAGCTCGTCGGACAGGGAGTCGGCCAAGCGGAGCCGGGAGACCGATGCGTTGATCAGCAACCCGTTGACGCCCTCGGCCACTTCGACGAACGGGACCCGTCGGCGCAGCTGCACGAGCGCGAAGTCCCGCCGCCTGGCCTCGTCCACCAGGGCGGTGGGCAGCTCGTCCGGCGCCTCCACCGCGACGGAGGTGACGCCGTGCTCGACGAGCTGCTGGATGTAGCGGCGCTGCCGCTCGTCCGGCGCGGCGGTGAGCACCATCCCGGCGGTGAGCACGAGTTCCCCGCCGCGCAGCAGGTGCGCCAGCTCGACGACCTCGCTGGAGTGCACCCACCTGACCGGCCGTGAACTGTCCCCGGCGAGCAGGACCGGGGCTGCCGGGCGGAGGCTGGGGTGGCGGAGGACCTCGGCGAGCGCGATCGGCATGTGACGTTCCGTCCAGTCGGCCCGGGGATTTGCCGTGCAGAACGTACCTTGTTCCGAGTGGTGCGCGCCACAAGTATGGCTGGATCGACATCGGCCATGCGGAGGCGCTCATGACGGCAGTCCCACCGAGCAGCAGTGCGCACCAGGACGTGGAGCACGTGCTGCAGCCCATCCCGGAGGCGGCGCGGACCACCGCCGTGTCCGGGCAGTTCTGGATCTGGGCGGGTGCCAACATCGCCCCGATCAACTGGGTGCTCGGCGCCCTGGGGATCAAGCTCGGCCTGGGCTTGGCCGACGCGGTGCTGGTGCTGGTGGCCGGGAACCTGGTCGGGATGGCGCTGTTCGGGCTGTTCGTCCTGCTCGGGCAGCGCACCGGCGCCACCGGGATGGTGCTGTCCCGCGCGGCTTTCGGGCGTCGCGGCAACTACCTGCCCGCCACGATCCAGGCGGCGCTGGCGGTCGGGTGGTGCGCGGTGAACACCTGGATCATCCTCGACCTGGTGATGGCGCTGCTGGGCGAGCTCGGCCTGGTCGACCCGTCCGCGCCCAACCACGCCGCCAAGATCGCGGTCGCCGCGGTGATCATGGCGGTGCAGGTGGTGATCTCCTGGATCGGCTACCGGGCCATCGCGGCGTTCGAGAAATGGACGGTGCCGCCGACCATCGTGGTGCTGGTCGGGATGTCGGTGGTGGCCTGGACCAAGCTGGACATCGACTGGTCCTACGCGGGCCCACCGGGAGAGCTGCTGCACGGCTGGGACCGGTTCGCGGCGATGACCGGGGTGATGACGGCGATCGGCATCGGCTGGGGCATCACCTGGTTCACCTACGCGGCGGACTACTCCCGGTTCGTGAGCCGGTCGGTCTCGCGCCGGAAGCTGTACCTGGCCAGCACCCTCGGGCAGTTCCTGCCCGTGGTGTGGTTGGGCGTGCTCGGCGCTTCGCTGGCCACCAAGAACGGCCAGGCTGACCCGGGCGCGCTGATCGTCAGCGCCTACGGTTCGCTGGCCGTGCCGGTGCTGTTCCTGGTGGTGCACGGGCCGATCGCGACGAACATCCTCAACATCTACACCTTCGGCGTCGCGGCGCAGGCGCTGGACCTGCGGGCCTCGCGCCGGGTCCTGAGCGTCGTGGTGGGGGTTTTCGCGATGGTGTGCGTGACCTTCTTCATCTACCAGGGCGATTTCGCGACCGTGCTGGACTCCTGGCTGGTCTCGCTGGTGGCGTGGGTGGCCGCGTGGGGCGCGATCATGCTGGTGCACTTCTACTGGATCGAGCGCCGCACCACCGATGTGCAGCGGTTGTTCGACCCGGTCGGGACGTCCCGCCTGCGCGACGTCAACCCGGCGGCGCTGGTCTCCTTCGGCGCCGGGATCGTCGCGACGTGGCTGTTCATGCACGGCGTCCTCGACGTCTTCCGGGGGCCGGTGGCCAGCGCGCTGGGCGGGGTCGACCTGTCCTGGCTGGCGGGCGGCCTCGTGGCGGCGGCCGGGTACGCGGTGCTGGGTTCGCGCGCCCACCGCGCGCAGGTCGATCCGATCGTGGAGCACAACGAGCAGAGGAGCGTGAAGTGACCGAACTGGACAGCGTCGGGTTCCCTTGGCCGGACGGCTACCGCGCGGCGAGCGCGTTCACCTTCGACGTGGATGCCGAATCATGCGTGCTCGCGCACGATCCCAGCGCGGCGGACCGGATGTCGCTGATGGGGCACCAGTCCTACGGGCCGCGGGTGGGGGTGCCGCGGCTGCTCCGGTTGCTGGCGCGGCAGGAGGTGCGGGCGACGTTCTTCGTCCCGGGCTTCACCGCGGACTGCTACCCGGAGGTGGTCAAGTCCATCGTGGACCACGGCCACGAGATCGCCCACCACGGCTACCTGCACGAGCCCATGCGCGGCATCAGCGCGGAGCGGGAAGCCGAGTACCTGGACCGCGGCCTGGACGCGTTGGACCGGGCGGCCGGGGTGCGGCCGGTCGGGTACCGGGCGCCGTGGTGGGAGACGAACTGGCACACGCCGCGGCTGCTCGCCGAGCGCGGCTTCAGCTACGACTCCAGCCTGCTCGACGACGACGTCCCGTACCGGGTCGAGACCACCGTGCCGGGGTCGCCGTCGCTGGTCGAGATCCCGGTGGACTGGGCGCTTGACGACTGGGAGCAGTACGCCTTCTACCCGGGCTGGACGGGCAGCGGGGTGATCGAGAGCCCGCGGAAGGTGCTGGAGATGTGGTGGTGCGAGGCCCGGGCGCGGCATGCCGAGAACGGCTGTTTCGTGCTGACCAACCACCCGTTCCTGTCCGGGCGACCGGCGAAGGCGCACGCGCTGGAGGAGCTGATCGAGCAGGTCAAGGACCTGGACGGCATGTGGGTGACGACCCTGCGGGAGATCGCTGAGCACGCCGAGCAGGTGTGCGGGCCCGGCCGGGTCCACCAGCGACCGGAGCTGCCGCAGCGGTGACGGAGCGGGTACCCCTCGGGGTACCCGCTACGCCTTCGGGGCGCCGAGCCGCTCGGAGATGTCCGCGGCGGTGGCCCGGACGACCCCGGCCAGCTGGTGCTGCAAAGGTTCCGACACCCGGAAGCTCGGCGCGGACAGCAGGACGGCGGCGATCGCCTGGCCGCGGTGGTCGCGGACCGGGGCGCTGATGCCGACCTCCTCCACGGAGGTCTCCCCGGCGTTGATGGCGAAGCCGTCCGCCCGCACCTGGGCCAGCCGGTCCAGGTAGCGCTGCACCGCGTGCTCGTCGTCGTGCACCCCGCCCAGCAGCCGCCGGTCCAGCAGGTCGCGCACCCGCGCGGTCGGCATCTCGGCGAGGAAGACCTGCACCGACGAGCTCGCCGACGTCGAGTAGCGGGTGCCGATCGGCGTGGTGTGCTTGACCTGCTTCGGGCTGGGCACCTGCTCGACCGACACCGACTCGTTGCCGCTCCACACCACCAGGGCGCTGGTCTCCTCGGTGCGCGCGGTCAGCGCCTCCAGCGCCGGGTAGGCGATGCGCCGCACGTCCAGGTCGGCCAGCAGCGGCCCGGCGAGCCCGATCAGGCCCAGGCCGAGCCGGAACCGGGCGCTCTCCGGGTCGCGGACGACCAGGTCCATCTGCTCCAGCTGGGCGAGGATGCGCGACACCGTGCTCTTGTGCAGGTTGACCCGCCGGGAGATCTCGGTGACGCCCAGCGCTGGCTCGCCGACGGAGAAGGCGCGCAACACGCTGATGCCGTTCTGCAGCACCGAAGGCGCGCTCTTGGGGTTCTGGTCGTCGGTGGTGCCGGACATGGTGGGAGCTCCTTCATGCCGATGGTGCCGGTGCGGACCACTGGCCCACACCGGCACCCGAGGTGGTGCTCAGCTGCTGATGATGTTGTGCTCGGGACCGTACGGGAACTTCGTGATGTTCTCGGCACCGTCCTCGGTCACCACGAGGATGTCATGCTCGCGGTACCCACCGGCCCCGGACTGGCCCTCCGGGATGGTGATCATCGGTTCCATGGACACCACCATGCCGGGCTCCAGCACCGTGTCGATGTCCTCCCGCAGCTCCAGCCCGGCCTCGCGGCCGTAGTAGTGCGAGAGCACGCCGAAGGAGTGGCCGTAGCCGAATGTCCGGTGCTGCAGCAACCCTTCGGCCGCGTAGATCTCGTTGAGCTCGTGGGCGATCTCGCCGCACACCGCACCGGGGCGGATCAGTTCGAGGCCGCGTTCGTGCACCGCGGTGTTCACCCGCCAGTAGCGCAGGTGGTCGGCGGTCGGCTCGCCGTAGAACAGGGTGCGCTCCAGGGCCGTGTAGTAGCCGGCGATCATGGGGAAGCAGTTCAGGCTCAGGATGTCGCCGTCGCGCACCTGGCGGCTGGTCGCCCAGTTGTGCGCGCCGTCGGTGTTGACCCCGGACTGGAACCAGACCCAGGTGTCGCGGAGCTCGGCGTGCGGGAAGGTGCGGGCGATCTCCCGGACCATGGCCTGGGTCCCGGCCAGCGCCACCTCGTACTCCGGCACGCCTTCGGTGACCGCCTCGACCACCGCGGCCCCGCCCAGGTCGGCGATCCGGGCGCCGTGCTTGATCAGCTCGATCTCCTCGGCGGACTTGACCATCCGCTGGCGCATGGTCGCCGCGGCGATGTCGACCAGGGAGAAGCCGGGCAGCGCGTCGGCGAGCTGTGCCCGCAGCGCCGGCGGGATGTGGTCGTCCTCCACGCCGAGCTTGCCGGACTTGACGCCGGAGCGCTCGAGCACGGTGCTGATGGCGTGCAGGTAGTTGTCGCGCTGCCAGTCGGTGTAGACGATGTTGTCGCCGAAGCTGCGCCGCCACGGCTGCCCGGCGTCGATGTTCGCCGAGACGGTGACGTGGGCGTCCTCGGTCACCACCAGGGCGTAGTTGCGGCCGAACGCGGTGTAGAGGAAGTCGCTGTAGTAGTTGATGTTGTGGTAGCTGGTGAACACGACCGCGTCCACGCCGTCCTCGGCCATCTGCTTGCGCAGCGCGGTCACCCGGCGGCTCATCTCCGCGTCGGAGAACGTCGGCCGAACTCGCTCGCCGTTGTGGATCTCCTTGAGCCGTTCGAGCGTCATCGGGCACATCCTTTCTCGTTGGTGTCCTGCGGAAGGGCTTCCGCGGCGGGGCTGCGGCGGGCGGCCAGCATCGCCGCGGCGGCGGCGATCCCGGCTGCGGCCAGGTACCAGGCGGGTGCGATCTCGGTGCCGCTGAGCTGGATCAGCGCGGTGGCCACGAACGGCGCGGTCCCGCCGAAGAGCGCGTTCGCGGTGTTGAAGCTGAAGGCGAAGCCGCTGTAGCGCACGTGGGTGGGGAACAGCTCCGCGAGGTAGGACGGCAGCGTGCCGTCGTTCATGGTGAGCAGGACGCCGAGCGCGAGCTGGATGAGCGTGATGCCGACCAGCCCGCTGGCGCCCAGCAGCAGGAACAGCGGGACCGCCAGCAGTGCGAACAGCACGCCGCACGCCGCGAGCATCACCGGGCGGCCGACCGAGTCGGACAACCGGCCCATCACGGGGACCGAGCCGATGTAGCCGAGCAGGGCGATGGTGGTGACGACGAAGGAGGTGGTCTCCGCCAGGTGCAGCTGGGTGGACAGGTAGGTCGGCATGTAGCTGAGCAGCATGTAGAAGCCGACCGCGTTCAGGCAGGTCGCGCAGAAGGCGATGACGATCGCCCGCTTGTTGGCGGCGAAGGTCTCCCGCAGTGGGGCGGACGCGACGGACTCCTGGTCGGCGAGCTCCCGGAACTCGGGGGTGTCCTCCAGCTTTACCCGGATGTAGCGGCCGATGATGCCGAGCGGCGCGGCCAGCAGGAACGGGACGCGCCAGCCCCACGAGTCCATCGCCTCCGGCGGCAGCAGCGAGGTCAGCAGCGCGACGAGCAGTGAGCCCAGCAGCAGCCCGGTGGCGGTGCTGGCGGGCACGACGCTGGTGTAGAGGCCGCGGCGGTTGCGCGGGGCGTACTCGAACAGGAACGCCGAGGCCCCCGCGTACTCACCGGCGGCCGAGAATCCCTGCACGACGCGCACCAGCAACAGCAGCACCGGGGCGAGCAGACCCACTTGGTCGTGGGTCGGGAGCAGCGCGATCGCGAAGGTCGCGGCGGACATGATGAGCACCGAGAGCGACAGCGCGGCGCGCCGTCCGAACCGGTCGCCGAACTGCCCCCAGAAGATGCCGCCGAGCGGGCGGACCAGGAACGACAGCGCGAACACGCCGAAGGTCGCCAGCAGGGACGCGGTGGGGGAGCTGGTGGGGAAGAAGTTCCGGGCGATGGTGGTCGCGAGGTAGCCGTAGGCGGCGTAGTCGAACCACTCGACGCAGTTCCCGATGAAGCAGGCCGTCACGACCCGGCGGATCGTGCCGGGGCCGGTGCGGTCGGTGCTGTGGTTGCTGGAGGTCATCGCGCCCATTCCTGGGTGGGTCGTGCCGCCCTGGCTGGGAAGCCCTGGTCGGCGTTTCGGGCAGGGGCTCGGCTGGTCGGATCAGCCGCGGGACAACCGTATGAGAGGTGCAACCGCGTTGCGGTGAACGAAACGTAAAAGTGCGTGTGTCCGCTGTCAACCCTGAGTGGCACACAGAATTCTGTGCCACTGAAAGCCGATAAGGCTGGTCCCGTAGCGGCGAAACAGGGCGAGTCGAATCGGTCAAAGCAACACTGTTGCATCCACTCGAACGATGATGCATGCTTTCCGGCATCTCCCGTTCCCCGCTCCTGGCCCGCCGACGTGCACCTGGCGACCTGCGTGCCCCGCGCGTCGAAGCCTGGCCACCGGGCACCCGAACCTGGACGGAGGCCGCTGATGGCACCGCGAACCCCGGGAGCCGACCTCCCCGAACACCCAGACTGGTTGTGGCGCGCACCCGACCCGAAGCCGTCCTACGACGTGGTGGTCGTCGGTGCCGGTGGGCACGGCCTGGCCACCGCCTACTACCTGGCGAAGAACCACGGCATCACCAACGTCGCGGTGCTGGAGCGCGGGTGGCTGGCGGGCGGGAACATGGCCCGCAACACCACGATCATCCGCTCCAACTACCTCTGGGACGAGAGCGCCGGGCTCTACGAGCACGCCCTGAAGCTGTGGGAGGGCTTGGAGGAGGAACTGGAGTACCCGCTGCTGTTCAGCCAGCGCGGGGTGCTCAACCTGGCGCACTCGCTGCAGGACGTGCGCGACAGCGTGCGGCGGGTCAACGCCAACAGGCTCAACGGCATCGACGCGGAGTTCCTGGACCCCGCGCAGGTCGCGGAGATCTGCCCGGTCCTCAACACCTCGCCGGACCTCCGCTACCCGGTGCTGGGCGCCACGTACCAGCCCCGCGCCGGTATCGCCAAGCACGACCACGTCGCCTGGGGGTTCGCCCGCGCCGCCGACCGGATGGGGGTGGACCTCGTCCAGGGCTGCGAGGTCACCGGGTTCGACGTGGTGGGCGACCGGGTGGTCGGGGTGCGGACCAACCGCGGTCCGATCCGGGCGGGCAAGGTGGCGCTGGCCGCCGCCGGGCACACCTCGGTGCTGGCCGACACCCTGGGGCTGCGGCTGCCGCTGCAGAGCCACCCGCTGCAAGCGCTCGTCTCCGAGCTGCTGGAACCCGTACACCCCACCGTGGTGATGTCCAACGCCGTGCACGTCTACGTATCCCAGGCGCACAAGGGCGAACTCGTGCTCGGCGCCGGGATCGACTCCTACAACTCCTACGCGCAACGGGGCGCGTTCCACGTCATCGAGCGCCAGATGTCCGCTGCCGTCGAGTTGTTCCCCGTGTTCGCCCGCGCGCACGTGCTGCGCACCTGGGGCGGCACCGTTGACGTCACCCCGGACGCCTCGGCCATCATGGGGCTGACCCCTGTCGACGGGCTGTACGTCAACTGCGGTTGGGGCACCGGCGGTTTCAAGGCGACCCCGGGAGCGGGCTGGTGCTACGCGCACACCATCGCCCACGACCAGCCGCACCCGCTCAACGCGCCCTTCACGCTCGAACGCTTCACCACCGGTGCCCTCGTGGACGAGCACGGCGCCGCTGGTGTCGCGCACTGAAGAGCCAACCGAACGCCATTCGGGAGAAAGTCCTCAGGAGTACACGATGATGCTCATCCCCTGCCCGTGGTGCGGGCCGCGCGACGAGAACGAGTTCCACTACGGCGGCCAGGCGCACGTCCACTACCCGGACGACCCCGCAGCGGTGTCCGATGAGGACTGGGGCCGCTACCTGTTCTTCCGCAGCAACCCCAAGGGGCCGTTCGCCGAGCGCTGGGCGCACGTGTCCGGGTGTCGGCGCTGGTTCACCGTGCTGCGCGACACCGCCACCAACGAGATCCACCGCCGGAACCACGAGGAGGTCGCCCGGTGAACGCGCAGCGGCTACCAGCAGGAGGTCGGGTGGACCGCTCGCGTCCGCTGAGCTTTCACTTCGACGGGGTGCGGTACCAGGGCTTCGCCGGTGACACGCTCGCCTCGGCGTTGCTCGCCAACGGCATCCACCAGGTCGGCACCAGCATCAAGCACGGCCGCCCACGCGGCATCGTGGCCGCCGGGGTGGCGGAGCCCAACGCGCTGGTGCAGGTCGAGGAGCCCTTCCCGGAGCCGATGCTGCCCGCCACCACCTTGCAGCTCTCGGACGGGCTGCGGGCGTTGGGCCTGTGCGGGCAGGGCCGGTTGGCCGCGGAAGCGGACCCCGCCCGCTACGACACCATGCACGCGCACTGCGACGTGCTCGTGGTCGGTGCGGGACCGGCGGGGCTGGCCGCAGCGAACCAGGCGGCGCGCACCGGGGCCAGGGTGATCGTGGCCGACGCCGACGTGGAGTTCGGTGGGAGCCTGCTCGGTGCTTCCGCGGAGCTCGACGGTGGACCTGCGCTGGACTGGGTGCACCGGGTGACCGAGGAGCTCCGCGGCTGCGAGGACGTGCGGCTGCTCCCGAGCACCACGGTCCTCGGGCTGTACGAGGACAACTACGTCGTGGCAGTGCAGAAGCGGGGCGAGTGGACCGGCCCGGTGTCCCGCCAGCGGGTCTGGCGCATCCGAGCACGCGAGATCGTGCTGGCCACCGGCGCCCACGAACGTCCGCTCGTGTTCGCCGACAACGACCGGCCGGGCACGATGCTGGCGGGTGCCGCGCAGACCTACCTCAACCGCTACGGGGTGCTGGCGGGTCGCCGAGCGGTGGTGTTCACCACCAACGACAGCGCCTACGCCGCGGCGATCGACCTCCACGACGTTGGGGTCGAAATCGCCTGTGTCGCGGAGATCCGCGGGACCGCACCGGAGCACTGGGCAGCGCGGTGCGCCGAGCGCGGCATCCCTGTCGCGGCAGGCCACGCGGTCGTGGGTACGAGCGGGACGGAGCACGTGACCGCTGCCCACCTCGCCGCAGTCGGTGAAGTGACCCCGCACCGCCGCGAGGAGTGCGACCTGCTGCTGGTCTCCGGTGGCTGGAACCCCGCAGTGCACCTGCACAGCCAAGCCCGGGCCGGGCTGCGGTTCGACGCTGACCTTGGTGCGTTCGTCCCGGTCAGGACGAGCAAACCGGTGCGGACGGTTGGTGCCGCAGCGGGACTGCTGACCACTCACGAATGCCTGGCAGACGGTGCCGAAGCCGCATCCGCGGCCTGTGCGCGTTTGGGCGTGGCAGCGGAACCGGCGCCGTTGCCGCGCACCCGCCCCGTCCCGGTCGAACCGGGCCAGCCGACCTGGAGCGTTCCCGGTGCGGCGGGGTGGGACCGCCACTACGTCGACCTGGCCCGGGACGCCACCGTGGCCGACGTCCGGCGCGCGACCGGTGCGGGCATGCGCTCGGTGGAGCACGTCAAGCGCTACACCACGATCGGCACCGGCCACGACCAGGGCAAGACCTCGGGAACGCTGGCCACCGGGGTCATCGCCGAGATCCTCGGCGTGGACCTCGCCGAGCTCGGCACCACGACCTTCCGCGCGCCGTTCAGCCCGGTGGCGTTCGCCGCGCTGGCGGGCCGCGAACGGGGCGACCTCTACGACCCGGTGCGGGTGACGGCGATCCACGACTGGCACGTGGCGCAGGGCGCTCCGTTCGAGGACGTCGGCCAGTGGAAGCGCCCCTGGTACTACCCGCGCCCGGGCGAGGACATGGAGACCGCCGTGCTCCGCGAGTGCCGCGCGGTGCGCGAGGGCGTCGGCATCCAGGACGTGTCCACACTGGGCAAGATCGACGTGCAGGGGCCGGACGCGGCGGAGTTCCTCGACCGCGTCTACACCAACATGATGAGCACCCTCAAGGTCGGCCGGATCCGCTACGGCCTGATGTGCGGGGCCGACGGCATGGTCTTCGACGACGGCACGGTCACCCGGGTGTCCGCGGACCGGTACCTGGTCACCACCACCAGCGGGGGAGCGGCGGCCGTGCTGGAGTGGTTGGAGGAGTGGCTGCAGACCGAGTGGCCGGACCTGCGGGTGCACCTGACCTCGGTCACCGAGCAGTGGGCCACCGTCGCGCTGGTCGGGCCGAGGTCCCGCGCCGTGCTGGCCCGCGTGGCACCCGAGTTGGCCGTGGACAACGACAGCTTCCCGTTCATGTCCTGGCGGGACGGCGAGGTGGCGGGGTTGCGGGCGCGGGTGTGCCGGATCAGCTTCTCCGGTGAGCTCGCCTACGAGATCAACGTGCCCCGCTGGCACGGCCTCGCGCTGTGGGAAGCGCTGATCGCCGCGGGCGAGCCCGACGGCATCACCCCGTACGGGACCGAGACCATGCACGTCCTGCGCGCCGAGAAGGGGTTCCCGATCGTCGGGCAGGACACCGACGGCACGGTCACCCCGCACGACCTCGGGATGAGCTGGGCGGTGTCGAAGAAGAAGGCCGACTTCATCGGCAAGCGCTCCTTCTCCCGGCCCGACACCGCACGGGAAAACCGCAAGCAGCTGGTCGGCCTGCTGCCCCGGGACCCGGACCTGGTGCTGGAGGAAGGCGCCCAGCTGGTCGCTGGCCCGGAGCTCCCCGAACCGCCGGTGCCGGTGCTGGGCCACGTCACCTCCAGCTACCGCAGCGCCGTGCTGGGGCGCGGATTCGCCCTGGCGCTGCTGGAAAACGGGCGGGACCGCATCGGCGAGCACGTCCACAGCACGGTCGGTGACCAGTTGGTCCCGGTCGAGGTGACCGGGCCGGTGTTCTACGACGAGGAAGGATCCCGCCGCGATGGCTGACACCGAGGCACGCACCCCGCTGGCTGAACGGGTGCTCCCGACGACCGACCTGGTGCGGATCGCGGAGGTCCCGTTCGCAGCGCAGGTGGGACTGCGCGTCGATCCGGGGAGCCCCGCCGCGGAGCGGGTCGCGACCGCCATCGGCGCGGGGCTGCCGGAGCCCGGCGGCGTGGTGGCGGTCCGCGACCTGGTGGTGCTGTGGTTGGGGCCCGACGAGTGGCTGGTCACCGGTCCAGCGGGGGCGCAGGACCGGATCGAGCGGACGCTCAACTCCGCGCTCGGCGGCGGTTTCGGCGCTGTGGTGGACCTGTCCGCGCACCGCACGACCATCGAGGTCTCGGGCGAGCGCGCTCGCGACCTGCTCAGCACCGGGTGCGCGCTGGACCTGCACCCGCGCGCATTCCCCGCTGGGCGGTGCGCCTCGACGCTCCTGGCGCGGGCGCAGGTCGTCCTCGTGTGCCGGGACGCCCGGGCCCCGAGGTACTGGGTGCTGGTGCGGGCGTCCTTCGCTCGCTACCTGGCCGACTGGCTGGAGGACGCGGCCGCCGAGCACGTCCGGGTCAGCAACGCGCGGACGTGATCACCGGCGGCTGTCGACCGGGTCGCTGGTCAGGTCGGTGGTGTGGGTTTCGCGCATGAACCACACGCACCCGGCGCAGATCAGGGCGATCAGCACGAGGTACGCCGAGATCGGCAGGGACGATCCGGTCGACGCGATCAGCTGGGTGGCCAGGATGGGGCTGAGGCCGCCGCCGACGATGCTGCTGGCGTTGTAGGCGACGGAGGAACCGGTGTAGCGGTACCGGGTCGCGAACAGCTCGGGCAGGAACGCGCCCATCGGGGCGAACAGCGCGGCGAAGGAGAGCATCCCGACCGACATGCCGAGGGCGACGAGCAGCGGGTTGCCGGTGTTGATCAGGGCGAACAGCGGGAACGCCCACACCACCGCCAACCCCGCGGCACCCAGGCACACCCGGCGGCGGCCGACCCGGTCGGAGAGCACCGCGAAGGCCGGGGTGGCCACCCCCATCACCGCCGCGGCGACCATGGCGCAGACGATCAGCATGTCCTTGTCCAGGTCCAGCACCTCGGTGCCGTAGGAGAGCGAGAACGTGGTGATCGTGTAGAACAACGTGTGCGCGAGGATGAACGAGCAGGTGGCCAGCAGCAGGGTGCGGGGCTGGTGCTTGAAGACCTCGACGATCGGGGCCTTGGACTTCTCGTGCGCCCGCATGGCTTCCTCGAACACCGGGGTCTCGGCGATCTTCATCCGGACGTAGTAGCCGACCACGAGCAGCAGCGCGCTGGCCAGGAAGGGGACCCGCCATCCCCACGACTCGAACGCTGAGTCCGAGAGCGTCCCGCCGAGGATCAGGAACGCCGTGCCCGCGACGACGAACCCGACCGCCGGTCCGACCTGCGGGAAGCTCGACCACAGCCCGCGGCGGCCCGCCGGGGCGTACTCGGTCGCCAGCAGGACCGCGCCACCCCACTCGCCACCGAGCCCGAAGCCCTGCAGGAACCGGCACAGCACCAGCAGCACCGGAGCGCCGATGCCGATCGTCTCGTAGGTGGGCAGCAAGCCGATCGCGACCGTCCCGGTGCCCATCGTCAGCAGGGAGACGATGAGCATCGCCTTGCGCCCGATCCGGTCGCCGAAGTGCCCGAACACCACCGCGCCCACCGGGCGGGCCACGAAGCCGACGCCGAACGTGGCGAACGCGGCCAGCGTCCCGGCGAGTGCGGAGAACGTCGGGAAGAACAGGTGGCCGAGGACGAGCGCGGCAGCCGTGCCGTAGATGTAGAAGTCGTAGAACTCGATGGCGGTGCCGATGAAGGTGGCGGCCGCGATTCGCGATCTCGGCACCGCGGCCGGCGGTGCGGCGGTGGTGGACATGGCTGCTCCTTCGTCCGGTCGAGCCGCGGCTGGGCGGTGCCGCTCCTGCTGGCCTGGGCTCCGGCGCCCCGTGGCCCAGGTGTCCAGGGAGTATGTTCCGGCGCCCTGCGCGTCACGACCTCCGCGTGTCGAAGCCTCGCCCGGCGCCTTCCTCCCGTTGTAGGAAACGGCAGGTCGTGGTGCTCAGACCGGATCGTCGAGCATGGCCAGCAGCCGCACGCCGAGGTGCAGGGCCAAGCGGTTGCCACCGTCGCTGAGGCTGAGCCCGGTGATCTGCTCGATCTGGTGCAACCGGTAGTACAGCGAGGTCCGGTGGATGTGCAGCGCGCGAGCCGCATCCGGCCCGGAGCCAGCGTGGTCCAGGTAGACCTCGAGGGTGCGCACCAGCCGCCCGTGCGGGTCGTGGGCGAGGAGCTCCTCGAGCGCTGCCGGGAGCAGCCGTGGGGTGAGCCGGCCCTCCGGGATCTCCAGCAACGTCGCGTGCACGCCGAGGTCCTCCCAGAACACGACGTCGGCCGCACCTGGCAGCACTCGCGCGCCGCGGGCCGCTGTGGTCGCTTGGTCCTGCGAGATCCACGCTTCGGCCAGCGCGCCGGTGGTGGTCCCGATCCCGACGACGCAGTGCGCCGACTCGCCGAGGACATCGCGGACCTGCTTGGCGACGGTCGCGCCCTGCTCCCGCAGGTGTTCCTTCGCCGCCGGTGCGCTCTGCAGCAGGAAACCGCGGTTCCCCTTGACAGCTGAGGCGAATTCGGCGAAGCGGTTGCGCGCGACGGCTTCGAGCGCCACCCGGAGGGCCACCTCGACCTGGGCCTCTTCCCTTCCCGGCGCGAGGACCTCGGCCACGCTCACGGTTGCGTGGTGCCCGCCGCGCAGCCACCCCTGCCCGTCCAGCGCCCGCAACGCGGCCGCCCGCTGCTCGGCCGTTCCGCAGAGCAGTTCGCGCACAGCGGCTTCCCTGGCCACGCGTTCGGCGTCCTCGGCGACGAAGTCCCGGTACAGCAACGCCGCCATCGCCGCAGCGGAGTCCTCGATGGCTTCGAAGTCGGCTTCGGCCAGTGAGTCCGGGTCGATCACCATCAGCAGGCCGAGGAGCTCGCCGCGGCACCGGATCGGTCGGCACAGGCGGGCCCGCATGTGCAGGTCCGGGCGGGCCGGGATGACGCCGGGCCCGGTCCAGCCGGTGACGCCTTGCGCCAGGATGTGCCCGATGACCGCGCTGCCACCCTCGCGTTGCAGCACCGCGTGGACGCGCACCTCGTCCTCGTCACCGAAGTGCCTGCTCGCGCACCAGAGGTGGACCGACGGGTCGTTGATCGCGACCGACCGGCCGAGCTCCTCGGCCAGCGCGTCGACCATCCGCTGCAGATCGCTACCGCTCATGTCCAGTGCGTGCGGGCACGCGGTCCGCACTGCTCCTCTCCGATGTCGTGAGCGCTCCTCGCGGAGGGCGTTGACTGGGCATTTTCTACAGCGGGAGGTAGATCGGCGGCAAGATCTCGACGACGCGTGGTGTCGGCGGGGCGGTGCTGGTGCGAATACTCGGGCCACCAGGGGAGCACGAGGAGGTGGGCCATGGGCAGCCGACTGGCCGGGGAGGTCGCGCTCGTCTTCGGCGCTGGTTCCAGCGGCGCGGGGATGAGCAACGGCAAGGCCGCAGCGCTGACCTTCGCGCGCGAAGGAGCCCTGGTGGCCGCGATCGACGTCAACCCGGCGGAAGCTGACCGCACCGCCAGCGCGATCCGCGAGGAAGGCGGCACCGCGGTCGCGGTCGAAGCCGACATCACCTCCGAGGAGCAGGTCGTCGCCGCGGTCCGCGACGCCGAACGGCAGCTGGGCACGCCTTCGGTCCTGCACAACAACGTGGGGTTGGCGCTCACCGGTGACCTCGCCGACCTCGACCTGCGGAGCTGGCAGCAGGCCTTCTCGGTCAACGTGACCGGAGCGTTCCTGGCCTGCAAGCACGTGCTGCCCCGCATGGTCGGGGCAGGCCGGGGCGCGGTCGTCAACGTCTCCTCGATCGCGGCCATCCGCGACACCGGCTACCCCTACCCCAGCTACAGCGCGGCCAAAGCCGCGGTCAACCAGCTCACCGTCGCGCTGGCCCTACGGCACGCGGCCGACGGCATCCGGGTCAACGCGGTGGTCCCCGGCCTGATCGACACGCCTCTGGTGGCCCAGCAGGTGATCTCAGGGGCCGCCGATGCGCGAGCCGCACTCGACGCGCGGAACGCCGCCAGCCCCACCGGCCGGGTCGGCACGCCGTGGGACGTCGCGTCGGCTGCGCTCTTCCTCGCCTCCGACGAAGCCGCTTACGTCAACGGGGTGTGCCTCCCCGTCGACGGCGGGCTCTCCATGAGGTGCGGCTGAGCCCGCTGGTCCGTCCGCAAGCCCAACTGATCGGAGGCCCCGTGAACCTGCACCGACTGCTGCTGGAGCGGACCCGGAAGTCCGGGCCGATCAAGGTCGGCGTCATCGGGGCGGGCAAGTTCGCCTCGATGTTCCTCACCCAGGCACTGCAGGTACCGGGCTTGCACGTGGTGGGTGTCGCCGACCTCAGCCCGGACCGCGCCCGCGCCGCGCTCGCCCGGACCGGCTGGCCGCCCGAGCGCTACGCCGCCACCTCCTTCGCCGAAGCGGTGCGCACCGGCGGCACGCACGTCACCGACAGCGCGGACGACCTCATCGACGTCCCCGGCCTCGAAGTGGTCCTGGAGATCACCGGCGACCCGATCGCCGGCACCCACCACGCGGTGCGCGCCATCGACGCCGGTCGGCACGTCGTCATGGTCAACGTCGAGGCGGACTGCCTGGTCGGCCCGGTGCTCGCCGAACGCGCCCGCCGGGCGGGCGTCGTCCACACCATGGCCTACGGCGACCAGCCCGCCCTGATCTGCGAGCTCGTCGACTGGTGCCGCACGGTCGGCTTCGACGTGGTCGCGGCGGGCAAGGGCACCAAGTACCTACCGGAGTACACCAGCTCGACCCCGGACACGGTCTGGGACCACTACGGCTTCACCGCCGAGCAGCTGGCCAGCGGCGACTACAACCCCAGGATGTTCAACTCGTTCCTCGACGGCACCAAGTCGGCCATCGAGATGGCCGCCGTCGCCAACGGCACGGGTCTCCAACCGCAGGACGAGGGCCTGCTGTTCCCGCCGGTCGGGGCCGACGACCTGGCCACCGCGCTGCGACCAGCGGAGCTGGGCGGTTCGCTGACCCGGCGCGGCACCGTCGAGGTGGTCTCCAGCCTGCAGCGCGACGGGTCCGCGGTCGACCTCGACCTGCGCTGGGGGGTCTACGTCACCTTCGAGGCCCGCACCGACTACGCGGTCCAGTGCTTCGCCGAGTACGGCGTGCGAACCGACCCCACCGGCCGCTACGGGGCGCTGTACCGGCCGTACCACATGATCGGTCTCGAACTGGGTGTCTCCATCGCCTCCGCGGTGCTGCGCGGCGAGCCCACCGGGACACCCGACGCGTTCCGCGGCGACGTCGTCGCAATCGCCAAGCGCGACCTGAAGGCCGGTGAGGTGCTCGACGGAGAAGGCGGCTTCATGGTCCACGGCAAGCTCGTGCCCGCCCACGCCTCGCTGGCCGCTGGCGCACTGCCGATCGGATTGGCGCACGGCTGCCGACTGGCGCGCGACGTGCCCGCGGGTGCGACCCTCAGCTGGTCGGACGCCGATCTCGACGAGTCCGTGCTCGCGGTGCAGCTGCGCCGTGAACTCCAGGGGAGCTGACCTGCTGCTGGCCGACGCCAGCAGCAGGTCAGCGAGCCCGCTAGTTCGTCGTGGTGAGCCCCCGGGCGAGGTCCGGCCCGACCGCCTCCGGGTCCCGCTCGGCGGGGTCGCCGTAGCCGCCCCCACCACCGGATTCGCACCGCAGGACATCGCCCTTGCGCACCCGCAGGCTGTTGGCCTTGAGCATTTCCTGGGCGTGCTCGGTGCCGGGGTTGAGCACGACGCGTGGTGGGGCGCCCGCTTCACCGCCGAAGAGCCCCCAGGCGGGCGTGACTGAGCGTTCCCACCACAGCGAGAGGTCCTGGTCGGCTTCCATCACGTACTCCCGCACGACGCCGTCGCCGCCGCGCCACCTCCCGGCGCCGCCGGAATCCGGGCGGATGTGGTACTTGGTGACGCGCACGGGGTAGAGCGTTTCGAGGACCTCGATCGGCAGGTCGCACAGCGATCCGTTGACGTTGTTGATCAGCGCTGTCTCGCCGTCGCCGCCGTGCCACGCCCCCCAGCCGCCGACGGTGGCTTCCAGGGTGACGAAGGGCTCGCCGGTGCGCGGGTTGTTCCCGGCGAACTGCACGATCATCGAGTCGCCGTAGCTGGCCGCCGCGACCGCACCGGGCATGGCGGGGGCGAGGGCCTTGACGATGAGGTCGATGAGCATGCCGAGGCTGGAGTAGTAGTACTGGCAGGCGGCCGGTTCGCGGGCCCCGAGCATGGAGCCCTCGCGGACCTCGACGTGCAGCGGCGCGAACGAGCCACCGTTGAGGCTCACCGACGGCGAGATCAGTAGCTTGTAGCCGACCCGCGCCGCCGAGACCGCCTGCGCCCGCCCGCAGTTGACCGGCCCGGTGGTCTGGTCGGCGCAGTCGGTCAGGTCGATCGTCATGCGCTCACCGTCCACTGTGATCCGAACGGTGACCTCGAGCGGCGTGTCGAGGTCGATGGCGTCGTTGTCCAGGAATCCGGTGGCCTCGTAGGTCCCGTCGGGGATGGCCGCCAGGCGCTCGCGCTCGAGCCGCTCGGTCTGGGCGAAGATCTCCCGCCGGGCCTCGTCGATCGTCGCCGCGCCGTACCGCGCGAACAGCTCGCCCAAGCGCTTCACCCCCATGCGGGCGCAGGCGACCTGCGCGCGCATGTCGCCGAGCGTCACGTAGGGGAAGCGGACGTTGGTCTCGATGAGGCGCAGGACGTCGGCGCACTCCTCGCCCGCGGCCACGATCCGGGTCGGCCCCATCCGCAGGCCTTCCTGGTAGATGGTGGTCGAGTCCATCGAACCACCCGGGTCCTTCGAACCCATGTCGATCCAGTGGGCGCGCGAGGCGGCGAACCCGACCAGCTCGTCCTGCACGAAGATCGGCGCGTACACCGTGCAGTCGTTGAGGTGGGTGCCGCCGATGTAGGAGTCGTTGAGCACCCAGACGTCGCCGGGCCGCCACACCTCGGGGCCGAACTCGGCCTCGGTGCGCCGGGAGCACTCCTCCAGGTTGCCGAGGAAGATCGGCAGCCCGGAGGACTGGCCCAGCACCCGGTGCTCGCGGTCGAGCAGGGCGACCGCGCAGTCCTTGCCCTCGTAGATCGTCGGTGTGTACGAGGACCGGATCAGGGTCGTGTTCATGTCCGTCGCGGCCTGGATCAGCGCCGAGCGGATGATCTCGGTGGTGACCGGGCTGATCGTCATGCCAATGCCTCCGCATCCGGCCGGGGGGCCAGGGTGATGGTCAGGAACTCGTTGTCGTCGACCCGCAGTTCGGCGTCCGGGGGGACCACGGTGGTCGAGGTCTCCTCGTGCACGATGGCCGGACCCGGCAGCCGCGTGCCGACCGGCAGCGCCGAGCGCGCGACGATCGTCGTGGGCAGCGGCCTGCCGTCGAACACGACGTCGCGGACGACGGGGTCGGCCGGGGCGGGCGCGGCCGCACCGACGTCCGCGGTGGTCCGCTCCACCCGGCCGTGGCCGGTGGTCCGGATCGTGACGAACTGGACCGGGGCGCCCGGGGTCGCGTGCCCGTAGCGCGCGTGGTGCGCTTCCGCGAAGCGCTGCTCCAAGGTGCCGACGAAGGCGGGATCGGCCACGTCGTCGGTGTCCTGGATCGGCACCGGGAGCGTGTAGTCCTGGCTCTCGTAGCGCATGTCGATGCTGTGGCTGACGGAGCGCTTGTCCTCGCTGATGCCCTGCTCGGTCAGGGCGTCGACGGCCTGGCCGCGCAGCGTGTCCAAAGCCGTTGCCAGCGCGCCGGTGTCCAGGGTCTGGCTGGTGGCGAAGAACTGCATGGTGAAGTCGCGCCGCACGTCGGATTCGAGCATGCCCCACGCGGAGAACGCGCCGGGGAACCGGGGCACGACCACCTCCGAGACCCCGATCTCCCGCGCGATGAACGCCGCGTGCATGGGCCCGGCCCCGCCGAAGGCGAGCAGCGCGAACTGCCCGGGCTCGCGGCCGTGCTCCACGGTCAGCGTGCGGATCGCCTGCGCCATCTTGGCGTTGCCCACGTCGCAGATGCCGGAGGCGAGCTCCACGGGGTCCATGCCCAGCTCGGTCGCCAGCTCGGCCACGGCGCGGTGGGCGGCGTCGAGGTCGAGCCGCATCCCGCCACCGGCGAACGAGTCCGGGTCGACCCGGCCGAGGACGCAGTTGGCGTCGGTGACCGTGGCCTGCGTGCCCCCGCGCCCGTAGCAGGCCGGGCCGGGAACCGCTCCCGCGGATTCCGGGCCTACGCGCAGCCCGCCGCCCTCCGCGTAGGCCAGCGACCCGCCTCCCGCGCCGATCGTGTGCAGGTTCACCAGCGGCATCAGCAGCGGGAAGCCCTCGCACGTCCCGTCCGGTGACACGTCCGGTTCGTGGTCCATGACCAGCGAGACGTCGAACGAGGTGCCGCCCATGTCGATGCAGATGACGTTCGGCCTGCCGAGCAGCTTGCTGACCGCGACCCCGCCCATCGTGCCGCCGACGGGGCCGGAGAGCAGCGTCTGCAGCGGGTGGGTGCGGGCGAAGTCGGCGTTGACCAGCCCGCCGGAGGACTGCATGACGTGCACCGGGACGTGCAGGCCGTGGTCGGCGAAGCGGGCTTCGATCTTGTCCAGGTAGCGGTGCACCGACGGCCCGGTGTAGGCCTCCACGACCGTCGTGGACATCCGCTCGTACTCGCGCCACTCGGGCGCCACCTCGTGCGAGAGCACGACCAGCACCTCGTCGCCGAGCTCCTCGCGCAGGACCTGGCCCGCGCGGCGCTCGTGCTCGCCGTTGAGGTAGGCGAACAGGAAGCACACGGCGACGGCGTCGAAGCCCTCCTCGCGCACCCGCTTGGCCGCGAACCGGACCGCGTCCTCGTCCAGCGGTTCCAGCTCCTGGCCCGCCGCGTCGAAGCGGCCGCCGACCTCGGCGATGGCTTCGCGCGCCACGAGCGGGGCCGGTTTGCGGTAGTGCAGGTCGAACAGGCGCTCCCGGTTGCCGCGGGCGATCTGGTAGACGTCGCCGATCCCGCGCGTGGTCAGGATCAGCACGTTCGCGCCCCGCCGCTCCAGCAGCGCGTTGAGCCCCTGCGTCGTGCCGTGCACGAAGAACCCGATCTCGGCGAAGGGGAGCTCGAAGCCGGCGAGCGCGTCGAACACCCCCCGAGCGAGGTCGTCGGGCGTGGTCAGCACCTTGCCCGCCCGCACCTGCCGGGAACCCCCGTCGAAGGTGACGACGTCGGTGAAGGTGCCGCCGATGTCCATGGCGACCCGGTATGTCATGGAGAACTCCTTGTCGTAGCACCAGGGTCAGGTCAGTTGAGGGCGCGTCCCTCGGTCTCCGGGAGGGGCAGGACGGCGATCAGCGCGAGGACCAGGAAGGCGCTGATCGAACCGATGGTGATCGAGGACGCCACGCCGAGGTCCATCAGCGATCCGATGACGGGCACCGAGATGGTGTTGGCCAGCAGGATGGCCGAGGTGGACCACGAGTAGCCGAGGCCGCGCAGGCTGGTCGGCAGGATCTCCCCGGACCAGGTGTTCCAGATGCCCCACGCGCCGAGCGAGAAGAAGGCCAGCACGAGATTGCCCGCGTACATCTGGGTCTCCCCGGTGGCGAGGCCGAACAGCGCACCGCCCGCGGCCGAGGCGAAGACGAACGCCAGGAAGACCTTCTTGCGGCCGAACCGACGGGTCAGCACCGCCGCGAGCAGGTACCCGGGGATCGAGACCAACTGGGTGATCGCGACGAACCACAGCGCGTCGGAGACGCTGAGCCCCTTGCCCTGCAACAGGACCGGCAGCCAGGTCTGCAGTCCCCAGTAGCCCCAGCTGAAGGTGAACGAGACGACGAGCAGCAGCAGGAACTGGCGCCGGACCCGCGCTCCGAACAGGCTGCGCACGTCGCCACTCCGGCCGTCCTCGTCGACCGCGAACCGGGTGCCCTCGGCCACCGGGCTGCCCAGCCACCGCAGCACCCGCGTGGCCTCGGCGTGCCGTTGCTGCTTGGCGAGCCAGTACGGCGATTCCGGAACCCACCGCAGGACCGCGAACGCCCAGAGCCCGGCGAGCGCGGCCACGACCGCGACCGCGCGCCAGCTCACCACGCCCAGCGTCTGGCTGACACCGATGCACAGCAGCGTGCCGATCGGGAACCCGATCGACAGCGCGACCGCGCCCTGGCCACGCCACCGGGTCGGCAGCAGCTCCAGGAAGTACGGGAACGTCACGGTGTAGACCCCGGCGAAGGCGACCCCGGAGAGGAAGCGCAGCACCAGGAAGGCCCAGTACACGGGGGAGAACGCCGCGAGCAGCGCCAGCACCGCGTACAGCAGCAGGCTGAGCACCGCCACCTTGCGGCGCCCGAGCCGGTCGATGAACGCGCCCCACATCAGTGCGCCGGGCACCATCCCGAACGCCACGGCGGACAGGGCCAACCCGAGCTGGGCGTCGCTGATGCCGAGTTCGGTGGCGATCCCGTCCGAGACGTAGACCAAGCCGACCTGCTCCCACGCCTCGACGACGAAGGTGACGAACAGGACCGAACCGGCGACGAGGTGCGCCCGGCCCAGCGGCATCTCGTCGAAGACCTGGCCGACTGTTCTCCGCGCGGTGGACCGGTCGGCCTCAGCCGGGCCCGGGTCGCGTGATGAGGGAGTCATGACGCCTCCGGTCATCGAAACGTTTTGATGATTCGTGACATGAAACGCGCGCGGTCGACCGGTGTCAAGGGTCAGCCGGACCGGGGCGGGCACGACGACTGCCCGGTACCGGACACGGGTGCGCGATACTGGGCAGGTCAGCCGGGTGATCGAAGGGAGCGGACATCGGTGAACGGCAGCACCGCCCGCCGTGCCACGATTCGTGACGTCGCCGAGCAGGCCAAGGTCTCGATCAGCACCGTCTCGCACGCGTTCTCCGGGAGCCGCCCGATCTCCCAGGCGACCAAGGACCGCGTCTTCCGCGCCGCCGCCGAACTCGGCTACGACGCGAACCCGAGCGCTCGGTCCCTGCGCACCGGGCGCTCGGGCATCGTCGGACTGGTCCTGCGGCCCCGGTTCGCGCTCAGCGGCACCCCGGACCGCGCCGAGACCTTCAACCGGCTGGTGGGCTCGGTCGCCACCGAGATGCTGCGCCGCAAGGTCGGCCTGATCCACGTGCCCGACCTCCACGACCCGTCGGTGTCCAGCGTGCCGATGGACGGCTGCATCGTCGCCCACCCGTACGGCGCCGACGAGGCGCTGGCCGAGCTGCGCCACCGGGGCCTACCGGTGGTCACCATCGAGGAGGACCCGGACCAGCCCGAGTTCACCTGGGCGGTCCGGCTCGACTACACCACCGTGGTCACCGCCCTGCTGGACCACCTCCGCGACCAAGGTGCGAGCAGCACCGCGTTGCTGACCGGGACCGAGGGCAACGCGTGGAACCGGCGCAGCCAGCAGACCTACCTCGCCTGGTGCGAGCGGCACGGCCACGCGGCGCGCACCGAGCTGCTCAGCGAAGGGCTCGGCATCGACGACGCCGCCGCGGTGATCCGACCACTGCTGGCCAGCTCCGAGCGCCCGGATGCGGTCGTGGTCGCGACCAGCGACTTCGCCGCGCTCACCGCGGAGATCGCTGCGGACCAGGGCCTCCGCGTGCCCGGCGACCTCATGATCGCCGCGTTGACCGACACCGAGCACTCGCGCAGCGCCATCCCCCCGATCACCGCGATGGACCTCAACCACGAGCTCCTGGCCGAGGAAGCCGTCGAGCTCATGCTCGCCAGGCTCGCCGGAGCACAGACCCCGGCCGAACCCGTGGTCATCGCGCCGACCCTCCGGGTCCGCGCCTCGACGCAACGCTCCGGGGAGGCTGGCTAGCGCGGCCGGAGCTCCCGCTCCGACGTCAGCACGGTGACGATGTGCTGGCGCTTCTCCTCGAGCTCGCGCGGCTCGCCGATCACCGACACGACGCTGACCAGTCGTCCGTCCTGGCGGATCCCCATCGCGATCCCGGCGGCGTCCTGCGAGATGCGCGGCATGACGCACAGGTCGGTGCCGAGAATTTTCGGCCGCTGGGCCAGGAAGGCAGAGACCAGGTCGGGCTGGTCGGAGTGCGCGGCGAGGTGCTCCCAGAGCTGGGCGCGCTCCATCGAGGCCAGGTGGACCCATCCCGCCGCGTTCTCCAGCAGTGGCCGTTCCAGGAGGTCCTCGGCGAGGTGCCCGAACCTGGGGTCGTCGGAGAGGTGGTCGATGTAGTAGCCGACCTCGCCAATCCGGACGGACAGCACCACGCTCAGCCGGACCTGCTCGTGCACCCGCGCCAGCAGCGAGCGCGAGACCCCGGGGAGCAGCTCCCGTCCGGCCCGCCGGTTCAGCAGGTACGTCGTCCGGCCCAGGAAGTAGCGGCGCTTGGCCTGGTCCGCGTACCCGTTGTGGACGAGCCCGCGCACGATGCCCTGGGTCGTGGTCAGCGGCGCTGCCGCTGCCTGGGCCAGCTCGGACAACGTGCAGCCGCCGGGCGTCCTGGCCAGGTGGTCGAGGATCGCCGCCATGCGGTCGATGGTGCGGTGCGACTGCCGCGTGTCCTCCCCGGGACTCATTTCGCGATCCTAACTACGAGTATGCGTAGTTGCCAATGACCGCCGCTGCGCCCGCGGTTGGGGGATCGTGCGGTGCCTGCCTACCGTCGCTGCGACCACTGGTGCGGCGAAGGGGCTGGAGCTGATGACAACAGGACCTCTCTCGGGTTTGCGCGTCGTCGACCTCACTACCGTGATCATGGGGCCGATGGCGACCTCGCTCCTCGGCGACCTGGGGGCGGAGGTCGTCAAGGTCGAGTCGCCCGCTGGTGACATCAACCGGCGGATGGGCCGGGTGCTCAGCGGTGACCAGAGCGAGCTCTCGCTCAACCTGAACAGGAACAAGCGCAGCGCCGTCCTCGACCTCAAGTCGGAGTCCGGCCGCGATGCGCTGCTCGAACTCGTCCGCGGCGCCGACGCGTTCGTCACCAACATGCGCCCAGCCAGCCTCGCCCGCCTGGGCATCACGCCCAGCCGCCTGCGCGAGCTCAACCCCGAGCTGGTCTTCGTCACCGCGCAGGGTTACGCCTCCGACTCCGACCAGGCCGACGCCCCGGCCTACGACGACATCGTGCAGGCGGCATCGGGTTTCGCCGGGCTGTCGCTGCACGTCGACGGCGCGCAGGGCGAACCGGCGTTCGCCCCGTACGTCGCGGGCGACAAGATCACCGCGCTGTACATCGTGATCGGCTTGCTCGCCGGGGTCCACCAGCGCGAGGTGACGGGACGGGGTAGCGAAGTCGAAGTGCCGATGGTCGACACCCTGATGAGCTTCAACCTGGTCGAAAACCTCGCCGGGCTGACCGCACTGGCGCAGCCAGGCGGGTTCGGGTGGGCCCGGACCACGGCTGGCCGCCGCGCCCTCTACCGCGCTGCCGACGCCTGGATCACCGTCCTGCCCTACACGGACCGGAACTGGGCGGACTTCTTCGGACTCCTCGGCCGGACCGACCTGGCCGACGACGAGCGGTTCGCGACGCTGGCCTCGCGCACCGCCCACATGCCGGAGCTGATCGACACCATCTCCCCGGAGATCGCGCGGCGCACGGCCGCGGCGTGGTTGGCCGACTGCGCGGCGCTCGACGTCCCGGCGGCCCTGGTCAAGGACCCGGCCGAGGTCATCTCCGACGAGTACGCGTGGGCGAGCGGGGTCCTCAAGCTCGCGGAGCACCCGACCGTCGGCCAGTACCGGCGCATGACGACCCCGATCCGCTTCGACGGCACCGCACCCGACCCAGGTCTCCCCGCCCCGGCCCTGCCCACGTCCCGCACCGAGCAGACGAGCCGTCGCCACCGCCAGGAACGGCACCGCGACCTGGGGAGTGTCACTGCTGTTCGTCGCCCTGTGCATCTTCGCCGCCAGCACCGTGCGGGCGAAGAAGTCCGCCACGACAACCACGAGCACGATCCGGGAGACCGTCTGATGGCCATCGACATCACCGACAACGGCAAGGTCCGCACCATCTCCACCAACCGCCCAGCCAAGGCCAACGCGCTGCTGGCAGCCGACGTCGTGGCGCTGGAGCAGGCAGTCCTCGGGGCTGCCGAGGACTGCCGGGTGCTGGTCTTCGCGGGCACCGGCGGCCGGAACTTCTCGGCCGGGATGGACCTGGGCACGTTCCAGGGCGCATCCGAATCCGAGGCCCGCGGCATCATCGCCAGCATCGGCTCGCTGCTACGCACCATCCGCCACGCACCGCAGCTGTCCATCGTGGCGCTGGAAGGGGCGTGCATCGGGGCCGCGTTCGAACTGGCCCTCGCCGCCGACCTGCGGGTCGCGCACCCGGCGGCGCTGGTCGGGCTCCCGGAGGTCAAGCTCGGCATCCCGTCGGTGGTCGACGCGGCGCTGCTGCACCACTACGTCGGGCTCGCCACGGCCAAGGAGATGCTGTTGACGGGTGAACCGCGAACCATCGAGGAACTGGCGCACACCGGTCTGGCGAACAGGGTCGTCGAGCGCGAGGAAGTGGTCCCGGTGGCCCAGGAGTGGGCGGCGGAACTGGCGTCCCTGCCCGCCCTGGCCGTCCGGGAACAGCGAGCGTTGATCGACGAGTGGCTCAACGTGTCCCTGCAGAACGCGGTGGACCAGTCGATCACCACCTTCGCCCGGATGTTCCGAACCTCCGAAACCTCCAACAACATCACCAGCTACACGGCAAACCGGAAGACCACGCCGTAGCGCAGCCCGGATCCGGGCTCCGCCCCGGGACCATCGAGCTCGCTGCCCGGTGCCCGAGGTCTGCGCCGGGATCCGGCACTTTCCGGTCAGCCGCGCCGTGGTGGTCGATCCGGCACTGGGGTGGAGTTGGCGGACGCCAGCCCGGTGGGGCACCGGGCGGCGGAGCCCTCGTTCCGCACCGGGACCGGTCTCTTCGGCGGGGTCAGCTGGGGTCGCGGGTGGCGGCGACGCGGGGGTCGTCGAGGAGGAAGGTGACGAAGGCCTGGAGGTAGTCGGGGAGCGGTTCTGCCTCCCGGGTCACCAGGTGGAGTTCTCGGCGGGCCCAGGGGTCGGGGAGGGCGAGGCCGGCGATGCGCATGTCCCGGAGTTCCTTCTCGGCGACGCTGCGGGGGACCAGGGCGATGCCGACACCTGCTTCGACGAGTCGGAGCACTGCGGCGAAGTCGTGGCCGTGCACGCGGACGTTGAGGTGCGCCCCGGCCTGCCGGGAGGTCTCCTGGAGGAAGTGGAAGTTGCTGCTGCCGCGGCTCATGCAGACGAAGTCGAAGTCGAGCGCCGCGGCGAAGTCGACCCGGTCGGACTGCGCGAGGGGGTGGCCGAGCGGGGTGACGATGATGAGGTCCTCCTGCGCGTACCGCACGATCCGGGTGTCGGCGCCCGCCGAGGCGGAACCGGCGAAGACGCCGACGTCGATCACCCGGTCGGCCACCCCGGCGACGATGGTGCCGCTCGGGCGTTCCTCGAGGTCGATGTTGATGTCGGGGTTGGCGAGGAGGAAGCGGCTGACGCTGGGCAGGATGAACCCGTTGAGCGAGCTGCTGTTGGCCCACATGCGGATGTTGCCGCGCAGGCCCGCCGAGAAGCGGGCGATGTCGGCCTGCATGCGGGTGATGCCCGCGAGGACCTCGCGGACGTGGTCCAGGAGCGCCTCCCCGGCGGGCGTGAGGCGCATACCGCGCGGGCTCCGGGTGAACAGCTCGACGCCCATGGAGTGCTCGAGGTTCTTGAGCCGGTAGCTGGCCGACGAGGCCGTGATGTACATGGCCGCAGCACCGCCGGAGAGGTTCTGGGCCTCGGCGATCGCGTGGAACAACCGCAGGTCGGTGAGGTCGTAGCGCATGGGAACTCCCGCCCTGCCCCCGAGCAGCGGGGGCTTTCCGGCGGGCGGGAGCTTACCAGGCAACACGGTCAGCGGGTGCGTTCGAGGAAGGTCCGCATGTAGCCCTGCGGTTCCCCCGTGGTGAACGCCGCGCCGAACTCGGCGACGCTGGCGGTGACGGCCTCGGCGACCGTCTGCCCCTCCCACTCGCGCAGCAGGCGCTTCTGCTGGCGGAGCACCTTCGGACCGAAGCTGGCGAAGCGGGCGGTGTGCTCGTCGACGCGGGCGTCGAGTTCCTCCAGCGGGGCGGTCTCGTCGACCAGACCCCAGCTCAGCGCGGTGCGGGCGTTGACCGACTCGCCGGTCAGCATCAGCCAGGACGCGCGGGCGGCGCCGATCAGCCGGGGCATCAGGGCCGCGTGGATGACTGAGGGGATGCCGACGGCGACCTCGGGCATCCCGAATCGGGCGGTGTCGCTGCTGATCCGCATGTCGCACGCCACCGCCAGCTCCAGCCCGCCGCCGAGGACCCATCCCGGGATGCGGCAGATCACGGGGACGGGGAACAGGCGGACGGCTTCGCACAGGCGGCGCAACCGGTCGATGAACACCTGGGCCGACGACGGGTCGAGACCGGCCATCTCGTGGATGTCGGCGCCCGCGACGAACGCCTTGTCCCCGGTGCCGCGCAGGACCAGGGCTCGCAGGTCCTCGCGGTCGGCGAGCGCGGTGAGCGCGGTGGTGAGGTCGGTGATCACGGGGGTCGACAGGACGTTCACCGACTTGGCGTTCGTGATCGTCAGCGTGGCGATCCCGGACGCGTCGACGTGGGCAGTGGCGTGCGGGAGGTCGGTGTGGTGGTGGCCGGTCATGCCCTGTCCTCCAGAGTGGCGCCGATGACGCCTTCGCGGATGAGGTGCTCGATCTGCTCGTCGGTGAGCCCGGTCTCGGTCAGCACCTGCCTCGTGTGCTCGCCGACGCCCGGCGGCGGCAGGGGGTTGGGCCCGGACTGGACCAGCGGGTTGCGCACCACGGGGATGGTCCCGGCGACCGGGTGCTGGGTGTCGACCAGCATGCTGCGGTGGACCACCTGCTCGTCGGCGAAGACCTCGGCGAGGTCGTTGATCGGGCCCCAGGGCACCCCGGCGTCGTCGAGGGTGCGCGCCCAGTCCGCGCGCGTTCGACCGAGCATCACCTCGGCCACCACCGGGCGGAGCGCCCCGATGTTGCGCAGCCGGGCGGAGTTTGTCGCGAACCGCGGGTCCGCGGCGAGGCCGTCGAGCCCGGCGGCAGCGCAGAACCGGGCGAACTGCCCGTCGTTGCCGATCGCCAGGATCAGGTGGCCGTCGGAGCAGGCGAAGACGTCGTACGGCGCGCAGTTCGGGTGCGCGGTGCCGATCCGCTCCGGTGGGCGTCCGGAGACGAGGTAGTTGGCGGCCTGGTTGGCGTTGAGGGCCACGGCCACGTCCAGGAGCGCGACGTCGACCTGCTGCCCGAGCCCGGTCGCGGCGCGCTTCACCAGGGCAGCCAGCACCGCGGTCGTGGCGTACATGCCGGTCATCACGTCCACGACGGCCACGCCGGTCCGGATCGGCCCGGCGCCCGGCTCGCCGTCGGGACGACCGGTGTAGCTCATCAGGCCACCCATGCCCTGGAACACGTAGTCGTAGCCGGGTTTTCCCGCCATCGGCCCGGTCGGCCCGAAGCCGGTGATCGAGACGAACACCAGCCCCGGGTTCTCGGCTGCCAGGTCGGCGTAGCCGAGGCCGTGGCGCTCCAGGGTGCCCGCCCGGTAGTTCTCCACCACGACGTCGGCATCCGCGGCGAGGCGGCGGATGAGATCACGGCCCTGCGGGGTCGAGAAGTCCACCGCGATCGACCGCTTCCCCCGGTTGCAGGCCACGAAGTAGGCGGAGAAGCCGTCCCCGGGGTCGGTGCCCGCCACGTACGGCGGCCCCCACCCGCGGGTGTCATCGCCACCGGCGACCTTCTCGACCTTGATCACGTCGGCGCCGAGGTCCGCCAGGTTCTGCGCGCACCAGGGGCCCGCGAGGATCCTCGAGAGGTCGAGCACCTTGGTGCCGCGAAGCGCGTCGTCCAGCATCCATCCACCCATCACTTGCTGATTTTCCAGCAGGCTAGGGTGATTCGGCTCCGCCGGACCAGTCGAAACTGGCGAACGCGGGCTTCGCGAACATCGAAGCCGTTGCCGCGCCCGGTCAGCATTCGAGAACTTCGAACGGCGGGTTCGTGCCTCTCGACTGGAACGAGCCGCCTCCGGCTGCTTAGGCTGCCGAACCCGAAGGCAGGTCAGCGTCCTCCTCCCTGCTTCCCCCGCGCGGACCCCGTTTCGCCCGGGCTCCTCCGGAGATGAAAGAGCATCACCGATGATCCACTTCCTGGCTGTCGCACTGCTGGTCGCGGCTTTCGTGCTCACCACCGCCCTGGGGCTCAACCTCGGCGCGCTCGCGCTGGTCTGCACGTTGGTCGTCGGCGTCCTGGTGCTCCACCTCCCCGTCGACGAGCTACTGGGGGAGTTCCCCGGCGACGTGTTCGTCATCCTCGTGGGCACCACCTACCTGTTCACCATCGCCCGGCGCAACGGCACGATCGACCACCTGATCAACCGGCTCATCGCCCTGGTCGGGGCCCGCCCGGCAGTCGTCATGTGGATCGTCTTCGCGATCACCGGCCTGCTCGCGGCCCTCGGTTCGGTCTTCGCGGTGGCGATGATCGCCCCGGTGGCGCTGGCCCTGGCGACGCGCTACCGGATCTCGCACGTCGTGATGGGCCTGCTGGTCGTGCACGGCTGGGGCGCCGGTGTCCTCTCCCCGATCAGCGTGTTCGGCGTCATCGTGAACTCGGTCCTCGGACGGGCCGGGATCACCGGGAGCCCCGCGCAGGTCTTCCTGGTCAGCGCGCTCGCCAACACCCTCGTCGCGGTGGTCGTGTTCGCGATCTGGTTGTCGCGCAGGGGGTCCGGCCCCGCTGGCTCGATCATCGACGGCGTCACGCACCACGCGGCACCGGAGGAGGAGGGCCAGCGTCCGAGGTTCATCCACGCAGCGACCCTCGCCGCGCTGGGCGCGCTCGTCGTCGCAGTGGTCGGGTTCGGGGCCCACGTCGGTTTGACCGCGTTCGCTTGTGCCTTCGTGCTCGCGCTGCTGCAGCCGCAGGTATCCAAGGTCGCGCTCAGCGAGGTGCCCTGGGGTGTGGTCCTGCTGGTCTGCGGTGTGTTCACCTACGTCGCCCTGCTCGAGCGCATCGGCACCGTCGACGCCGTCGCCGAGTTCATCACAGCCTCGTCCACGCCGACGCTCGCCGTGCTCATCGCCTGCTACGTCGGGTCGATCGTCTCCGCGTTCGCCTCGTCCACCGGGATCATCTCGGCGATCATCCCGCTCATCCTGCCCGTGCTCGCGGTTTCCGACCTCAACCCGGCGACCGTCGCCGCGGCACTGGCCGTCGCGATGACGATCGTCGACGTCAGCCCGCTGTCGACCAACGGTGCCCTGGTCGTGGCCAACGCTCCGGCCGAGCAGCGCGACACCCTGTTCCGGAGCCTGCTCCTCTACGGTTTGGCGATGGCCGCCGTGGCACCACTGCTCCTCTGGGGCGCGGTCGTGGTAATCCCGGGTTGACCCAGCCGAGGGCTTGGGAGTCTCATTGGGAACTGGTCTGCGAGGCCTCAATCGGGTGCAGTCGGACTACTGTCCTACTTGGACTTCCTCGGCAGCTGCCGTGACCGGCTCGGGTCGGTCACGCGCGCGTAGGCCTGACCGGCGCGGAACCCGCGCCGGTCAGGCGCCGGTCAGTTCTGCCCAGGCCCGCCCGGGGCCCTGCCGTCGAGGAGGCGGGCGATCTCGTCCTGGTCGTAGCCCAGCGATTCGAGGACTTCCCGGGTGTGCTGACCGAGGGTGGGCGGTGCGGTGCGCGGGCGGGGACGCTGCCCGTCGAAGGTGACCGGCAGGGCGATCTGCTCCAACTCCCCGACGACCGGGTGCTCGACGCTGTCGACCATCCCCAGCGCCGTGGTCTGCGGGCAGCGGTACACCTCGGCGAGCGTGCGGACCGGTGCGACCGGGACACCGTGCTGCTTGAGCAGGTCCGACCAGTGCGCGGAGCTGTTCGCGCGCAACGCTCGAGCGACCACGCGGTTGACCTCCTCGCGGTGGTCGACGCGGTCCGCGTTGGTGGCGTAGTCGGGGTGCTCGGCGAGTTCGGGGCGGTTCAGGGCCGTGCACAGCGCCCGCCACTGCGCGTTGTTGCCCACCGCGATGACCAGGTGCCCGTCCGCGGTGGGGTAGGCCTGGTAGGGCACCAGGCTGGGGTGCCCGGAACCGAGGCGCGGCGGGTTCTGGCCGGTGGCGAAGTAACCGGTCGCGAAGCTCGCGTGGAAGGCCAGCTGCGACTCGTACAACGAGGTCGAGACGTACTTTCCCCGTCCCGTGCGGGCGCGTTCCACGAGGGCGGCGAGGACCCCGGTCAAGCCCCACATCGCGGCACCGAGGTCGCCGAAGGCGAACCCGGCCTTGACCGGCGGGCCGTCGGGCTCCCCGGTCAGCGACATCAACCCGGCGGCGGCCTGCACCACCATGTCGTAACCGGGTTCGTCGCGCAGCGGTCCGGACTCGCCGTAGGCCGAGATGTGCAGGGCGACCAGTTGCGGGTGCCGCTCGACCAACTGCGGTCCGTGGAAGGCGCGCGCCAGCGAACTGCCCGGCCGGAAGTTGTCGATGACGACGTCGCTGCGCTCCAGCAGCCGGTCGACGACGTCCCGGCCCGCCTCGGTGGTGAGGTCCAGGGTGATCGACCGCTTGTTCCGGTTGACGGCGAGGTTGTAGGTGGCGTCCGGGCCGTTGAACGGCGGACCCCACTTGCGGGTGGGGTCGCCGCCGTCGGGGTGCTCGACCTTGACCACCTCGGCGCCCATGTCGGACAGCGCTTGGCTGACGTAGGGCCCGGCGAGGATCTTCGACAGGTCCAGGACGCGGATCCCGGCCAGCGGGGCGGTGGCGTTCACCGGACCACCTCCGGGTCGCCGCCGTCGACGATGGCCGGGAGCGCGTCGAGCGCGGCGGTCGGGATCTCCTCGGGGGTGAACAGCCGCTGCAGGAACGCCTCGGCGACCAGGGCCTTGCGGCGGCCGTAGCCCTCCTTCGCCTCCCAGGCGGCCTGTTCCACGAGCACGGTGGCCATCACGGCCTGGCAGAGCGCCTCGGTGTAGTCGCCTGCGGCCATCTCCTGCTCGGCCCGGCCGCGCTCCAACAACCACTCCCCCCGGGCGCGCAGGTCCCGCCAGTGCTCGGAAAGCCGTTCCACCAGGGGAACTTCAGCCTCTGCACCGGTCAGTCGCTCCCGGTAGGTGTCGGCGAGGACGCGGTGCGCGCCCTGCAGGCGCATGCAGCGCAGCACGTCGAGGGCGACGACGTTGGAGGCGCCTTCCCAGATGGAACCGAGCTGGGCATCGCGCACCAGTCGCGGGTTGACCCAGTCCTCGATGTAGCCGTTGCCGCCCCGGACCTCCATGGCCTCCGAGGTGACCCAGCGGCCGCGCTTGCACACCGAGTACTTCGCCATCGGGGTGAGCACGCGAGCGGTGGTGCGGGCCGCCTCGTCGTCGCCGTCGCCCTTCTCCAGCTGGTCACCGATCTCCAGCACCACGCCCAACGCGGCTTCGACGTCCAGTTGCAGGCCCAGCAGGGTGCGCCGCATCAGCGGCTGGTCGAACAGGGACCTGCCGAACACGATCCGCTGCCGCGCGTGGGTGACCGCCTCGTGGACCGAGCGGCGCATCAGCGCGGTGGAGCGCATGACGTTGGAGACGCGGGAGTGGTTGACCATCTCCAGCATCTGCTGGATGCCGCGGGTGAGGTCCCCGACCGGCTGGGCGTAGGCGTTGTCGAGGGTGACCTCGCCGCTGGCCATGGAGCGGGTGCCGAGCTTGTCCTTGAGCCGGTCGACCCGGTAGCTGTTGCGGGTTCCGTCGGGGCGCACCCGCGGGAGCAGGAACATGCCCAGTCCCCGGGTGCCCTCGCCCTGTCCGGGGACCTGGGCGAGGGTGAGGATGATGTCGGCGGTGACGTTGGAGCAGAACCACTTCCGGCCGGTGAGAGTCCAGTGGGTGCCGTGGTCGGTGGCCACCGTCGCGGTCCGCGCGAGGTCGGTGCCGCCGTCGACCTCCGTCATGAACATCGCACCGGTGGCGTGCTGCTCGGGGTCGGTGGAGGTGAGCGCCTCGATCTCGGCGCGGAAGGTCGTCGGGTCGAACATGCTCAGCACCCGGGCGGCCGAGTCGGTCATGTTGATCGGGCAGCCCAGGCCGTACTCGGCCTGGGAGAACAGGTAGGACAACGCGTACTTGACGACGTGGGGTGCCGGTCGCGACCAGCCGAGCACGCCCCGGTGAGAGAGCGCGGCGAGGGCGAAGCGGCAGAACCCGATCTCCACCAGCTGCTGGTAGGCGGGGTGGAAGACGACCTCGTCCACCCGGTCACCACTCGGCGAGAACGCCCGCAGGGCAGGCGGGTTGGTCTCCGCGGCCGCGGCGAGCCGGTCCAGCTCCCCGGCGGCGAGCGCGCCGAGCTCGGTGAGCACGGGTTCGACGCGGGCCCGGTCGTCCGGGGCCAGGTAGCGGTCCAGCAGCGGACGCAGCGCTGGATCCAGGTCGGCGAAGTTCATGCCGGTTGCCTCCACTTCCGAGGTGGTGTCAGCGCGCCGGGGCGGGCGCGGCAGCGGGTCGTGGTGCGGTGACGGTGATCCGGCGCAGCAGTGGCACCACGGCCGCCAGGGTGATCACGACGTAGAGCAGGCCGAGCCCGACGACGGACCAGATCGTCCCGGTGGTGGTGAGCAGCAGCTGGCAGAAGAACGGCGCGGTGCCGGAGAACACCGTGGCGCAGAGCTGGTAGGACAGCGAGATCCCGGTGTAGCGGACTTCGGTGGGGAAGGCGGCGGAGAGCACGCCCGCCATGACCGCGTAGTACATCGCGTGCGGGACGGTGGCCAGCGCCATGCCGATGGTGGCCCACCAGAACGACCCGGTGTGCACCAGCGCGAACAGCAGCGGCAGGAAGATGACCTCGGGCAGCAGCATCAGGAACACCGCGCGCCGCAGGTCGATCCGACTGCCCAGCACGGCGCCGAACGGCTGCCCGACGACCTGCACGGCCAGCGAGATCGACACGATCACCAGGAACGTCGTGCGGTCGAACAGCGGGGCGTCGCCGGTGGTGGCCCAGGACAGCGCGAAGGTGCTCTTGACGTAGGTGAGAGCGACCCCGGCGATGCAGGCGCAGGTGCCGAGGGCCAGCAGCCCCGGGTACCGGGTCAGCACGACCTTCGCGGGCAGCCCGGTGTCCTTCTTCTGCTCCAGCAGCCGGGTCATCTCCGGGGTTTCGGCGAGCCGGAGCCGGATGAGCAGGCCCACGACCATCAGCACGGCGGAGGCCAGGAACGGCACCCGCCACCCCCACCCGAGGAAGGCCGCGTCGGGCAGCTGCGCGACGGCGAGGAACGCCAGCGTCGCCAGCAGGTTGCCGACGGGGGAGCCCTGCTGGGCGAAGGCCCCGTAGAGCAGCTTCTTGCCGGGCGGGGCGTACTCGGTGGCGATGAGCACCGCGCCGCCCCACTCGCCGCCGACCGCCACGCCCTGCACCATCCGCAGGACGACGAGCAGGACCGGTGCGGCGACGCCGATCTGTGCGTAGCCGGGCAGCAACCCGATGGCCACGGTGGCCAGGCCCATCATCGTCAGGGTCACGACCAGCGCGGACTTGCGGCCGTGCTTGTCGCCGAAGTGCCCGAAGATCAACCCGCCGAGCGGCCGGGCCAGGAACCCGACCCAGAACGTGCCGAACGCGGCGAGGGTGCCGACGGCGGCGGGGGCACCGGCGAAGAAGACCTTCCCGAAGACGAGGGCCGCCGCGGAGCCGTAGATGTAGAAGTCGAACCACTCGAGGGTGGTCCCGGCGAAGGCGCTGATACCGGCGCGGCGGGCGTCCCGGCTCATCTTCGCCGGTGTCGGCGGGTGTTCGGCCATGGCGTGCTCCTCCCTGAGCGCTGCCTCCACGTCATCGCGCGCCCGGCGGGCGGCGAGTGACGGGGACCACCATGACACCCCGGATTAGGAATGGTCCAAGACCAATTCGACGCTCCGGTGAGTCGTCTCCCGACCTAGTCCTCCGGTGTCGGCAGGACCTGCTCGGCGAGCTCCAGCACCGCACGCAGGACGGCGGACTCGTCGCCCTGCCGCCACACGAGGGAGACCGGCAGCACCGGGGCGGGGCCGCTCAGCGGCACGAAGGTCACGTGGTCGAGCCGGATGCTCCTCGCCGCCTCGACCACGAGCGCGACGCCGACGCCCGCGCCGACCATGGCCAGCAGGCTGAAGGAGTCCGGGGCCTCCTGCGTCACGGTGGGCATGAAACCCGCGTCGAGGCAGGACCTGGCGAACAGCTCGCGCACCTCGGAGCCGCGCCCGGCCGGGAACGCGACGAACCGCTCCTCGGCGAGTTCGGCGAGGGCGATCTCGGACCGGTCGGCCAGCGGGTGCACATCGGCGAGGGCGACCATCAGCCGGTCCCGCCGCACCAGCCTGGAGGCGAGCCCGCGCGTGCTGGAGACGGTGGCGAACCCGAGGTCGAGGCTGCCCTCGGCGATCCGCCCGGTGGTCTCGCCCGAGTACCACGGACCGCGCAACGCCATCTCCACGCCCGGCAGCTCCGCGGCGACGGCACGGGTCAGCACCGGCAGGGTGACGGCGCTGCTCGCGCCCGCGAACCCCAGGGACACCGCCCCGACCTCGCCGCGCCCGGCGGCCCGGGCGGCACGTCGCGCGACCGCGGCGGCGGCCAGCGCGTCGCGGGCTGGTCCGAGGAAGGTGCGACCGGCCGCGGTCAACTGCACCGACCGCGTGTTGCGCTCGAACAGCGCCACGCCGAGGTCCTTCTCCAGCGCGCGGATCTGCTGGCTCAGCGGCGGCTGCGACATGTGCAGGCGGGCGGCGGCGCGACCGAAGTGGAGCTCCTCGGCCACGGCGACGAACCCGGCGAGGTGTCTCAGTTCCATCGCGACTCCCTGCGCGGCCTCGGCGATCTCCGTTCCAGATTACTGGCCGGGCCACTTTTCCGGTCCGCGACCTGATCGCCGGGCGCCAGGGCGTGCCGCCAGGTCAGTCGGACCTCTCCCGGTCGGGGTCCGCCCAACGCCCCCGGACCTGGCTGATGTGGTCGCGCATCACGGCCTCGACAGCTCCCTGGTCGCGCGACTCGATGGCGTCGACGATGGCGTGGTGCTCACGCGCGACGTCGACGAGCTCACCGCGTTCCAGCAGTGCCGCCAAGCCGAAGAGGCGGGTGTGGGCGCGCAGGTCGGAGACGAGGTTGGACATGCGCGGGTTGTTGGCGTAGGAGAGCAGGCGCAGGTGGAAGACGCGGTCGGCTTCGGTGTAGTCGACCAGGTCACCGGCCTCGGCGCCGTCCACGATGTGCTGCGCGAGCTCCCGCAGCTCGGCGAAGTCCTCCTCCGGGATTACCGACGTGATCCCGCTGACCGCGGGCGGTTCGATCAGCAGCCGGATCTCGGTGATCTGGTCCAGGTCGTCCTCGCTGACCTCGGTGACCCGGAAACCCTTGTTGGGGACGATCTCCACGAGGTCCTCGCGGACCAGGTCGAGCATCGCCTCCCGGACCGGGGTGGCCGAGACGCCGAACCGGGCGCCGAGCGAGGGCGCCGAGTACACGACACCGGGTTCCATCTCGCCGGAGATGATCGCCGCTCGCAGGGCCCGCCCGACGCGGTCGCGCAGGCTGACCTTCTCCATCTGAACCAGGCTCGGAGCCACCACAACCTCCCCAATCCGTCCCCGTCCATGGTATGTGACGTGGTACTACGGTTGCCGTTCGCCCGGTTCGCCGGAGTGCGGGAGGCCCGCGAGCTGCTCGAGCGCGACGGGTGCGGTGAAGGACTGCTTGGCGGTGGGCCGCAGGTCGTCGGCGGTCAGCTCGCGCCCCTCCTGCGCGGCCGCGAGCTTCGCGGTGGCGTAGCCGCACACCCGGCCCTGGCACCAGCCCATCCCGGGGCGGGCCAGCAGCTTGACGGTCCGGGCGTCGCCGGCGCCGAGCTCGTCCCGGGCGGCGCACACCTGCCCGAAGCTGACCTCCTCGCAGCGGCAGACGGTGGTGCCGGGGCGCAGCCACTCGTGCCAGCGGTGCGGCACCGGGTGGGCGGCGTGCATCGCGGTGGCGAAGCGGCGGTGGCGGTCGATGCGCTTCCACAGCACCTGGACCCGCGGCTGCGACACCGGCTGCCCCTGGTCCCGCGCGGCGGTGAGCCCGGCGAGCTCGCCCTCGGCGACCGCCAGGAGCGCGCCGCCGACACCGGTGGCCTCCCCGGCCGCGTAGACGCCGGGCGCGGTGGTCCGTTGCTCGGAGTCGACCACCGCGACCAGCGACTCGTCGACGTCCTTGCGGGTCGCGGCACCGGTCGCCGTGACGAGCTCCAGCGACGGCGTGAAGCCCCAGCCGAGCGCCACCAGGTCCACCTGGACGTCGCAGACGCGGCGGCGCACGCGGCCCTGGCGGTCCAACCTGGACAGCTCCACTGAGCGGACCGCGTCGGTGCCGTGGATGGCGGTGACCGCCGTGCGCTGGCGGTAGGGGATGCGGTGGCGGAGCAGCGACGCGGCGTGATCCAGGGCTTCCCGAGCCTTCGCGGGCACCGCGGCCGCGGCGAGCGGGTGCCGGGCCCAGCCGGTGACCGACCCGGCCTCGCACACCGCGACGACCTCCGCGCCCGCCGCCGCGAGCCCGGTGGCCACCGGGAGCAGGAACGGGCCCGTCCCGGCCACGACCGCGCGGCGGCCCGCCAGCGTGCGGTGCCCCTTGAGCAGGGCTTGGACCCCTCCGGCGGCCATCACCCCGGGCAGGTCCCACCCCGGGATCGGCAGCTGCCGGTCGTAGCCGCCGGGGCACAGGATGAGCGCGTCGGCGGTGACCGACTGCTGCTGCTCGTCGTCGACGCACGCGGCCTCGGCGTAGGACGTGGTCAGGTGCAGGGTGCGCGAGGAGCCGGTGCGCTCGACGAACCAGACCTGGTGGCGCGGCAGGTGGGTGATGCGGCCATCGCGGGAGAAACGGTGCAGCAGGGAGCGCAGGTTGCTGAACAGCGACCAGTCGTGGTGGCCGAGGGATTCCTCGCCGCGGGGCGCGTTCTCGTCGGGGTGGCGCCAGTACTGGCCCCCGGGTTGCTCACCCGCGTCGACGAGCACGACCGAGCGGTTGTGCTCGGCGGCGGTGACAGCGGCGGCCAGCCCGGCGGGTCCGGCACCCACCACGGCGATGTCAAAGTGGTTCTCAAGCATCGGTGTCGTCTCCCGTGGTGCAGGGGCCTTCGCCGGGTGCGGTGCTGCGCAACGTCATGCCGGGCTGGGCGGGGACCAGGCACGCCCGCTGGTTGGGCACGCCGTTGACCGTGATCAGGCAGTCGTAGCAGACGCCGATCCCGCAGAACAGGCCGCGCGGGCGCTGGTGGACGCGGGTGGTGCGCCAGGAGCGGATCCCCGCACCGGCCAGGACTGATCCGACGCTCTGCCCGGGGACCGCGGGCAGCGGGCGGCCGTCGAAGACGATCTCGAAGTGCTCCGGCGCGGCCGGTTCGTGCTGGGACTGGGCGGGTTTCACGATGCCTCCGCGAGGTCGAAGCGCTCGGGCGCGAACGGTGCGAGGTCGAGGTCGGGCTGCTCGCCGGTCAGCTGCTGGACGAGCAGCTTCGCCGAGCCCACCGAGAGCCCGATCCCGGCGCCCTCGTGCCCGGCCGCGTGCCACAGGCCGGGCGCGCGCGGGTCGTGGCCGATCACCGGCAGGTGGTCGGCGCAGTACGGGCGGAACCCGGAGTAGTTGCGCATGATCTTCGTCCTGGCCAGCGCCGGGTACAGGTCCAGTGCCTTCGCCGCGATCTGGCGCAGCGCGGGCAGCGAGGTGGTGGTGTCGAAGCCGACCCGCTCCCGCGAGGACCCGATCAGGATGGTGCCCGCCCGGGTGCCCTCGATGACGGTGGAGGTTTGCAACCCCTCGTCGGAGGAGGTGGTGCTGGCTACGTAGTCGCCGGAGTAGACCTTGTGGAACACCGTCTTCGGCAGCGGCTCGGTGATCAGCACGAACCCGCGCCGCGGCATGATCGGCACCGCCACCCCGGCCAGCTGGGCGATGTCCCCGGCCCAGGTCCCGGCCGCGTTGATGACGTGGTCGGCGTGGATCTCGCCGCCGCTGGTGACGACCCCGGTGACCCGGTCACCGTCCCGCAGCAGCCCGGTGACCTCGGTGCGGGTCCAGACCCGCGCGCCCCGCTCGCGGGCGAGGCGGACCAGGTGCGCGGCCATGAGCATCGGCTGGACCTGGCAGTCCTGGGGGTAGAACGCGGCCGCGGCCAGGCCGTCGGTGATGTGCGGTTCGTAGTCGTGGATTCGGTCGGCGGGCACGTCGGTGACCTCGATCCCGGCGGCGCGCTGGCGCTGGGCGAGCCCGGCGAGGTTCTGCGCACCGGTCTCGGTGGCGGCCACGATCAGCCCGCCCTTGCGCTCGAACTCCCACAGGTGGTTGTGCGGGGCGAGGTCGGTGCGCCAGACCTGGTTCGAGTACAGCGCCAGGTCGAGCTCGTGCCCGGCTTCCTTGTCCGAGACCAGCAGGTTGCCCTCGCAGGCGCTGGTGGTCCCGCTGGAGATCTGGCCGCGTTCGACGACGTGGACGCGCAGGCCCCGCTCGGTGGCGAAGTGGGCGCACGCGGCGCCGAGGGCGCCTGCGCCGATGACGACGACGTCAGCCGCATGGGCCATCGCTGCCTCCGTTGCTCGGTTCGGGTGGGGTGCGCGTCAGAGCTCGAAGCCCGCCGGGAACGGGTCGGACGGGTCGAGCATGTACTGCGCCGTGCCGGTGATCCAGGCCCGCCCGGTGATCGTCGGGACGACCGCGGGGCGACCACCCACCTCGGTCTGCTCGACGAGCCGACCGACGAACGTGGTGCCGATGAAGGACTCGTTGGTGAAGTCGGTGCCGAGGGCGAGTTCGCCGCGGGCGTGTAGCTGCGCCATCCGCGCGCTGGTGCCGGTGCCGCACGGCGAGCGGTCGAACCAGCCCGGGTGGATGGCCATCGCGTGCCGCGAGTGCTGGGCGGTCGAACCGGGCGCCTTGAGGTAGACGTGGTGGCAGCCGGAGATGTCGGGCCGCTCGGGGTGCACCGGGCGGGCCTGCTCGTTGACCGCCGACATGATCGCCAGCCCGGCGTCGAGGAGCTGCTGCTTGGCTGAGCGCTCGAAGGGAAGCCCCAGGTCGGCCAGGTCGACGATGGCGTAGAAGTTGCCGCCGAAGGCGATGTCGCAGACCACCGCGCCGAAGCCGGACACCTCGACCTCCTGGTCCAGCGCGTGGCTGAAGGAGGGGACGTTTTTGATCGTCACCGACTCGGCGTGCCCGTCGCGGACCGCGACGTCGGCCACCACGAGCCCGGCCGGGGTGTCCAGGCGGACCCGGGTGACCGGTTCGGTCACCGGCACCATCCCGGACTCGACCAGGACGGTGGCGGTGCCGATGGTGCCGTGCCCGCACATCGGCAGCAGCCCGGAGACCTCGATGAACAGCACGCCCCAGTCCGCGTCCGGGCGGGTCGGGGGCTGCAGGATCGACCCGGACATCGAGGCGTGCCCGCGGGGTTCGCACATCAGCAGGGTGCGCAGGTCGTCGTTGTTCTCGATGAACCACTGCCGCCGCTCGGCCATCGTCGCCCCGGGCAGGACGCCGACGCCGCCGGTGATGACGCGGGTGGGCATGCCCTCGGTGTGGGAATCCACGGCGTGCAGGACTCGAGTGGTCCTCATCGACCGCTCCTCTCGGCTGCGGGCCCGGACCGGGCCAGGTGGGGGTGTCAGTTCTCCAGCGCGCCGTCGACCCGGCGGGGCACGGGTGCGGTCGGCGTGTCGGACAGCTCATCAGGCAGCAGGTGCTGGGGGAAGTTCTGGTACGCCACTGGTCGCAGGAAGCGGGTGATCGCGGCGGTGCCGACCGAGGTCGTCGCCGGGGCCGTCGTGGCGGGGTAGGGGCCGCCGTGCTGCTGGGCGTGGGTCACTGACACCCCGGTGGGCCACTGGTTCCACAGCAGGCGCCCGGCCTTGCCGACCAGGGCCCGCGCCAGGTCCGCGGCCACGACGTCGGTCTCCTCGGCGACCAGCGTCGCGGTGAGCTGCCCGTCGAGGGCCTCGGCGACCCGGACCAGGTCCTGCTCCTCGTCGTAGGTCACCACCAGCGAGGTCGGGCCGAAGCACTCGGTGAGCAGCCCGTCGAGGTCGGCGAGCAGGGTGGTGACGTCGGTGCTGAGCAGGGTCGGGGTCGGCGCGTCACCTTCCGGGGTCGCCCCCGCGCGCAGGACCTCGACGCCCGGTTTGGAGCTCAGCGCTTCGCGCGTTGCGCGGTGGCCCGCGGCGATGCGGTCGTTGAGCAGCGGGGCGGACTGCGTCAACTCGGCGGCGCGCAAGGCATCGGTGACCGCAGCTGAATCCGGGACGAGCAACACCCCGGGCTTGGTGCAGAACTGCCCCGCGCCGAGGGTGAAGGAACTGACGAACTCCGCGGCGATCTCAGCACCACGAGCCGCATCGGCGGCACGCGTCACGAAGACCGGGTTGACGCTGCCCAGCTCGCCGAAGAACGGGATCGGCTCCGGTCGGGAGCTGGCGATGTCGAACAGGGCGCGCCCGCCGGTGATGGAGCCGGTGAAGGCCCCGGCCTTGACCAGCGGGTGTGACAGGGCGGCGCGACCGGCTTCGTCACCCCAGACGAGGTCGAAGACCCCGGGCGGGAAACCCCCGCGCGCCAGCGCTGCGCGCACCACGGCACCGGTGGTCGCGGACAGGTCCGGGTGCCCGGGATGGGCCTTGAGGACGACCGGGCAGCCCGCGGCCAGCGCGGAGGCGGTGTCGCCGCCGGCGACCCTGAAGGCGAACGGGAAGTTGCTGGCCGCGAAGACCACGACCGGTCCGACCGGGACCTGCCAGCGGCGCAGGTCCGGGCGCGGTGCACCCATCGGCCACTCGGGGTCGGCGCGGTCGATCCGCGCGTCGAGGTAGCCGCCCTCACGGACCGCCTCGGCGAACAGCCGGAGCTGGAAGGTGGTGCGCTTGAGCTCACCGGTCAACCGGCCCTCGGCGAGGTGCGTCTCGCGCTGCGCGGTCGGGACCAGCACCGGCGCGGCGGCGTCGAGCGCGTCGGCGATCGCGTCCAGCGCGCGGCTGCGCGTGGCGCGGTCGGTGTTCGCCCATACCGGAGCCGCTTCGGCGGCGGCCGTGACGATCCGGTCGGCTTCCGCCGCGGTGGTCGGCTCGGCCGGGGCGGTGATCGGGTGCGTCAGGTCCGTCTCGGGGGTCGTCATGCGGTGGTGCCTTCCGTGGGGGTGCGCGGTGGTCGGGGTCGGGGTGGGACGGCGGCCACCGCCCCACCCCGGGTGCTCACTTGTAGCCCTTGGCCAGGACTGCCTCGGTGTCGGCGGTGACCTTCGCGGCGATCTCCGGGGTCAGCGGCGAGCGCGGCGGGCGGCACCTGCCGCCCTTGCGCCCGGCCACGTCCATCGACAGCTTGATGGCCTGCACGAACTCGGTCTTGGAGTCCCAGCGCAGCAACCGGTGCAGGTCGCGGTAGATCGGCAGCGCCTTGCCGATGTCGGCCGGGTTGCCGGAGGTGGCCAGGCTGTAGAGTTCGAGGCTGGCCGTGGGCAGGGCGTTGGGGTAGCCCGCGATCCAGCCCACCGCACCGGCCAGGCCGAGTTCCAGCAGCACGTCGTCGGTGCCGATCAGCAGGTCCAGCTCGGGGGCCAGCTCCTGGATCTCGTAGGCGCGCCGCACGTCGCCGGTGAACTCCTTGACGCCGACGATGTGGCCCTCGGCGTGCAGCTCGGCCAGCAGCGCGGGGGAGAGGTCGATCTTGGTGTCGTAGGGGTTGTTGTAGGCGACGATCGGGATGCCGACCTCCGCCGCGATCCGGTAGTGCTCCAGGATCGCCTCGCGCTCGGCGCGGTAGACGTTCGGCGGCAGCATCAGCACCGAGTGCGCGCCCGCCTCGGCGGCCTGCTCGACCCAGCGCCGGGTCTCCAGCGCGCCGTAGGCGGCGACACCGGGCATCACGTGGAAGCCCTCGGGCGCCGCCTCGACCGCGGTGGTGACCACGCGGGCCCGCTCCTCGTCGGTCAGCGTCTGGTACTCGCCCAGCGATCCGTTCGGCGTGATGCCGTGCATGCCGTTCGCCGCGAGCCACTGGACGTGCTCGGCGAAGCCGTCGTAGTCGACCGACAGGTCGTCGTTGAACTGCAGGGCCGAGGCGACGTGGATGCCGTGCCAGGGCTTGAGCTGCTCGCTCATCGAGCCTCCGCTTCATTCAGGGGGAAGGTGCGACGGCGGTAGTATGTGACATTGCACAGGCCCTGACAAGGCCCCACCGTGGCGCGTCAGGGTCGAATCCTCCGCCCGCTCCGGCCTTCTCGGAGCGATTTCAATGGAAACCGGACGTCTGATCTCCATTGAGGCGATCTCAGTAAGCGCCCCGACGCATCACCGGTTACAGTTTCAGTTGAAACTGTAACCGTCCTCATCCCTCCGGCGACGCGTCGCCACTCTTGCGCACCCGCAGTGAAGGCACCCTTCACCGGCCGGAGAAGGATGTCCTTCATCGCGTGACCGGCACTGGGGGCCGGTGGAAGCGGTTCTGGCGCTCACCTGGGGTTACAGTTTCAGTTGAAACTGTGAATCGTCCGGCGACTCGCCTGTGCGGGTCCGGTGAGATCACCACGTTGAAATCGCGGTCTCCGCGGGTCGTGGCCGCCTCTGCGAGAGCCTCGACGACCGGCGCGTTTGCCGGTGCCCGTGTCGTGCTTGTTCGTGGCGGGGGCTAGACGGGGTGTCTGTGCAATGTTATATGTCACACCCCACGTTCGCCGTCTCAACGAGGAGGACCTCGCGAATGGACGTGTTGACTCAGATCAACGACTGGCTCTGGGCCCCACTGGTCGTGCTGGTGCTGGGGTTCGGGCTGGTGCTGACCGTGGTGACGCGGTGCCTGCAGGTCCGGCTGCTGCCCGAGATGGTTCGCCAGATCGTCCGGGGGGAGAAGTCCGAGGAGGGGATCTCCTCGTTCCAAGCGCTGTCGCTGACGCTGTCGAGCCGGATCGGCGTGGGCAACATCGCCGGTGTCGCGACCGCGATCGCCGCGGGCGGTCCGGGGGCGTTGTTCTGGATGGCGGTGATGGCCTTCCTCGGCGGCGCAACCGCTTTCGTGGAATCCACCCTCGCCCAGGTCTACAAGCGCCGGATCGACGGGCAGTTCCGCGGCGGGTTGCCCTACTACATCGAGAAGGGCCTCGGGCTGCGCAAGGTCGCGGTGGTGGCGGCGTCGGTCGCCGCGCTGCTCTACGCGGTGCTGGCGCCCGGGATCCAGTCCAACGCCATCTCCAGCAGCTTCGAGTCCGCGCTGGGCGTCGACCCGTTGGTCACCGGCCTGGTAATCACCGGTGCGCTGGCGCTCATCATCATCGGCGGGCGGCAGCGCATCGTGAAGTTCGTCGAGGTCATCGTGCCGTTCATGGCCGGTCTCTACATCCTCGCCGCCGTGGTCGTGCTGGCCTCCAACGCCACCGCGCTGCCCGCCGCGGTGGGGCTCGTGCTCTCCAGCGCGTTCGGCGCCCACTCCGTGTTCGGCGGGATCCTGGGTTCGGCGATCGCGTGGGGTGTGCGGCGCGCGTTGTTCTCCAACGTCGCCGGAGTTGGTGAGGGCACCTACGGTTCGGCCGCGGCCCAGGTCTCCCACCCCGCCAAGCAGGGGCTCGTGCAGTCCTTCTCGATCTACATCGACACGCTGTTCATCTGCATGGCCACCGGCCTGATGATCATCGTGACCGGTGCCTACAACGTCGAGCCCGCGGGTGGTCCCGCGCTGGCCACGAACCTGCCCGGCACCGAAGCGGGTCCGGCCTACACCCAGGCGGCGATGGACTCGGTGTTCTCCGGGACGGGTGGGCCGTTCGTCGCGGTGGCGATCGCGCTGTTCGCCTTCTCGACGCTGGTGGCCTTCTACTACATCAGCGAGACGAACCTGACCTACGTGCTCGACCGGACCCCGGCCGCGGGTACCGCGGTGCTCAAGGTGCTGCTGCTCGGAATGACGTTCTGGGGTGCGGTGCAGTCCGCCGACCTGATCTGGGCGATCGGCGACGTCGGCTACGCCGCCCTGGCCTGGGTCAACATGCTGTGCCTGCTGTTCCTCGCCAAACCGGCCCTGCGGGTCCTGCGCGACTTCGACGCCCAGCGGCGGCGTGGCCAGGAGCCGACCTTCGACCCCGCCTCGATCGGGCTGACCGGCGTCGAGTGCTGGGGGCCCGAGGCGGAGCGGGCCGCGCGCGCTGTCGAGGACCGGGACCGCTCGTGAGGTCCTCGGCCTGACCGGTCCGCCCGCCGGAGGTGATCAGCGAGGACGTAGGGGTGATCACCTCCACCGGCGGTGGGTGGCTGCGGTTGCCCGCTACTCCGCGGAGTCGTCCAGCGCGTCCGCTTCGGATGAGTAGCCACCGTCGAGAGCGTCCGCTTCGGAGGAGTAGCCACCGTCGAGAGCGTCCGCATCGACGCACATGTTGGGTTCGGTGGAGTAGTCGCCGTCGTCGAACGTGTCTGGCTCGGTGGAGTAGTCGCCGTCGTCGTACGTGTCTGGCTCGGTGGAGTAGTCGCCGTCGTCGAACGTGTCAGGTTCGGCGGAGTAGCCGCCCTCGAGCGTGTCTGGTTCGGCGGAGAATCCGCCGTCGTAGGTGCTCGGTTCGGTGGAGTAGTCGTCGTCGAGCGTCGCGTTCGGGTCGACGGACATGTTGGGTTCGGCGGAGTAGCCGCCGTCCCACGCGTCCCCGTCCGCCGACATCCCGCCTGCCTCGTCGGTGCCGGGCAGGCACACGCCACCGCCGTCCTCGTCGAGGGTGGTTCCCGGCGCTCCCGCGTCGGCGGGGTCCGGGGTGGGCGGGAGGTCCTCCTCGCCCACCACCTCCATGCCGCGGGCGTAATCAACACCGTCGCCGAGGATGCCGCCGACCCCTTCGCCGACCGCGCCACCGGCCCACCCCCCGGCGGGTCCGAGCTCCGAGCCCGCCGTACCCCCGAGGGCGCTGCCGAGCACCTCTCCCGCGTGCCGTCCCGCGTGCTCGTCGGTGAAGTCGCCTTCGTGCACGGGGCCCGGGAACGGGACGCCGCTGTCGTTCGGTAGTCCAGGATTCGCCTTCGGTCCCACGTTCTGCACGGGAACCTCCTTCCCGCCCGCCGAGCTGGACGTGTCCGGCCCGGCGGGATCCGCCGGGGTCACCCGGTCAGCTCGAGATCACCCAGCATCCCTTCACAAGTGCGGATGAGAACCTGGGCAGCCGACACCGACTGCCGGAGGCTGGCCGGGTTCTCCGCGCGGCGCTGCCACCGGGCCAGCGCTTCCTGCGCGGCGTGCTGGACAGCGCCCGCGTCGGCGTCCGGTGCCAGCCCGAGGCGGCGGGCCGTGGTGACCCCGGAGCTGCCCAGCAGGCGCTCGGCGTCCACGACTTCCTCCTCGGTCAGTCCGGCGGGGTCCTGCCGCAGGGAGTTGAGCAGCCGGAGCTCAGCGATCTCGTGAGCGCCAGCCCACACCCGCTCCACTTCAGCCGACAGTTGCTTGTTTCCCTCCAACGGCATCTGCCGCAGCACGGAACCCAGCGCCTGCAGCGCGGACCGGGCCTTCAGCACCTCGGCGCGGGCGGCGAACTGGGTGCCCAGTGCCGCGACCAGCTGCCGCAGCCCGGAGTGCTCGATGAGCATCGCGGCCAGCTGCGCGGAGCTCGTGCACTTGCCGGACCGGATCAGCTCGATGCCCAGCCGCAGGCCGTACAGGCCGAGGCGCCTGAGCAGGTCGCTGCGCCACTCGGCGTTGATCGCGGCGGGGCAGTCCAGCTTGATGAAGCGGTCCACCGACACCAGCGTGGGGGCCAGGGCATCAGCCGGGGCCTTGGCCAGCAGGTCCAGCGCGTGGTACTCCTGCTCGCGCAGGGTGCGCCCGGTGTAGGCGAGCAGACCGGTCACGGGCAGCACCGTCTGGCACAGCCGACGCACCTGCTCGCTCCTGCGGTAGGTGTCGGCCACGCGTGCCGCGCTGGCCATCGAATCCATCTTGCCCGCGCCGATCTCGTCGGCGCGCGAGAGCACGCCCACCGCGTTGACCGGTGTCGGCTGCACGATGTCGTCGTCGTGGAACGCCTCCAGCAACCGGATGTCCTCGTTGTGCGCGTAGCGCATCAGGTACAGCACCGCGTCGGCGGGCGTGACCCGGCCGTCGGCTGGGGTCAGGAAGTCCTGGGCCCGCTCGGAGATGTCCGTCGACACCGAGCCGATCCCGGGGGTGTCGATGAGCATGAAGTTGCGCAGCGCGGTGGACGGCCACTCCACCACCAGCCGCTCCACCTCCGCCGCCCGGGCGCCACCGAGGTCGATCTCGAGGGCGCGGCTGTCCGGGCGGGTGTACCGGACCTGGCGCGGCTCGCCCTGCTTGGGCTGCAGCAGCACACGACATCCCGCACCGTGCTGGAACCAGGTGATGATGCGGGTGCACTCGCCAGCGTCCGTGGCCGCCAGCTCCTCGCCGATCAGCGCGTTGAGCAGGGTGGACTTGCCCGCCTTGACCTTGCCCGCGATGGCCACCCGCAGCGGTTGGCGCACCCGCACCGCGAGGGTCTTCACCGACGGCTCGGCCGGAGTGCCCGCGTAGGCCGTTGCCGCGGACCGGATGACCTGGTCAACCTGCTGGATGAGCGACGAGTTGTTCATCACGAACCCCGCCTCCACTTGCCCTGAAGAGTGCTTCGGACTTCTTTCGCAGCGCCGCCACGGACTTGCGCGCCTGCTCGATCTCGGGCAGGCGGCGCTCCCGCTGGGCCTTGTCGGCCTGCAGCGACTTCTTCGCCGCCGCCACCGACTGGGCCGCCGCGTTCTGCAGCTCCGCGGCCCGCGCGGAGTAGCCCTGCCGCATCTCGCGCTGCATCCGGCGGATGGTGTCCTTGGAGTCCTTGGCGATGTGGAACTTCAGGTCCTCGACGTACTGGTTCACCGCAGCCTTGGCCTTCTGGCGGCGTTCCTGCACGTCGTGCTTGGCCCCGGCGCGCAGTCCGCCGACGCCGCTGAGGACGCCGAAGGCCATCGACACCGGGTTCATCCCGGACATCAGCGCCACCCGGCCCACCGTCTTGAACAGCAGCATGCCGGTGCGGACCCCCTTGGTCTTCAGGCTGGCCTTGACGATCTCGACGTCCTCGGTCGCCTCCTCCAGCTGCTTGATCAGCTCCGTGGGGGCTTCGGCGCGCACCTCGACCTCGGTGCCCTGCTGGGCCTCGGCGAACTGCTCGGCCACCGACTTGCCGAGCTCGGTGACGCGCTGCTGGAGCAGCTTGTAGTTCTCCACCACCTCCGCGGTCAGCCTGCGCCGCATCCACGACTGGATGTCGTCCCAGGTCTTCGCGGGGTCCCCCTCGTTGATCGCCTTGCTGGCCTCCCTGGTGAGGTCCCGGAACCGCCGCCGCATGTCGAAGTCCACGTCGGACGAGATGTTGCCGAAGCCGTCGCCGAGGGTCTGCTGCCAGCGGGACCCGGCGGCGCGCAGGGACTGCGCCTTCCGGCCCGCCTCCTGCAGCTCGGCGACGAGCTCCTTGCCGTGCTCGGGGCTGGCCAACGCCTGCTGCCGCGTCTTGAGCACCTGGTCGACCTGGTCCAGCACGTCGCGGAAGTTCGCGGTCACCGCGGTGAGGGTGAGCACCTCGACGTTGGCGACCACCTTCTGCCCGAGGTAGGCGAGCAGCGGCACGCAGCCCGACTCCGCGAACAGCTGCTTGTCGCGCTTGAGCGCGGCCTGGGCCTGCAGCGCGGTGGCCACCGGGAACACCGGGACGTCCAGCCCCGCGGCGCGCAGGTGCGCCTTGTCCTGCTCCACGATTCCCCGCCACTGCGGGTAGAGGTCGATCTTCGTCACCGCGCAGACCACGCTCGGGCAGAGGTTCTTCGCGGACTTGATCAGCTCGATCTCGGTGGCGGTGAGCTCCTGCGCGGCGTCCGTGGTGAACACCAGGGCGTCAGCTGCGGACAGCACCCCGTAGGTCGGTGCGTCGGTGTTCTCGCTCAGCCCGCCGACCGGGGTGTCCACGAAGGTCACGCCCTGGGACAGCAGCTGGTTCGGGATGCCCACGTCCACCCACAGCAGCTTGCCGCCCTTGGCGTTCGGCGGTGCCTCGGTGACCTGCCTGGGCACCTCCCGCAGCGGCACGGTGACCCGGCTGGACTCCTGCTGGCCGTTGCCGGTCGGTACGTGGGCCAACGTGACCGTCGGTTTCTCGGCGTGGTGGATCGACATCGGCACGGCGGTGGACGAGGTGTCCACCACCGGGCAGATCGGCACGTTGACCAGTGCGTTGACCAGTGAGCTCTTGCCCTTCTTGAACTCGCCGACCACCACGATGCGGATCAACCGCTTCTTCCGGTCGGCGAGGTGCTTGCGGTCCGCGTCCAGCCGCCGGACCAGGTCCTTGCGCCCGCACTTCTCGGCGAGCTTGCAGCCCGCTGCCAGGACGGCCGCGACGCCGTCCACCCAGTGCGTGCCCCGCTCGGAGGGATTGGGTTGCTGCGATGGCTCTGTCATTGCCGCCACCTGACCCCGTTACGTCGATGTCCACTGCTCATTGGTCAGAACCCGAAGAAGTCGCCGATGGCGCTGCCCACGTCCTCCAAGGCGCCGCCGACGTCGTCGACCACGTCGGACACCGTGTCCGCGGCGTCCTCGAACACCTCGCCCGCCACTTCACCGGCACCGCTGAAGGCGTCGCCGACGTCGCTGACCGTGTCCCAACCGAAGTCCCAGACGTCGGTGATCTCGTCGTCGAACCCGAAGTCGGTGACGATGTCCCACGCGAAGTCGCCCACCGCGTCGGCCGCGTCGTCGATGGCGTCGTCGACACCGGCGTCGCCGACCCACTCGCCGAACTCGCTGCCGAGCCAGCCGCCAGCTGCCGCGCCCAGCGGCCCCAGGAAGACCCCGCCGATGGTCGCGCCCGCGACCCCGCCGATCGCCGCGCCGTAGTCGCCCTCGAGGAGGTTCTCGACGCCGGAGGCGATGCCGCCGACCCCGATCGCGCCGCCGCCCAGGTCGACCGCGGTGCTCAGCATGCCGCCCCAGTCACCGCTGAAGACGTCGGTCGCCACGTCCACGTACTCCCCGACGCCGAGCGCATCGGCCGCGACACCAACGGCCTCGCCCGCCACGCCCTCCCAGTCGCCGTTGAGCACGTCCCCGGCCACCTCGCCGACTGGGCCGAGGTCGTCGATGCCGAGCTCCTGCGCGGCATCACCGATCAGACCACCCCAGTTGCCCTCGTAGAGGTCGGTGGCCGCCTGGCCGTAGTCACCGAGTCCCAGTCCGCTGGCCACGTTGTCAGCCAGCCCGCCGAAGTCCCCGCTCAGCAGGCCGCCCGCGACCTCGCCGAGCCCGGAGTCGCCGATCGTCGGCGTCAGCGAACCGGCCAGCTCGCCCCAGTCGCCGCCGAGCAGGTCGTCGGCGACCGCGGTGAAGTCGTCGAACGCCATCCCGGGGAGGGTTTCGTCGGCGAAGCAGACCCAGTCGGTGGTGGTGAACGCATCACCGGCTGCCTCCAGCACGGCACCGGCAGCTGCGGAAGTGGCGTCGACCGGGCCACCCAGCGCGTCCAGGCCGCCCACCGCGCTGTCGGGGAGGACGGTTTCGGTGAGCACCGACGGGTTCGAGAACGGGTCACCCAGCGCCCAGGGCAGGGAGGTCGCGCCCGAGCTCCAGGGCTCGGCGTCCCAGCCCCCGGTGCCCCAGCACCCGGTGTACCACCCGCTGTCGGAGTACTCGGACAGGTCCAGTGCTGTGTCCGTGCGCCACTCGGACACGTCGAGCTGGTCCCCGAATGGGCCCGGGTCGACGATGGCGGAGTAGTCGTCCTGCTCGCCCATCCCGGCAGTCGACTCGGGCGCCTGGGTGTCCCACATGTTCTCGCCGCCGAAGTACCCGGTTGGGCCTGCGACGCCGCGGGCGTCGAGGTCCTGCAGCCTGCTGATCTCGTCCTGGCTCAGGTCCTGCGCACCCGCTGCCGAACCCGCGTCTGGCGCGATCGAGTAGTCCGGTTGTTCGTAGTCGGTGTGGGGTTCGAGGGTTTCGTGGGTGGGTTCGTTGGGTGTGAGGTCGTCCCAGGTGTCGTGTGTGGGTTGTTCGTAGTCGGTGTGGGGTTCGAGGGTTTCGTGGGTGGGTTCGTTGGGTGTGAGGTCGTCCCAGGTGTCGTGTGTGGGTTGTTCGTAGTCG
>NZ_JBEPDU010000010.1:0-41138 GCF_040300525.1 Saccharopolyspora sp. NPDC000359 | reverse complement strand
CGGTGTGCGGCGCGAGGGTTTCGTAGGTCGGTTCCTGCGTTGCGGTGTCGTCCCAGGTGCCGTCCGCCAAGGGCGTGTACTCGCCGATGTCGGCGGTCGCAGCGGGCTCGGCCCCGTCCTCCACCGCGTAGTCGGTGGTCTCCGCAGCCGCATCCACCGCACCGGTCGGGTAGACGTCAGGATCGGTGTAGGCGATGTCGGTCGATTCCTCCCCGGTGTAGTCGGTGTCGACCGGACTCTCGATGGTCCCCGCGTCGTCCGCTTCGGTGGCGTAGTCGTCCCCGGCTGAGAGGTCGTCGACGCCGTAGTCGCTTTCGGTCGAGAGGTCCGCTTCAGCGGAGTAGTCGGTCTCAGTCGCGAGATCGGCTTCGGCGGAGTAGTCCTGCTCTGCTGAGAAATCCGTCTCGGCGGAGTAGTCCTGCTCGGCTGAGATGTCGGTCTCGTCGGAGTAGTCGGTCTCGGTCGAGAAGTCTGCTTCGCTGGAGTAGTCCGCCTCGGTCGACACATCATCTTCGGCGGAGTAGTCCGTCATCTCTTCGCTGGCACCCGTGTCAGCGACCATCTCCTCGTCCATGTCTTCCTGCCTCGTGTCGTGGATGGGCGTCCGCGGGCGCCATCACTGGTTGTGGGTGCCCTTGTTCGTGCCGCCGGTTCCGCTGTCGCCGGTCTGCGGAGGGTTCTGGCCGGTGCTGGGCAGCGGTTGGTCGTCGGTCACGGTGCCGCCACCGCTCCCGCCTCCGTAGCCGCCACCGGTCCCTCCAGTGCCACCGGTTCCCCCGGTTCCCCCGGTCCCCCCGGTGCCACCGGTGCCACCGCCGGATCCGCCGGTCCCACCTTCGGTGCCGCCGCCCGTGCCCTGCTCCGTGCCGCCGGTCCCGCCTTCGGTGCCCCCACCGGTCCCGTCCGTGCCGCCGTACCCACCGCTGCCCCCGGGGTCGCCGCCGCCCTGCTCCTCCGGGGCGGGGTGTGGCGCCGGAGCCGACGGGACCACCACGGGTGGCGGAGGTGCACCGGGCGAGCCCGACAGCAGCGTCCAGCCGCCCCACCCCGCACCTGCCAGCAGCAGGACCACCAGGGTGACGAGCGTGACCAGCCGGGCACGCGGCGCCTTCAGCCCCGCGGGAACGTGCAAGGACATCGAGGGTGTCCGCATCGCTGGCAGCGAGGGTTTCTTGATCGCTGGGAGCGGTGGCACCTTGATCGACGGCAGCGACGGCTTCTTGAACGGCTGGCTCGGTGGCGGGCCCGGAGCGGCTTCGGGCACGTAGTCGGACTGTTCCCCGGATGCTTCCGCGACCGGGGCGGGCTCGGGCTCCTCGACCGGTGCCGGTACCTCCTGCGGGACGTCGACCGCTGGACCTGCCGAGGCGGCAGGCGTGCTGGGGCCCGGCGGCGCTGGCGCTGCGTCTGCCGGTGCCGCCTCGGCGGCGGCCACCGAGCTCGCGGTGGCGGTGGGTTCGCTCCGCTCGGCTCGCTCCGGTCGCCCCACCTCGGGAGGTGGAGCCGGGGTGAGCTGGCGTGCAGCCCGGTCGCGCGCGGCGATGGCAGCGCCGGAAGCGATGGCGTACTTGGGGGAGGCGTCGACGGCCACCGGCCTGCGCAGCTCGGCGGAGATCATCTGGGAGACCAGCGGGATGCGCGAGGACCCGCCGACCAGCAGCACCTTCTGCAGCTCCGCGGGGTCGACCTGGGCCGAGCGCAGCGCGCGCCGCAGGTCCCGGATGGTCTCGGCGATGCTCGGCCGGATCATCTCCTCAAATTCCGGCCGGGTCAGCCGCACCTGGGTCTGGACCTGCGGGAGCAGCACCGGCACAACCGTCCAGGTGTCCGCCGACAGGGCTTCCTTGGCGGCTGTGCACTCCGCCCGCAGGCGCAGGATGATCTGCCGGTTGTGCACGTCACGCGGATCAAGCCCCTGCAACGACTTCCCGGTGCTGCGCACGACGTGGACCAGCACCGCCTCGTCGAAGTCGACGCCGCCGAGGTGCTCGATGCCCTGCGAGGTGCCAACCAGGTCGAACCCGTGCTCGCGCTTGGCGAGCACCGCCGCGTCGAACGTGCCGCCACCGAGGTCGTAGACGGCGATGGTGTCACCGGCGTCGACGCGTTCCGCCGAGGCGTAGGCGATGGCCGCGGCCTCCGGTTCGGTCACCGTGGTGGCCTCGGGGAGGTCGGCCAGCTGGAAGCTCTGGGCGAGCCGTTCCTGCTTGTACGGCCCCCAGTTCGCCGGGTGGCACACCGTCACGTGCTCGGGTGGCTCGCCCCGCTCCCGGGAAACGGTGTCGACCGTCCAGCGCAGCAGCCGGGCCATCAGCGCCTCGGCGGAGAACGGTTTCCCACCCAGGATGATCGGGGCCGGGTCGCCGAACCGGCGCTTGAACTCCCGGACCACGCGGCCGGGATCGGTGGCGGCCCTGCGGTGCGCTGCTTCACCGACGAGGAAGTCGTCGGCGTCGGTGAGGAAGAGCACCGAAGGCACCTTCGGCGCGTGTTCGTCCAGTGTGGCGACCTCGACCCGGTCCGCCACGGCGGTGGCCGCCGCGGTGAAGGTCGTGCCGAGATCCACCCCGAGCTGATATCCCATCGAGGCCCGTCTCCTGCTCCAGCCCCCTTGCTACCGCCCTTGCGGTGTTCTGCGGTGCGCCAGGCGCCCGCTGCCCGCCACTGCGGCGTTCCGGTCGAACGTGGATCGGAGTCTCCTCGCGGTGGCGCACCCGAGTGGCGATCGCTGCGAAGTGGTTGCGCACATCTGCGTTCCAGACCTGTCGCGGTCGCGATGCAGTCATGCAAGCACGCCGGGTTCGGCGTCAACAGCGCCAAAAGTCCTGGCTGGCCAAGGGGATCTGCGCACTGCGCCGCACGGGTGCCGGTTCGTGCGGTGGTGCGGAGGCAGGCCCCGGCCGCACCTGGCCGAGCGTGGTGATTACCTTAGTGGTGTTATTCTTAGTCGTCCTTCTTCGATGAGATTCGGGTGGTGAGTGCGGGTGGTTCGGCGCAGCCGGTCCCGGCCGGACGCGGTCGACTTCATGCTGGCGGAGTGGCGGCGCGAGGTGCCCGACGTCGACGCCTCGGGGATGGCGGTGTTCGGGCGGCTGCACCGCGCCTTCTACCGGTACCAGGACCAGCTGAACCGGCTGTTCCACTCCTATGACCTGACCATGGCCGGGTTCAGCATCCTCGCCGCGCTGCGCCGGGCGGGCAGCCCGTACCGGCGTACGGCCGGTGAGCTCGCCGACGCCGCGCTGGTGACCACCGGGGGCATCACCCAGCGCGTCGACAAGCTCGAAGCCGCCGGCCTGGTGCGGCGGGAACGCGACGCCGGGGACCGCCGGGCGGTCCACGTGCAGCTGACCGAGAAGGGCATCGCCTTCGCCGACGAGGTCGCCGCGGCGCACTTCGCCAACGAGCGCGACATGCTCAGCGGGCTGTCCGCAACGGAGCAGGAGCGCCTCGCCGACCTGCTCAGCCGCCTCGAAGCATCGCTCGACCACGCCGACGCCAAGCGCGTGGGGGAGTGAACCTCCCCGGCCTCGAACCGGGGAGGCGCACCCACCCGAGGGTCACCGGGCCCAGGGGAGCGGGGCCTCGTCGAGGCCCCAGTAGAGGCTCTTCTGCCGGGTGTGGCGCAGGATCGCGTCGCGGCCCTTGTCGGTGCCGACACCGCTGGCCTTCATCCCGCTGAACGGCGTGGCGATGCTGAACTGCTTGTAGGTGTTGATCCACACGGTGCCCGCGTCGATGCGGCGGGCCACCCGCCAAGCCCGGCGGTAGTCCCGGGTCCAGATGCCGCAGGCGAGGCCGTAGACCGTGTCGTTGGCCTGGGCGATCAGCTCGTCCTCGTCGCGGTAGGGCAGCACCACGCCCACCGGGCCGAAGATCTCCTCCTGGCAGGTGCGCGCGTCGTTGCCCAGCCCGTCCAGCAGGGTCGGCAGGTAGTACGCGCCCCCGGCCAGCTCCGGGTCGTCGGGGATCCGGCCGCCGCACAGGACGTTCGCGCCCTCCTCCCGCGCCCGGTCCACCATCGCTGCCACCCGGTCCCGGTGCGCGAAGGTGACCAGCGGACCGACCTGGCTGGCCGGGTCGGTGCCCGGGCCGACCCGGAGCCGCTGGGCCCCGGCGACCAGGCGCTCGACGAACTCGCCGTAGATCGCCTCGGGCACGAAGATCCGGGACCCGGCGATGCAGCTCTGCCCGCTGGAGGAGAAGATCCCGAACAGGATCCCGGCGGCGGCCTGCTCCAGGTCGGCGTCGTCGCAGACGATCGTCGGTGACTTCCCACCGAGTTCGCTGGTCAGCGGCATGAACTTGTCCGCGGCTAGGCGTCCGACGGTGCGGCCGGTGCTGGTGCCGCCGGTGAAGGACACCTTGCCGACCGCCGGGTGCCGGACGATCGCGTCCCCGACCACCGACCCCTTGCCGGGCAGGACCGACAGCAGCGCGGGCGGCAGTCCCGCCTCGCCCACCAGCCGGGCGAGGGCGAGGGACACCAGCGGGGTGGCCTCGGCGGGCTTGAGCAGCACCGCGTTCCCGGCGGCGAGCGCGGGCGCGATCTTCTGCGCGTCGCTGGCGATGGGGGAGTTCCACGGGGTGATCGCGCCGACCACGCCGATCGGTTCGGCCACGCTCATCGTCAGGTACGGGCCGCGCTGCGGAGTCAGCGGGGTCTCGGTGGTCTCCAGCGCGGCGGCGTAGAACCGGAAGGTCCCGGCTGCGCTGCGCACCAGCGCGCGGGTCTCGGCCAAGGTCTTGCCGGTGTTGCGGGTCTGCAGCCCGGCCAGCTCGTCGGCGTGCTGGTCGACCAGGTCTCCGATCCGGGTGAGGTACCGGGCGCGTTCGTGCGGCAGCAGGTCCCGCCAGGAGGGCTCCGCCGCGGCGATCGCCCCGGCGCGGGCCGCTTCGTCGACGTCCTCCGGGGAGGCGGCGGTGAGCTTCGCGACCACCTCGCCGCTGGCCGGGTCGATGCTCTCCAGCGGTGCGCCGCGACCGCGTCGCCAGCGTCCCGCGACGGGGATCTCGTCCGGGATCGGAAGGGTTTTCACAATGCACCTCCGGCATCGGGTGGGGGTGGCTGAATACCTTACTGCTAAGTCAACCCCTGTGGGTCGCGCGGCGCTGCGCAGTCGCGGATGCGGCGCCATGACCAGGTAGTTCGAAACTCGGTTCAGGAAAACTTGCCGTCGGGGGTTGCGCCGGTCACAGCCTTGTGTCGATACTGCTCACCACTTAATCGCTTACTGCTAAAAGGAAATCTGGAGGTTGCGCGATGTCCGCCGCACATGCTGAGACCCGCACCGACCTGGACGCCCTCATCGACTCCTGCATCGCCTCGCGGGAGAGCCGCCACGAGGACTGGGACACCCTCGCGTTCCAGACCAAGGCCGGGGACCAGTTCCGCCGGGCGCAGATCCGCTACATCGGTTCCGGCGCCACCGGCAACCACGAGGGCGACAGCCGGGCGCTGCCCTCGGAGCACTTCACCTTCTCCAACATGCGGCTGCCCGCGGACGCGATCGGCCCGGAGCACACCCACCACGACGTGGAGGAGGTGTTCTTCGTGCTGGAGGGTCAGCTGGAGGTCAGCGTCCACGACGTCGAGGACGGCACCAGGACCGCGACCCGCGTGCTCGGCTACCGCGACCTGATCCGGGTGCCCGCCGGGGTGCCCCGCAGCCTGAAGGCGATCGGGGACACCGACGCGCTGTTCTGCGTGGTCATTGGGGCGCAGAAACCGCAGCTGCCGACCTACCCGGCGACCTCGCCGGTGCACGGCGTCACGCGAGACTGAACCGCTTCGACGAAGACCCGGGGTGAGGAGCATGGCGCACGCGGTCCGAGTGCACAGCACGACGTGGCTCGCGTCGGGAGTGGTGCAGGTGGAGCTGCGGGACCCGGCGGGAGCCGACCTCCCGGCGTGGGAACCGGGAGCGCACCTGGCACTGCGGCTGGGCAACGGGATGACGCGGGAGTACTCGTTGTGCGGCGACCCGGCCGACCGGCGCAGCTGGACGGTCGCGGTGCTGCGCGAGCCGAACTCGCGCGGCGGCAGCAGTTGGGTGCACGAGCGGTTGACCGCCGGGACCCAGCTGGCGGTCGAGGGGCCGCGCAACAACTTCCCGCTGGAACCGGCCGAGCGCCACCTCCTCATCGCGGGCGGCATCGGCGTGACCCCGGTCCTGGCGATGGCCCGGCAGCTCGCCGAGCGCGGCGCGGACTGGCGGATGCTCTACTGCGGGCGCTCGCGGGAGGGCATGGCGTTCCTGCCGCAGCTGCAGGAGCTGGGTGACCGCGTCCGGGTGCACGCCGACGACGAGCACGGCGGCCCGCCCGACCTGCGCGCCGTGCTGGGCGCGGTGGCGCCCGGCGAGCTGGTGTACTGCTGCGGTCCGGAACCGCTGATCGACGCGGTGGAATCGGCGTTGCCCGACCCGTCCGCGCTGCGCGTCGAGCGGTTCCGCGCGCCGGAACCCGCGGCATCCACTTCGGACGGTGCGTTCGAGGTGGTGTGCGAGGCCTCCGGCGTCCGCGTCCCGGTCGGTCCCGGGACGTCGGTGCTGGACGCGTTGTTCGAGGCCGGGATCGAGGTGCCGAACTCCTGCCAGGAGGGCGTGTGCGGGACCTGCGAGACCAAGGTGCTCGGTGGTGAGCCGGAGCACCGCGACCACGTGCTCAGCCCGGCCGAGCGCGCGACCGGCGACACCATGATGATCTGCGTTTCCCGTTGCCGCTCGGGCGAACTCGTGCTGGACCTGTGATCGCCGCACCGAGTTGGCGCCCCGGCGCGGGAGCAGTGGAGGAGAGACTGACATGCCGTTGAAACTGGAGCCGGTGCAGAGCCGGTCCCGGCCCACCACGAGCTACGAGGAGGCCTTCGCCGACGAGCTCGAATCGATCTACGGCCGAGGCGTGCACGACCTGGCCGGTGTCGTCGCGGCGCTGAACGAGACCGGGGTCCGGCCCGCCAACGGCGCGGACTGGACCGAGGAGTCGTTCACCCGCGAGATCGCCCGGCTCGGCGCGAAGGAGGACTGACGCGATGACCAACCCGCTGCACACCGAAGACGGTCTGCTCGCCCTGGGCGTGCGCGACCGGTGGTACGCGCTGTGCCCGTCGCGGCAGGTCCGCCCGGGCGAGCTGACACGCATCGACCGCGCCGGTGAGGAACTGCTGCTGTGGAGGGACTCCTCCGGGGTGGTGCACGTGCAGGAGGACCGCTGCCCGCACCGCGCGGCGCGGTTGTCGCTGGGCGTGCACATGGGTGACCGGATCGCCTGCAACTACCACGGGTTGCAGCTGGACGGCGATGGTGTGGTCGCGTCCGTGCCGGGCAGTCCGGGGTGCGCGCTGGAGGGGCGCAAGGCGTTGCGGACCTTCCCCGCCCAGGAGCGCGCGGGCGCCGTCTTCGCGTGGTTCGGGTCCGATGAGGACGCCGCGCCCACCCCGCTCCAGGTGCCGGAGCCGATCGCCGGTGGCGACTGGGACAGCTTCCTCTGCTACGTCGAGTGGGACTGCTCCCACCTGCTGTCGGTGGACAACCTGATGGACCCGATGCACGGGGCCTTCCTGCACCGCAACAGCCACACCATGTTCAGCGGCAAGCGGGAGGCGGTGTTCCAGATCCGCGACACCGACACCGGCTTCGCCTTCGAGAAGACCGACCAGCGGGGCGTGAACTTCGACTGGTCGGAGTGGGTGGACTCCGGCGGCCTGCAGTCGGTCACGCTGGACATCCCGTACCCGGCGACCGCCGGTCCGGGCGGGCCGTTCACCATCGTCGCCTGCGTGACCGCGATCAACGAGCACCAGCACGCCGGGTTCTTCTGGCGTTGCCGGCAGGTCCAGGGCTGGGAGCGGGACAGCTGGCGGTTCCTCTACAAGAACCGGCTGGAGGCCCGGCACTGGCAGGTCCTGGAGCAGGACCGGGCGATGGCCGAGGCGATGCCCGACGACGCCTGGAGCCGGGAGAACCTCTACCAGCACGACATCGCGCTGGTCCGACTGCGCCGGATGCTGCGCGCCGAGGCCAAGCGGCAGGCGGCGTCCCGCGCCGAGCGCCGCCCCGCCCGCGCCGCGGCCCGCTGAAGGGGAGCTGGAACGATGCGATTGCCGGACAACGGGCCAGTGGTGCGGCTCCGGTCGCTGCGGGCGGTCAGCCTGCGCACCGAGCGCTTCACCGAGGCCGCCGAGTTCTACCACGAGGTCTGGGGCCTGACCCCGGTGGAGACCGATCGGGACGCCGCGTGGTTGCGCGGAACCGGGCCCGAGCACCACATCGTCGAGCTGCGGCAGGCCGAGCGCAACGGGCTGGGCAAGATCGCCTTCGCGGTCGGCACGCCCGCCGAGGTCGACGCGGCCGGGAAGCGGTTGGCCGAGCTGGGGGTCCCGGTGCTCGCCGAGCCCGGGCCGCTGGACCAGGTCGGCGGCGGCTACGGGGTGCGGTTCGTCGACCCGGAGGGGCGGTTGGTCGAGCTGTCCTGCGACGTGGAAGCCGTGGTGGCCAAGGACCCCGACGGGCTGCCCGCGGTGCCGCGCAAGGTGGCCCACGTGGTGCTCAACACCGTCGACATCGATGCCGCCTGCGAGTTCTACACCCGGGTGCTCGGGATGCGGATCTCGGACTGGTCCGAGCACCAGATGGCGTTCCTGCGCTGCAACTCCGACCACCACGTGATCGCCTTCAACCAGGCGCAGTGGACCTCGGTCAACCACGTGGCCTACGAGATGCCGTCGATGGACCACTTCATGCGCGGCATCGGGCGGCTCAAGCACAACGGCATCACGCCGCTGTGGGGGCCGGGGCGGCACGGGCCCGGCTCGAACACCTTCTCCTACTTCGCCGACCCGGCCGGGCTGGTCTGCGAGTACACCTCCGACGTCGCGCAGGTGGAGGAGGACGCGTGGCTGTGCCGGGTGTGGCGGCGCACCGCGGAGCTGTCCGACCAGTGGGGGACCGCCGGTCCGCCGTCGAAGGACGCCCGCGCGCACATGGCGGGCATCCCCGACCCCGGCTACCGGGAGCTGGTGCGGCCGTGAAGGTGGTGATCCTCGGGTGCGGCGCGATCGGCGGCGTCGTGGCCCGCGCGGTGCGCGACGGCGAGGTGCCGGGCGCGGAGCTCGTCGGTGTCGTGCACGCCGGGCCGACCGATCCGCCGGACCTGCCGGTGCTGGACTTCGAGGTGGCAGCCGAGCAGGCCGACCTGGTCGTCGAGTGCGCTGGTCAGCGCGCGCTCGCCGAGCTCGGACCGCCGGTCGTCGCCTCCGGCGCGGACCTGCTGGTGGTGTCCGTGGGCGCGCTGGCAGACGAGGCGCTGCTGGCGAAGCTGCGCGACACCGGCCCTGGGGCGCTGCACCTGTGCAGCGGCGCTGTCGGCGGGCTGGACGTGCTGACAGCGGCGGCCCGGTCGGGTGGGTTGTCCTCGGTTCGGATCGCCACCACCAAGAAGGCGCCGACGCTGGTGCAGGGGTGGATGGACGCCGAGCAGCAGGAGCGGATCCGCACCACCACCGAGCCGGTGGAGCTGATGCGCGGCCCGGCGCGCGCGGTCACCGCGGCGTTCCCGGCCTCGGCGAACGTCGCGGCCTCGGTGGCGCTGGCGGTGGGCGACTGGGACCTGGTGGAGGCCACCGTCGTCGCCGACCCGAATGCACCGCTGACCAGCCACGTCATCACCGCCGAAGGTGCTTCGGGCGACTACCGGTTCGAGATCGGCAACCACCCCTCGCCGGGCAACCCGGCCACCAGCGGCGTGGTCCCGCACGCCGTGCTGGCCGCCGTTGCCAGGCTGGCCCGGCCCACCGGGGCGTTCGCGTGATCCGCCACCGGTTGTCCGATGTGGACGTACTGGAAGCGGGGGAGGGCACGCCGCTGGTCCTGTTGCACGGAATCGGCGGGGCGGCCGAGGCGTTCCGCGCGCAGCTGACCGGACTGGCCGACGCGCACCGGGTCATCGCCTGGGACGCCCCGGGCTACGGCGGCTCACCCGACCTGTCGGAGCCGGGGCTGGACGTTTACGCCGATGCGGTGGTGTCCGCCCTGCGCGGGCTGGACGCGGAACCGGCGCACCTGCTCGGCGTGTCGTGGGGCGGGGTGATCGCCACCCGCGTGGCGCTGAAGGCACCCGAGTCGTTGCGGTCGCTGGTCCTGGCCGACTCCTCGCGCGGATCCGGCCGGACCGACCGGGGACGGGCCGCGATGGGCGCGCGGGTCGACGAGCTCCGCGAGCGCGGGCCCGCCGAGTTCGCCGCGCTGCGCGGTCCACGCCTGGTGGCGCCGGGCGCGGACCCGGCGGTCGTCGAGCAGGTGGTGGCACTGATGTCGCGGGTGCGGATGCCCGGCTACGGCCACGCCGCGCGGGCGATGGCCGCGACCGACCACTCCGCCCAGCTGGCGCTGATCACCACCCCGACCCTGGTGGTCGTCGGGGAGCAGGACCAGGTCACCGGGGTGGCCGAGAGCCGCGCGCTGTCCGACGGCATCCCGGGCGCCCGGCTGGTCGAGATCAGCGGGGCCGGGCACGCCGCGAACCAGGAGCGACCGGCCGAGTTCAACGCCGCGGTGCGGGAGTTCCTGACCGAGATCGACACCCGTGGAGGTGTGCTGTGACGCTGACCGGCCGACTGGTGGTGGTCACCGGTGCCGGGCGCGGCCTGGGCCTGGCCATCGCGCACGACCTCGCCACCGCTGGCGCCCACGTCGTGCTGGCCGAGCGCAACCCGGACCTCGCCGCCAACGCCGCCGCCGAACTCGGCGAGCACGGTGTTGCGGTCCACCGGGTGGACACCGACGTGTCCTGCCCGGATTCGGTGCAGCGGCTCGCCGACCGGGTCGCCGAGCTCGGCGGGGCCTACGGCGTGGTCAACAACGCCGCGCTGGCCGACGGGGTCGGCGGCAAGTACTTCTACGACATCGAACCCGACGAGTTCGACCGGATCATGTCGGTCAACCTGCGCGGCACCTGGCTGGTGTCCAGGGCGCTGTACCCGCAGCTGCGCGCCGGGGGAGCTGGTCGCATCCTCAACGTCGCCTCCGACGTCGCGTTCTACGGCCCGCCCCGGCTGATGCACTACGTGGCGTCCAAGGGCGCGATCGTGGCCATGACCAGGGCGATGGCGCGCGATGCCGGGCGCGACGGCATCACCGTCAACGCCGTGGCGCCCGGCATCACCGAGTGCGAGGCGACCCAGGCGGTGCCCGAAGAGCGGCACGAGCTCTACCGGATCAACCGCGCACTGGAACGCGCGCAGCAGCCCGAGGACCTGGTTGGCGCGGTGCGCTTCCTGCTCTCGGACGCCGCGGCCTACATCACCGGCCAGACCTTGCTCGTCGACGGTGGATTCGTGTGCAGATAGGAGGACGAAGACATGGACCTCGGTCTGACCGGTCGCACCGTCGTGGTGACCGGTGCGAGTTCCGGAGTGGGGCTGGAGACGGCGCGGATGCTGCTCGCCGAGGGCGCCAACGTCGCGGCCTGCGCCCGCGACGGCGACCGGCTCGCCCGTGCCCTGGAGGGGCTTCCCGGCCGCCTGTTCACCGGCGCCTGCGACGTGCTCGACGAGGGCGCGGTGCGGCAGTTCGTGGAGCAGGCCGCCGAGGAGTTCGGCGGGGTGGACGGTGTGGTCAACAACGCTGGCCGCTCGCTGATGGCGCGGTTGGACGAGACCGAACCCCAGCAGTGGCGCGACGAGCTCGACCTGAAGATCTTCAGCGTGCTGCACGTGGTTCGCGCCGCGCTGCCGTGGCTGCGGCGCTCGGACGCGGGCGCGGTGGTCAACGTCAACGCGATCCTGGCGCGCCAGCCGGAGGCGCGGCTGGCCGCCACCTCGGCGGCCCGCGCCGCCCTGCTCAACCTCACCAAGACCCTCGCCGGGGAGCTCGCCGCCGACGCGATCCGCGTCAACTCGGTGTGCCTCGGCCTGATCGACACCGGCCAGTGGCGCCGCCGCCACGGAGGATCGGGGTCCACTGCGGACTTCGACCGGTGGAGCGCCGAGCTGGCCGCGGACCGCGGCATCCCGCTGGGGCGGCTGGGCAGCGCGGACGAGGTGGCCTACGCCATCGTCGCCCTGCTGTCCCCACGCGCCTCCTACATCACCGGTTCCGCCCTCGACGTGGGCGGCGGCATCGCCCGCTACGCCTGAGCACCCACCGACCTCGACAAGGACTGCCATGGATCAAGGAACTGGCGGAGACCTGCTCGTGCAGGTCATGCGCGACAACGGCGTGGACACCGCGTTCGGTGTGGTCAGCGTGCACAACCTGCCGCTGGTGGAGGCGGTGAGCCGCGAGCTGCGGTTCGTGCCGGTTCGCCACGAGGCCGCCGCGGTCAACGCCGCCGACGGCTACGCCCGCGCCACCGGCGGCCTCGGCGTCGCGATCACCAGCACCGGCACCGGCGCGGGCAACGCGGCCGGAGCGCTGGTCGAAGCGCTGACCGCGGGCAGCCGGGTGCTGCACGTGACCGGCCAGATCGACTCGTGCTACCTGGGGCAGGGGCGTGGCGTCATCCACGAGACCCGCGACCAGCTCGGCATGCTCACCGCGGTGTCCAAGCACGCCGCGGCGATCACCTCGGTCGACGCAGCGGAGGTGGAACTGCGGCGGGCGGTGCGCAGCGCGCTGAGCCTCCCCAGTGGACCGTCCAGCGTGGAGTGGCCGATCGACTTCCAGCACGCACGGCACCGGTTCGCCCCGGCCGCCGCGGAGCAGGCCGAGGCAGTGCCCCCGGTGGACCAGGACGCGATCCGGCGTGCAGCTGAGCTGATCCGCTCCGCGCGGCGGCCACTGCTGTGGGTCGGGGGCGGCGGCACGCAGGCCGGCGCGGAGCTGCGCGGGCTCGCCGAGCGCCTGCAGGCCGGGGTGCTGACCAGCAACTCCGGACGCGGCAGCCTGCCGGAGGACCACGAGCTCGTCATCGGCAACTTCGCCGCGAACCCGAAGGCGGTACCGGTGCTGGCGGAGGCCGACCTGCTGATCTCCGTCGGAACCCACTTCCGCTCGAACGAGACCAAGCACTACGGGCTGGAACTGCCCGGCGCGCACGTGCAGGTCGACGTCGACCCGGCCGCGATCGGGCGCGTCCACCCCGCCACCGTCGGGCTCGTCGGCGCGGCCGACGAGGTGCTCCGGCAGCTCAACGCCGAGCTCGGCGGTGTCCAGACCGACCGCTGCTGGCGATCCCGGGTGGAGCACGCCCGGGTCGAGGTGCGCAACCACCTGCGGGACGCGATCGGGCCCTACGCGCAGATCTGCGACGCGCTGCGCCGGGCGCTCCCGGCGGACTCCGTGATCGCGCGGGACGTGACGATCCCGTCCAGCCAGTGGGGCAACCGGCTGCTGGAGATCCACCACCCGCACACCAACATCTTCCCGGTCGGCGGCGGCATCGGCCAGGGGCTGGCGCACGGCATCGGCGCCTCGATCGGCACCGCCGACGCGCCTACCGCGGTGCTCGTCGGCGACGGCGGGCTGGCGGTCCACCTGGGCGAACTGGCGACCCTGGCGCAGGAGCGGCCCTGGCTGGTGCTGGTCGTGTTCAACGACGGCGGCTACGGCGTGCTGCGCAACATGCAGGACAAGCACGTCGGGAGGCGCAGCGGGGTCGACCTGCACACCCCCGACTTCGGGCGGCTCGCCGATGCCCTGGACCTGCCGCACGCGCTGGTCAACAAGGCCCAGGCGTTCGCCGAGGTGTTCACCGAAGCGGTCGACCACCACGGGCCCTGCGTGGTGGAGGTCGACGTCACCGCGCTGGAACCCGCCCCGGAACCGTTCGTGCCCCCGGTGCACGTGCCGAGCTGAGGAGCCGCCGCGATGTCCACCGAACTGATCACCGAACACCACCACGCGCACGGACCGGCCAACCGCGGCCGCCGCGTGCTGCGCACGTCAGCGCCGCTGTTCGTGTGCTTCCCGGACACCGCGCCCCGCGCGGCCGCGGTCGTGCTGCACGACATCTACGGGCTGACCGAGCCGGTCGAGGACCTGTGCCGGAAGCTGGCGCGCTGCGGGTACGTCGCCGTCGCGCCGTTGCTGTACTACGAGAACGGCGGTCGCGAGTTCCGACCAGAGAACACCGGGACCGCGGAGGCGGCGATGGCGCTGCTGCGGGCCGAGGACCTCGCCGCCGACGTCGCCGGGGCCCTGTCCCACCTGCGCGACCGGGTCGGCGTGCCGGCGCGGTCCACCGGAGTGCTCGGCATCGGGATGGGTGGCCACCTGGCCACGTGGGCCGCCGCCGAGCACGAGTTCGCCGCCGCCGTCGCCTTCGAACCGAGGGGACTGGCCGAAGCGCCGTGGGGAGGTGCGCCCGCCGTGGGCCAGGCGCTGGAACGCCTGCGCACCCCCTGGTTGGGCTTCGCCGGACCCGAGGACCCGCTGTTCGGCCTCCGCGACCGGGCGGGGGAGTTCGGTGACGTGGTCGCACCACCGCGCGGCGGCGAGCTCGGGTGGTGGGACGAAGCTGTGCGGTTCGTCGACGCGCGCGTCGGCTGAGCCGACCGCGACGGGGATCTCCGCAGTTCCTCCCCCGAACCCAGGGGGAACGAGCCGGTAGGGGCGACACCTCGACCGGAACCACCCGGCAATTGTCCTCCCATGCCACCGCGCGACGTGGCATGACCGTCCCAGAAGGAGGGACGCATGACGACGGCGGCCCCATCCGACCACGCCGTGCAGCAGCAGATCGCCGCACGGCTCGAACGCCTCCCGATGTCCCGGTGGCACGTCATGGTGCGCCTGGTCATCGGGGTGGTGACCTTCTTCGAAGCGTTCGACCAACTGCTCATCGCCTTCTCGATGCCCCAGATCACCAAGGAGTGGGGCCTGTCCGCGGCCGGGGTGACCGCCACGCTGACCGTCGGGTCGATCGGCATGCTGCTCGGGGCGCTGGCCTCCGGGTGGCTCGCCGACCGGATCGGCCGGGTGCGGGTGATCGCGCTGTGCGTGGCGGTCACCGCGCTGGGCAGTCTCGGCATGGCGCTGTGCACCTCGCTCCTGCCGTTCCTCGTCCTGCGGTTCGTCCAGGGCTTCGCCATCGGCGGCGAGGTGCCCACGGCGGCCTCCTACATCAGCGAGCTCAGCCGGGCCAAGCGGCGCGGCCGGTTCGTGCTGATGTACGAGATCGTCTTCCCGGCCGGGCTGGCCATCGGCGCCCTGGCCTCGGCCTGGATCATCCCGCACTGGGGCTGGCGCACGCTGTTCGTGATCGCCGCGGTCCCCGGGATCGCCGCGGTGGCCGTGCAGCGCCGGGTGCCGGAGTCCCCGCGCTGGCTCGCCGCGCGAGGCCGCACCGCGGAGGCGGTGCGGACGATGGAGGAGATCGAGCGCCAGGTCGAGAAGGCCACCGGGCAGCCGCTGCCCGCACCGGCCCCGGTGCGGGCAGCGGTGCAGACCGAACCCCAGCGCCGGAACAGCTCGCTGCGCGACCTGTTCGCCGGGCGTTACCGCAAGCGCACCCTGGTGGTCTGGGCGATCTGGTTCGTCGGCTACCTGGCCAACTACGGGGTCACCTCGTGGCTGCCCACGCTGTACCGGACGACCTACCACCTGCCCATGGACACCGCCCTCTGGTACAGCACCGCCGCGTCGGTGGCCGGGTTGTTCGGGTGCCTGATCGCCGCGCTGGCGGTGGACCTGGTCGGTCGCCGGGTGGTCTTCAGCGTCGGGCTCGGGGCGACTGCGGTGCCGCTGCTCGTGCTCGCCGCGCTGGGCGCCACGACCGCCGTCCAGCTGGTGGTGTGGTCGGCCATCGCCGCGATGTTCAACTTCGCCGTCAACGTCAGCCTCTACCTCTACACCCCGGAGCTCTATCCGACCCGCAGCCGCGCGCTCGGGTGCAGCATGGGCGGCACGATGAACCGGCTCGGCCTGATCGTCGGCCCGGTGCTGGTGGGCACGCTGTACGCGGGCGGGTCGAACCTGTCGGCGGTGTTCTTCGCGATCGGCGGGATCACGCTGCTCGGTGCGCTCGTGGCCGCGCTGTTCGTGGAGGAGACCAAGGGGCGCACCCTGGAGGAGCTGTCGCCGTGAGCGCACTGTGCACCGACCCGTTCGGCCTGGGGAGCCCCGCAGGCGTTGTGCCCGACGCGGTGCAGCTCACCGGCGACCTGGGCGAGGGGCCGCTCCGGGTGGTACTGCTGGGCACGGCCGCCGGGCCGTACCCAGCGCCCGGGCGCCAGGGCGCGGCGACCGCGGTGGTCGTCGGCGACCGCACCTACCTGGTCGACGCCGGGTACGGCGCGCTGCGCAAGTACGCGCAGGCCGGGTTGGCGCTGCGCGACCTGGGTGGGGTGTTCGTGACGCACCTGCACTCGGACCACGTGGCGGACCTGCTCACCCTGTTCCTGCTGGGGTGGGGGCCGGCCAACCGGGGTGTCGACCACCAGGTCCGCGTCGTGGGCCCGGGCCCGGACCCCCGCGATGCCAGCGCCGGGACGGCAGGTCTGGTCGAGCACGGCCTGCGCGCGTTCGGCCAGGACATCGGGGTGCGCACCCGGACCAGTCCGCGCACCCACCTGGCGGAGCTGGTGCGGGCCGAGGACGTGTCGGTCGACCCGGTGCCGACGCCGGTGTTCGAGGACGACCGGATCCGGGTGCTCGCGGCAGCGGTCCCGCACCCGCCGCTGCACCTCGCCCTGGGCTTGCGCATCGAGACCGAGCACGGTGTGGTCGCGTTCTCCGGGGACACGGCCCGCAGCCGCGTCGTGGCCGAGCTCGCCGCCGGTGCCGACGTCCTGGTGCACGAGGTCATGGACCCGGCCTACTACCGGGGCCTCGGCTACTCGCCGGAACTGCTCGACTTCCTGGCCGCCTCGCACACCTCGCCGCAGGAGGTCGGGGAGGTCGCCGCGGAGGCGGAGGTCGGGTGCGTGGCGCTGAGCCACATCGGCCCACCGGACCCCCGCGCGGTCACCGACGACGAGTGGGAACGCCCGGTCCGAGCCGGGTTCCGGGGCCGGATCGTGGTCGGCCACGACCTGACCCAGGTTCTGCCGTCCCGGAGCTGAGCGAGGGGCGGCCCCGGGTGCCGGAGCCGCCCCTCAGGCGACGGTGTCGGCGAGCCGGGAGACCTCGTCGAGGTCGTCCGTGGCGGGGACGAAGATGATCTCGTCGACACCCAGGTCGGTGTAGTCGGCGATGGACTGCTCGATCTCCCCGGAAGAGGTGTGGAGCACCGCGTTGGCGGCGATCTCGGCGGGGGCGAGCCGGTAGAAGTTCTGGATGTTCGCCCGCCCGGCCTGGGTGTCGCCCAGTGCGAAGTAGTTGAGCACGACGAGCCTCGGGGTGCCTCGGCGGCCCGCCTCCTGCCAGGCCCGCCGCGCCGCCGCGAAGGTGGGGCCGGTCATGGTCGTCGGCAGCGAACCGCCGATGTACCCCTCGCCCCAGCGCACCATCCGGTCCAGCGCGGCGGGGGAGTACCCGCCGAACAGGAGGGGGACCTGCCGGGTTCCTCGCGGTACGGCCGGGTTCGGTCCGCCGCCGACCGGCTCGCCGCCCCACACGTCGCGGTAGGTCGCCAGGTCGGACTCCAGCCGCGCGCCGCGACCGCGGAGACCGAGCCCGGGCACGGTGAACTCGTCCTCGCGCGACCCGACGCCGAGGCCGAGCGTGAGGCGCCCGCCCGATGTGCCGTCGATGCCCGCGACCTCCTTGGCCAGCAGGGCCCCGGGCCACGTCGGAGCCAGCAGCACCGCGCTGAGCAGGCCGATGGTGCTGGTCGCCCCTGCCGCGGCGGCGAGCGCGACGGTGTCGCTCACCCCCGGGTAGGCGTAGCGCCCGGTGGTGGCGAGGGTGTGGAACCCGGCTTGCTCGGCCTGGGCCGCCCAGCGCGGGAGGACCGAGGGGGTGACGTTGCGGACCTGGTTGGGCAGTCCGATGCCGATCTGCACAGCGATTCCTCTCCGAGGGGGAAACCGGGGTAGGGCCCTGGACGTCGGTGGGGTGGACGAGTGTCCGGGGGTGGTCGCGGTGCTCACCCAGCGGGTTCGCCGACGCGCGGCGTTGCCCACCGACGCGGGATGTGACAGCATTCTGTCAATGTCGGACAACGTAACCATACGACAGCTTGCTGTCAAGAATGGCGGCCAGGCCTGCGATGCCTACAGTGCGCTGGTGGACCAGGTCGTCAGGCTTGCCGATGTGGTGGAGGTGCTGGGCAACGGCATCGCCAGGCCTGCCGGGCAGAGCTTGGCGCGCTGGCAGGTCCTCGCTGAGGTGGAGGCTGAAGCCGCCCCCGTCGCGGCCATCGCCAGCAGGCTCGGGCACACGCGCCAAAGCGTTCAGCGCGTCGCGGACCTCCTCGTCGACGAGGGGCTTGCGCGCTACCGGCCCAATCCAGCGCACCAGCGGGCCAAGCTGCTCGAAATGACCCGTACCGGCGGTGCCGCGCTGCGCAGGATGCAAACCGCCTTCAGGCAGCTCGCGCTCCGCACCACTGAAGGCCTCGACCCGGAGAGGCTGGAGCTCGCGCGAGAGACCCTCGGGGAGCTGCAGCGCCGCCTCGAATCGGAACTCCCGTGAACTGCGGGTGATTCGCCCGCCAGGGCTCCGGTCTGGCAATGTTCCGAAGTTGACAGCATACTGTCGTGTTGGCTAGCTTGGCGACTGTGACAGCATCCTGTCACAGTCGCCAAGCCGCAGTTCGTCGGAATGCTGCGTCTTCCGAACCGTGCCGGAATTTCCAAGTTGCCTGGCGGCCGTCCGCCGATTCGCAGGAGTACCTCGATGCACCTCGCCACCTCATCCGGTCGCGCCCAGCCGGGCTTGGACGCCGTCCGCGAGGTCAGCCTCGCCGTCAACGCGGCCCACCTGTTCATCTACTTCGTCCACGAGGTCCGGGCGGAAGCCGCCGAGCTCGGCGTGGCGGACCGGGCGGCCTACTTCGCCTTCCGGGCGGCGCCGATGGGCGCCGTCCCGTGGCAGGTCGTGCTCGCCACCTTCTACGGCTTCAACCCACGGGCGGTGTGCGCGATGGCCGGGGTGTGGGGCGCCGCAACCCCGGCGCAGTGGCAGGCCGCGCGCTTCGCTGCGGCCGGTCGCGCGATGCGGCGCGTTGGCGCCGAACCCACCGCCGAGCAGCTCGCGGAGGCCCGGTCGCTGATCGACCCGGTCGTGGCTGGTGCCGACTACGCCGGGAAGGCGTTGGCCGCCGCGAACGCCGCTGTCCCGCTCCCCGCGGACCCGCTCGTCGCGCTGTGGCAGCAGATCACGGTGCTGCGCGAGTGGCGCGGCGACGCGCACCTCGTCGTGCTCGCCAGCAACGGCCTCGGGCCGTGCGACAGCAATGTCCTGCAGACCGCGACAGGCCGCTTCCCCGAGGCGGTCGCGCGAGCGACGCGCCTGTGGAACGACGAGGAAGTGGCCGCTGCGACCGAACGGCTCGTCGCGCGTGGCTGGCTCGACGACGACGGCACCGTGACAGATGTCGGGATGGCGGCGCGCGAGCAGATCGAGGTCGAGACCGATGAGCACTGCGCCGCGCTGTGGACGCCGATCGGCGAGGAGGGCGCCCGTCGCCTCGCCTCGCTCATCATGCCGATCCACCAGGCGTTCGCCGCGGTTGGCACGTTCCCATTTCCCATGGCGGGCACCGGGACGCCTGAGCACTCGCGCTAGTGCCGCGGTGGGTTCGGCCGTTGCCGCCTCGTGCGCAGCTCGTAGCGGCGTTCCGCGTAGGCGAGGTCGTCCTTCCACAAGCGGGTGGCCGCCCGGCGCATGGGCGGGCGGAGGAGCGGCGCGGCTGCCCTGGCGACGCCGAACCCGGGACGCTGCGAATGCGCGACGACGGCCTCGACGACCGCGGTGCGCGGGCGTCCCTCATCGCCGAACCCCAGTGGTGTGGCGTGGGTTTCGACGACGCTGCCCACGCCCTCCCCGTCGGTGATCCGCATGACGACGGTGCGCGGCTCCGGGCAGCTGAACTCCGCTCGCACGGGCACACCGAGCCCCGGCGCCACGACGAACGTCACCGACACGACGAACCGGTCGTCGGTCCCGTCCTCCGGGGTGCTCAGGACTTCGAGGCGGGTGAACGAGTACGGGTGGAACCAGGAACCGTGCCAGGGGTCGAGCCGGTTCGCGATGATGTCCCGGGGCTCGCACGTGCCGACCAGGGTGGTGACCGCGTGGACGCTCGTGGCCAGCGCTGGGCGCTCCGGCACGACCGGTGCGGCGGTGGGTTCCTCGCCGCCGACCCGGTCCAGCCGCACCCACGCCAGGACGCCGTCGTCGTGGCTGGGCAGGACCCGCCAGCCGCAGTCGCTGGTCTCCCCGAGGCGCAGCCCGTGCCACCGGCAGAGCAGGTCGTCGCCGGACACGCGCGCCTGGGCCAGCGGGGCGCCCAGGTGCGGGCAGGCGCCGGGCCCGACCAACAGCTTGCCCGCCTCGTTGCGCCACGCCACCAGCTCGACCCCGGCCACGGTGCACCCGCGCGGCCGGGCGCGGAGGACGTCCCGGCTGGCGGCGAAGGCGAACCAGTTGCCGGACGGCCGGGCCTGCGCACGCCGGAGCGCGGCGGTGATCAGCTCCGGCCGGGCGTCCTTGTACGTCGGGTCCTGCCGCGCCCACGGCGTGCGGGGGACCGCCTGCAGCGGCCAGGCGCGCGGCCACCACTTGCGCAGCCAGTTCTCCGTCCTCATCACCTTCACCTTCCTCGAGCGGCCCACGCGCGCAGCGGTGCGAGCCGACCGCGCGTCGGCACGCTGGTGAGTTCGTGCCCGGCGAGGCCCCACCGGGCGAGCAGTCCGTTGGCGGCGTGCCACCCGGTGGCGGCAGCTCGTTCCATCAGCGCCACTGGCAGGTCGATGCGGATCGCGTCACCGCAGAGGACCAGCCCGTCGAACGGCGTCCGGACCCGGGGCCGCCGCGCGAAGTCGCCGAGTCCCGGCAGGGGGCAGTCCTGCCGCCACTGCGAGAGCTCCGCGACGATCCGCGCGCCGGCGGTCTCCGGGTAGGTCTCGTGCAAGCGCTCGAGGAGGCGGCGGCGCAGCACTTGGCTCGGGGCTGCTCCGTCGGACTTCACGGCGTAGGCGTGCAGTTCCACGACCGCGCCCCGGTGGCGGTCGGCCCACGAGCGGGCTTCGCACTCGTACCGGTCCAGCACGCTGATGTTGTCCAGCGGTGGCCGACCGCTCGTCGCGAGGAACGCGGGCCGCCCAGGTGCGACGGGGCGGTCCAGCCACAGGCGGCGCACCAGGAACGGCGGCGCGGTGCGCAAACCCAGCACCCGTTCGCGCCACTCCGGGTCTCGAAGGTCCGGTGATGCCGTGACGACCGAGCGCAGCCCCGCGACGTCCAGGGCCAGGACCACGCCGTCGGCGGGCAGCACCTCGCCCGCTGCGGTGCGCACCCGGAAGCCGGTGTCGGCGCGGTCGACGCGGGTGACCGCCACCCCGGTGCGGAACTGCACCCGCCGGGCTCGCAGGTAGGCCCGCAGCGGCTCCCACAGCGCGGTGTCGAACGCCGCGTCGGGGACGTCGAACACCAGGCCCTCGGTCGACCCGAGGAAGTAGAGGTGGAACATGGTGGCCAGCTCCGCGGCGGACATCTCGCGAGGCGGGGCGAAGAAGCTCCGGGAGAAGACCTCGAACGCCAGGTGCCGCGCCGGGGGCGGGAAGTTGATGCGCCGCAACAGCGTCTCGGCGTCGGTGTGGTCGAGCCGCTCGTAGACCTCCGGCACGGAGACCGCGGCGAGCGGGGCGGCCGCGCGCGGGTCGAGCCCCAGCAGGTCCCGCAACCGGAAGGTCGGGCTGCGCAGCGCGAAGAGCAGCGCGTTCCACGGTGGGGTGCGCGGCAGCCCGCGGAAGGTGTCGCGCCGGCCGTCGGCGTCCAGGAGCGGGTAGTCACCGACCGACCGCAGCCGGGCCAGCGCGGGATCGGCGCGCCGCAGCAGCGCGCGGAGGTTGTAGTACTGGCGGAAGAAGGCGTGGAAGCCCCGGCTCATCGACAGCGGAGTCCCGTCCGCAGCGGGTTCGGCCCACGCGCCGACCCGGCCGCCGAGGTACTGCTCGCGTTCGACGACGGTGACGTCGACGCCGCGCTCGGCGAGACCCGTGGCTGCCGCCAGCCCGGCGATCCCAGCGCCCACCACGACGGCGCGGGGACGCCGGTGGAGCAGGTCGGCGTGCGCGGCCCCTCGCGGCGCGAGGTGCCGGACCGCGCGCGGGTCGCGGGGGTGGGTTGCCGTCACGCGTCCTCCCGCAGCGGGTTCGTCCCCAGGAAGGTGTGCACCACGCCGCGCTGCCACCCGGTCATCGTTTCGCTGTGCACCCCGGTGAACCCGGCGTCGACCAGGCGCTGGCGGAACCTCCGCGCCCCGTCGAAGCTGGTGACGCTGCGCCAGAGGTGGCGGTAGAGCGCGCTGCTGCCCGTCAGCACGGTCCCGGCGGGGATGATGACCGACCAGCACACCGCGTGCCAGACGACGGTGGCCCCCAGCGAGTCGCGGACCGAGTACTCGTGCGCGGCGAAGGTCCCGCCGGGCCGCAGCAAGGCCCGCAGCTGCCGCAGCTGCCCGTTCGGGTCGGCGAGGTTGCGCACCAGGTAGGCGGCGAAGATCCCGTCGAACGGGCCGGCCACCCCCGACTCGCCCAGGTCCTCGACGCGGGCCCGGACGAAGCGCACCGAGCCGGGCCAGGGCTTCGCCGCGGCCCGCGCGAGCATCTCCGGCGAGGCGTCGACCCCGACGATCTCCGCGTGCGGCGCGGCGACCAGCAGGGCCGCGGTGGAGGCGCCGGTGCCGCAGCCCGCATCGAGCAGGCGGAGGCCCCGACCGCCGTCCGGGATGCGCATCCGCCGCGCCGACAGCCGCAGGTGGGCGTGGTAGCCCGGGTTGGCGCCGACGAGCCGGTCGTAGGCGGCGGCACCGGCGTCGAAGGCGTCGGGGACGGCGCTGCGGGCCATCCCGTCGCGTTCGACCCTCATGCCGACTCCTCGAACCGCTCCATCACGCCCACCTTCGGGTCACCGCGGTGACGTCCGCACCACCCCGCACCTTCCGGCGCGACCGCAGCGCCCGCACCAGGCCGGTGGACGCCAGGTGCGCGCGGCGGAGGTTCCCGACCCGGGCGCGCTGCGCGAACACCGCGAAGTCGGCGTCCTCGATCCGGTCCAGGATCTCCGAGTACAGCACCAGCGCGGTGCCGATGCAGGGTCGGGAAACCGGGTGCAGCAGCGCGACGCCCTCGCGGGCGAAGCGGTAGACCGCCCTGGTCGTGGCGTGCTGGTCGGCCAGGGCGGCCCGGACCCGAGGGTCGGTGCGCTGGTGCTGGCGGCACCAGCGCAGCAGGTCTCGGTCCACGCCGAACGCGGCGAGCTCGTCGGCGGGCAGGTAGACGCGGCCGCGGTCGAGGTCCTCGGCGACGTCGCGCAGGAAGTTGGTGAGTTGGAACGCCTTGCCCAGCGCGGCTGCGTGGGGAGCGGCCTCCGCCTCGTCGCACACGGTGCCCAGCACCGGCAGCATCTGCAGGCCGATCGCCTCCGCCGAACCGCGGACGTAGACCTCCAGCGCCTGCCGGTCGGGGTAGTCGGACACCGTGAGGTCCATCCGCATCGACCGCATGAAGTCGGCGAACAGGTTCCGGTGGATGCCGTGGCGGTGCGCGGTGTCGACGACCGCGGCCAGCACCGGGTCGTCGCTGCGCCCGCTGTCCAGCCCGGCGAACAGCGCCCGCGACACTGCGTCCAGCCGCGCCGCCCGGTCGTCGGGGCCCGCGTCGGCGGGGAGGTTGTCCACGACGTCGTCGGCCCAGCGGGCGAAGCCGTAGAGCGCGTGCACCGCGGGGCGCTGGGCGGGGGTGAGCAGCCGGGTCGCGAGGTAGTAGGTCTTGCCGTGCTGGGCGTTGATCCGGCGGCAGCTGAGGTACGCCGCCCGCAGCGTCGGGTCGGTGATCCCGGCGGCGTCCAGGCAGCCGGTCATGGCTCCGCCGCGTGGTCGGTGAGCTCCGGCTCGGCGTCGTCCGGGGCGTCCAGCGGATCAGCGCACCCGCCGGGCGGCGCGTGGTGGTGCCCGCCGCTCACCAGGCGTGGTGCGGCCAGCCCGGTGACCACCGGTGCAACTCGGTTCGCAGGAGCCCCCAGCGCTCGCATCCCCGGCCCCCCCTTCCCCGGTAGCGCGCGTCCTCCGACACTAAGCCAGCACTGCGGGGTGCGCATCCGATCACGGTCTGCGGGGGCCGTCAGCTGCGGTGCTCCCCGGTCCGCTGGCCGAGGCGGTAGGAACCGGCCGCGCTGACGTGGTCGATCATGATTCGCTCCGCGGTCGCGCCGTCGCCCGCCTCGAGCGCGTCGAGGATCTTCTCGTGCGCGTCCAGGTGGTGCTGGGTGTGCTCGGCGTCGAGCCAGAGCGAGGCGTCGGTGGGCACCGGGTAGCTGTTGCGGACCGCACGGGCGTGGCGCCCGAGGAAGGCCGGGCCGCCGATGTCGGCGATCGCCAGGTGGAGCTGCTGGCTCTGCTCGCCGAGCTGGTCGCGGTGGCCCGCGGCGGCGTCGCGGACCATCGCTTCGTGCTGCTCGCGGAGCCGGGCGAGCTGCTGCGGGCTGATCCGGCTGGCGGCCAACCGGGCGCCGAGGCCCTCGACCACGGCGCGGACGTTGTAGTACTCGAACAGCGCGTCGTCACCGAGGTCGATCACGGTGGCGCCGTGGTGGCTCTGGTAGCTGACCAGCCGGTCGTTCTCCAGGCGGCGCAGGGCCTCGCGGACCGGGGTGATCGACACGCCCAGCCGCTTGGCGAGCGGGGCGGCCTTCAGCTGGGTGCCGCCGGGGATCTGCGCGCTGCGGATCTCCTCCAGCAGCACGCTGTAGACGTAGTCCGCCTTGCTCATCGGCGGGCGGTTCGGTCCTGGCATTCCCGTCCTTCGACTAGTCGATCTGGATCGAGTATCCCGCACCGCCCGGGCGGCCGAGGACCGGCCGAACCCTTGACTTACAAGTTACATCTTATAAGTTACCTCGCCATGACCAGTCTGACCGGACTCCGGGTGATCGATGCCGCCACCCTGTTCGCCGGTCCGTCGGCGGCGATGCTGCTGGGGGACTTCGGCGCCGACGTGATCAAGGTCGAGCACCCGGAGCGGGGTGATCCCGCGCGGGGCCACGGGGCGGCCAAGGACGGCGTGGGGCTCTGGTGGAAGACCCTGTCGCGGAACAAGCGCGCCGCCGCCATCGACCTGTCCCGGCCCGAGGGGCAGGCCCTGCTGCGGCGGCTGGTGAAGTCCTCGGACGTGCTGGTGGAGAACTTCCGACCCGGCACGCTCGAGCGCTGGGACCTGGCGCCGACGGACCTGCTGGAGATCAACCCGCGGCTGGTCGTGGCCCGGATGACGGGTTTCGGGCAGTTCGGCCCGATGGCGCGGCAACCCGGGTTCGGCACCCTCGCCGAGGCCATGAGCGGGTTCGCCGCCAGCACCGGCGAACCGGACGGGCCGCCGGTCCTGCCGCCGCTGGCGCTGGCCGACGGCATCGCCGGGCTGGCCATGGCCTACGCGATCATGGTCGCCGTGCGGGCCCGGGAGAGCACCGGGCGCGGCCAGGTCATCGACATGGCCATCATCGAGCCGATCATGGGCCTGCTGGGCCCGCAGATGACCGCCTACCGGGCGCTGGGCAAGGTCCCGCAGCGCACCGGCAACCGCTCGAACAGCAACGCGCCGCGCAACACCTACCGCACCCGCGACGGCCGCTGGTTGGCGATCTCCACCAGCGCCCAGTCCATCGCGGAACGCGTCATGACCCTGGTCGGGCGGCCCGAGCTGGCCGCCGAACCGTGGTTCGCCACCGGCGCCGGGCGGGTGGCGCACGTCGACGAGCTCGACGAGGCGGTCGCCAGCTGGATCGCCGAGCGCGACGCGGACGAGGTGGTCGCCGCGTTCACCGAGGCGCAGGCCGCGATCGCGCCGATCTACGACGTCGCGGACATCGCGGCGGACCCGCAGTACGCCGCGCTGGGCACCTTCGTCGACCTGCCCGACGAGGAGCTCGGCAGCGTGACCCTGCAGAACGTGCCGTTCCGGCTGTCCGACACCCCCGGCGAGGTCCGCTGGCCCGGCCCACCGCTGGGGCGGCACACCGACGAGGTGCTGGCCGAAGCCGGTTGCGACGCCGAGCAGATCGCCGAGCTGCGCCGCGCCGGGGTGATCGCATGACGACGCCGGTCAGCTGGCTGTACGTGCCGGGGGACCGGCCGGACCGCTTCGCCAAGGCCGCCGCCAGCGGCGCCGACGTGGTGATCATCGACCTGGAGGACGCCGTCGACGCCAGCCGCAAGGACCAGGCTCGGGCGAACGCGGTCGCGCACCTGGCGCAGGTCCGCGGGGGGCCGCGGTGGCACGTGCGGATCAACGACCTCGCGACCGGTCGCGGCCGCGAGGACCTGGCCGCCTTCGCCGACGTGCCGGGGTTGGACGCGCTGCGGTTGCCGAAGGTGGAGTCGGCGGCCGACCTGGACCTGCTCGACGAGGTCTGCGGCGACCGGCCGGTCCCGGCCTTCGCGCTGCTGGAGTCCGCGCGGGGCATCGCCCACGCGCACACCATCGCCGCGCACCCGCGCACCGCGGGGATCGCGTTGGGCGAGCAGGACCTCGTCGCCGAGCTGTCCATCGACGAGGCGGCCCTGGACCAGCTGCGGTTGCAGGTCGTGCTCGCCGCCGCGGCGGCGAGCCTCGGCCCGGTGCCCATGTCGGTGTTCGCCAACGTGCGCGACGAGGAAGGGCTGGTCGAGTCGTGCCGACGCGGCCGCAACCTCGGCATGTTCGGCCGCACCGCCATCCATCCGGCGCAGGTCCCGGCGATCCGCCGGGCCTTCCGGCCGACCGAGGCCGAGGTCGCCCGCGCCCGCGCCGTGGTCGACGCCGCGGCGCAGGCCGAGGCCGACGGTGTCGGCGCGCTCGTCCTGCCGGACGGGCGCTTCGTCGACGCCCCCATCGTCGCCAAGGCGCGCCGGGTCCTCGCGCTGGCCGAGGAGCTCGACTGAGGCAGGGCTGCGCCGACCGCCCCGCGCGGCCCGGTGCTCGCCGTCCCGAAGACCCACGATCAAAGGAGATCTCGTTGTGGGCTTAGCTATCTGGGCGCTGCTGTGCTACATCGGTGTGATCGTCGTCTGGAACGCGGTCCTCAAGCGCAACATCGGTGAGGCGATGCTCGTCGGGTTCGCGGTGATCTGCCTCTTCGGCGGCACCGACGCGCTGGACCTGGCCTGGGCCGGGCTCGCCGACGCGCTGACCGAGGAGGTCGTGTTCGCCGCGCTGGCCTTCGTCTTCATGGGCTACCTGATGACCCGGCTTGGCCTCATCGACCGCCAGGTCGCGCTGCTGAACTCGGTGTTCGGCAGGCTGCGTGGTGGCTCGGCGTACGTGTCGACCGCCACCGCGGCGCTGCTCGGCAGTTCCGCCGGGTCGGGCTCGGGCATCGCCGCATCGGTCGGCTCGGTGACCATCCCGTGGATGGTCCGGTCCCACTGGCGCCCGGACGTGGCGGCGTCGCTGGTGGCCGGCAACGCCGGGCTCGGCATCTCGATCCCGCCCAGCTCCTCGCTGTTCCTGCTGCTCGGTTCCGCCGCCGTCGCACCGGTGCTCACCGCGGACGAGCTGCTCGTCGCTGCCTTCGCGGGTGGCATGTGGACGGTGCTGTACCGGTTCGTGGTCGTGTTCATCTGGGTGCGCCGGTACCGGGTGGCGGCGATCGACCGGTCGGAGATCGCGCCGTTGCGCGTGGCGCTGCGGCAGGGCGCGACTTCGCTGTTGGTGTACCTGGGCATCGCGATCCCGGTGCTGATGACCGTCGAGGTGGGCGCGCGGCTGCTGGAGGCGCGCCTCGGTGGGGCGGCGGACGACATCAGCATCGTGGTGTGGATCCCGGTGCTGACCATCCTCGCCACGCTGCTGGTCGGCTGGAAGCGGTTGCCGCGCACGGCGCGCGGTTGGAACGAGGTGCTCGGCGACATGGCGCCGCGGTACGCCATCATCGGCGCCACCCTGCTGTTCGCCTTCGCCGCCGCGGCCAGCCTCGGCGAGCTCGGTTTGGTCGAGCAGCTGACCGCGATCATGGAGCGCATCGACGCCCCGGTCTGGGTGATCGCGTCGCTGGTGGGTGTGCTGATCGTGGTCATCGCCGCGCCGCTGACCGGCACCGCCACCATCGCGGCCGTCGGTGGCGTCGCGTTCAGCGCCCTGACCAGCGCTGGCGTGGCCCCGGCCGCGGCCGCGACGGTGATCCTGGTCTTCGCCTCGACCGAGGGCGCTTCACCTCCCGGTGCCGCGCCGATCTACATCGCCAGCGGGATCGCCGGTGTCGACCCGGCGCGGACGTTCCTCCGGCTGATCTGCTGGTTCGTGATCCCGACCCTGGCCATCGGTGTCCTCATCGCCACCGGTGTGCTCCCGCTGCCCGTCTGAGGAGTTCCCATGTCCAACGCGTCCCGTTCCCCCGGCCCGGTGGCCCGGAAGGTTCCCATGGTGCTGTTCAAGGTCGGCCTGGCAGTCTTCCTGCTGCTCGGTGCAGCGGTCGTCGGTGCCCAAGCCGTGGGTGTGCTCACCGCGAACGCCGAGTTGGTGTCCGGTGCTGCCAACAGCTTGGGCAAGGTGATGACCGTGGTCGCCGGCATCACCGGTCTGCTCGGCTTCGCCATGTCGTACCTGTTCCGCTGGGACAGCACGGGCGAGGACTGAGCGATCAGGCCCGCATCTCCCAGGCGCACCGGAAGCCGACGGTCGCCCCGCGGGCGAGGCCGAGGCCCGGCAGCAGCAGCTTGACGCTGTAGCCGGGTTCCCGGCGGCCGCCTTCGAGGTACCAGTCGGCGCCTTCGGCCTGGTGGTCGGAACCGCCCTTGAGCATGACGAACCGGGTTCGTCCGTCGGAGTGCTCGCTCTCGGTCCAGTTCCACACCGCTGGTTCGCCGCGCCGCAGGCGGCCGGTCTCGCCCGCCAGCTGCCACTCGTCCTCAGTGGGCAGTCGGCCACCGCGCCACGCGCAGTACGCGCGGGCGTCGTCGAGGTCCACGAAGGTCACCGGGGAGTCCTCGGTACCGGGTGCCGGGCGGCCTGCGGTCCAGTGGGCGAGGAAGCGGTTCGGTTCGGCTGGCTGGTAACCGGTCGCGGTGAGGAACTCCGCGAACTGCCGGTTCGTGACCTCGCCCGCGCCGACCGCGACGGGGGTGGTCAGCTCGCCGTCGCGCTGGAGCGTGCGAGCGTCGTGCAGCCTCGGGGGCAGCGGCTTCCACTCGTCCACGTACGGCGCGCCCTGGTACATCCCGGTCTCGCGGACGCGGTAGCGGACGGTCAGCACGTACGGCCCGGCTGGTACGACGACGGCGTCCTGGTCGGGTTCACCGGCGGTGGCTGGTGGGCGCTCCCGGGTGGCGAGCCGGTGCGGGAAGCTGGCGTCCGGATCGTGCGGCATGTCCTGCAGGGCCGCCCGCAGGCCGGGCAACCACGCGGGTTCCGGCGCACCGGGAGCGATGTGGAGCAGCGCGGCGATCCCTCGTGCTGGCACCACGCCGTCGCCGAACAGGTCGATCACCGGCCCGCCGACGAGCGGGCCGGAGTAGTCCTGCTCGCCCCGGTTCACCACTGTCCACAGCGTCCACCCGTCGAGCTCCCAGCGCGACGCGTGGACCCCGGCGGCCTCGGCTTCCGGCGCCAGCTCGACCAGCGGTGTCCACGTGCCGTCGAGCAGGAGGTCGCCCGCTGCGCGTTGCACGGTGACCATGCGGCGCACCGTCGCCGCGTCCCGGCGCGACCAGCCGACCCACACGCCGAAGACGACCTCCCACACCATGACGCCCACGCCGTTGAGCCATGCCGACTGCAGCTCCCCGGTGTGGTCGCGGTGCCACCTGCGCACGTGGTGCTGCATGTGGCGGCGCTCGTACCAGTGCGCCCGCAGCACACCGGGCACCGGGGAGTCGGCGAAGAACTGCGCCCACGAGCTCGCGTGGTCCTCGATGCGCTCGACCGGCAGCTTGGACTCGCCCTCCAGCACGATCCCGGGGCGGGCGCGTTCCAGCTGGTCGACCAGTTCGGGCTCGGCCTTCTTGAGGGTGTCCAGGAAGACGCCGTCCGCGCCGAGCTCGGCGACGACGCTGGCGAGTTCGGCCACGTCGTCCCCGGACCGCCGGGTGCCGACGTCCCACGGGTTGTAGTCGACGAACACGTGCAGCCCCGCTTCGTGCAGGGCTGCGACCAGCTCGGCCAGGCCGGGGACGTCGCGGTAGAAGTCCCACTGGTTGCGGTCGTCGATGCCGATCACCGGGTACGCGTGCCACAGCACCACCGCGTCCAGACCGCCGAACCGCTCACGCGCGTCGGCGAGGAAGCGCTCAGGGGTGAAGCGACCGTCCTCGAAGGAGTACAGCAGTTCGTCCCACAGCCACACCTGTGCGACCGAGTGGCACCGCGCTGCCCACGCCGCCCCTGGGCGGTCGTAGGCCGCGCCCGTGTACGCGTGGCGCTTCCGGGCATCGTCGCGCCACTGGTGCAGGCGCTCGCGCCACGCGGGTCGGTCCGCCGGGTTGGCCGGGCCGGAGAAGATCTTCGCCTCGTCGAGAGCGACGAGCTGCTCGGCCGAGAGCGCCCCGTCCACCGGCACCTCGGTGGGGCGGTCGATCGGGCGGGGGACGAGCGGGTCGAACGCGTAGGTCATCGTGCCTCTCCTCCCTGCCGGGGGTCTGGAACGCCGGGCGGCTCCAGGTCTCCGGAGTGCGTGTCGGTCACCGGGGCTCCTCGACGGTGAGGGCCAGCGTGCGGGCGGCGAGGTCGGTGATGCGCTGCGGCCCGCCGGGCAGCGAGGTCGCGATGCGGTCGTCCAGCGGCGCGGTCCACTGCTCGCCGATGCCCGCAACCCCTCGCAGGGCGCCGACGACACCGCCGACGGTCGCTGCGGCGGAGTCGGTGTCCCAGCCCGCGGTCACCGCGATCGACACGCTGGGGCCGAACTCCCCGCCTCCGCCCGCGAGCGCGTGGGCGATGACCGCGGCGTTGTTGAGCACGTGCACCCAGTGCAGGTCGCCGTACTCGGCGTGCAGGTGGTCGAGACCGCTGCGCACGTCACCCAGAGCGGCAGCGTCCCGCCCCACGCGCACGGCACAGGCGAGGCGACTGCGCGGCGGGACCACGGCGTCGGCGGCGTCCAACACCTCCTCGACGGTGTCGCACACCATGGCCGCGGACGCCAGCGCCGCCGCCCACATCGCGCCGTAGACCCCGTTGCGCGTGTGGCTGAGCCGGGCGTCGGTCCAGGCCAACCGCGCGGCGGTGCGCACGTCGCCCGGGCTGACCCAGCCGAACACGTCGGTGCGGATGAGCGCGCCGATCCACTCGCGGAACGGGTTGTGGTGCGTGGCGGTCGCGGGCACGGGCCGCGCGTCGAGCAGGTTGCGGTAGGCCGCGCGCTCGGCGGTGAACACCCGTCCCGCGGGGAGGTTCTCCAGCCACAGCTGCGCGACGTCGTCGGTGGTGAAGCCGCGCCCGTGCCGCTCCAGTAGGTCCAGCGCGAGCATCGGGTAGTTGAGGTCGTCGTCCTCGGGCATCCCGCTGATGTTCTCCTCCAGCGAGGTGGGGGCCGACCGCCGGTTCCAGGGCCAGCGCGCCGCGACGTCCGCAGGCAGGCCGACCGCGGTGAAGTATCGGTCCAGCGGCCAGCGCCCGGTGGCGCGCAGGACCTCCTCGATGCCTTCGCGCGGGATCTTCTCGACCGGCTTGCCGAGCAGGCACCCGGCCGCCCGGCCGGTCCACGCCCCGAGCGCGCGGTCCCGGCTCCGGCGCGGCAGGTCCGGGGCGGGCGGGAGCAGCGCGGCGATGGCGTCCCACTCGTCCGGCTCGTCCGGTGCGGGGGCGGCGGGGAACGCGTCGAGCTCGTCGAGCAGCGTCCGGGCGAGCGCGCGCAGTTCCGGTGGTGCGGGTCGCGCACCGGCGCCGCTGACCGCGGGTTCCGGGTTGCCACCAGCGGCGGTCCAGCGCTCCCGGACCGGGCCGACGTCCTTGCCCTCCACAGTGGACTGCACGAGTTCGTGCGCGAGCAGGTCCTCGGGTTGTGCCCAGGTCAACCTCATGCCCGCCCCTCGCCCGGCTCGGCGACCCCGAGGGATTCGAGCGCGGCCAGGCGCGCGCGGGCGCGCTCCCGGTCCGCGCGCAGGATGTCGGTCGCGGCCGACGCCATGAGCAGGCCGGTTTCGCGCAGGTCCATCCGGCTGGCCTCGCCGACCGCCTCGACCCACTCCGCCGGGACCGCGTCGGTCCCGCCGAGCCCGGCGCAGATCGCTCCCGCCATGGTGGCGATCGAGTCGGCGTCCCGCCCGTAGTTGACGGCGGCGAGCACGGCACGGCGGTAGTCGCCCTGGTGCCCGAGGACGAACCCTAGCGCGGCGGGCAGCTCCTCGATCGACTTCGTGCGGGACGGGCGCCGGGCGTCGAGCGACATCTGCCGGTATTCGGGCCCGACCGAGTCGAACGGTGCCACGACCTCCCGGATGTGGCGGGCCAGCGCGCGTTCCTCGTCGTCGGTGGTCGGCGGCGAGGTCCACCCGTCGAAGGCGCCGACCACGGCGCGCAGCGCCGCGGCAGTGCCGTCGTGCGCGACGTCGAGTGCCGCGCGCACCACGTCACCGAGCGCGGCCCCTGGGGCGATCGCCGCCGCGATCACCGCTGCCAGCACCCCGGCCGCTTCCCGGCCGTAGCTCGACTGGTGCGCGCCGGTGAGGTCGATCGCCTCGGCGTACGCGCCACGCGGATCGCCCGCGTTGGCGATCCCGACCGGCGCGATGTACATCGCCGCGCCGCAGTTGACGATGTTGCCCACGCCCGCCTCGCGCGGATCCGCGTGCCCGTAGTGCAGCTTGGTGACGATCCACTTCTCCGCCAGGAAGACCCGCTGCAGCAGCAGCGCGGTGGACTCCAGCTCGGGCACCCAGCGGGGCTCCCCGATCATGAGCGGCACCAGGTCCTCGGCCATGGCGTAGGCGTCGAGGTGCGCGCGGCGCTTCGCGTACACCTCGACCAGCGCCCGCGTCATGAGCGTGTCGTCGGTGACGTGCCCGTCGCCCTTGTGGTACGGCGAGATCGGGCGGGCATCCCGCCAGTTCGGGTACCAGGGGCCGACGATGCCGGTCACCCGGCCGCCGTGCCGCTGCTCGATCTGCTCGGGCGTCCAGCCCTCGGTCGCGCCGCCGAGCGCGTCCCCCACCGCCGCACCGGTGATCACGGCCACCGCGCGGTCCTCGATCCAGGTCACTGGCCTGCGTTCCCTTCTGTCGTCCCGAGCGGTCCGCCCGCCGTACTGTCCTGTGTGGACACCGGTGTTGCTAGTCGTTGATGCTCTGCCAGCCGTCCCGCAGCTGCTGAGCCAACCCGGCCGCGTCGATCTCGCGGGCGAGGAAGCGCTGGTAGGCAGGCGTGGCGACGGTGTCCTTCCACTGCGCGTACTTGCTGACGAACAGGTACGGCGCGGAGGTCACGTGCTCACCGGAGGCCAGGATGACGTCCCAGCCGTTCTGTGTGCCGAGCTCGGCCGCCAGCGCCTCCCGGGCCGACGTGGTCGCCGGGATCAGCGCGTCCGCGCGGTTGAGCGCGACCAGGTTCTCCGTGCTGGTGAAGAAGTTGATGAACTCGGCGGCCTCCTCGACGTGCTCGGAGTCCGCGCTGACCGACAGGGTCTGCGGGTTCGCCGCCTGCGCGGGTCCTGCCGGTCCGGCCAGCGGCGGCAGCGCGATCCAGTCGAAGCCTTCGGGGGCGTCCTCGGCGATGTTGGCCGCCTGGTACGAGCCCTGCACGGTCATCGCGACCTGTCCCGCGTAGAACGGCGCCAGCGCCTTCGACCCCGACTGGGTCAGCGTGACCGGGAGGATCGAGCGGTCCTCGTAGGCCATCGCGCTCACCAGCTCCGGCAGCGCCATCTCGCCCGGACCGGCGGTGAGCGTGGTGTCCTCGCCGCTGCCCTGGAAGTACTGCCCGCCGAACCCGGGAGCCATCGCCACGAACGCCGAGGTCGGGCTGGACAACCCCCAGCTCAGGCCGTGCACGCCGTCCTTCGTGGTGGCCCGGGCGAGCTGGCGCAGCTCGTCCCAGGACATCGTCGGCCCGGTGGGGGTGGTGACCCCCGCGCGCTCCAGCAGGTCCCGGTTGGCGAACACCACGTAGGTCTGCAGCTCGGTCGGGTAGGCCACCACCTGCCCGTCGACCGTGACCGAGTCGAGCACCCCCTCCGGGATGTCCGCGCGGGTCTGCGGCGGCATGTGCGGCGAGAGGTCCGCGAGGTAGCCGTCCGCCGCGAAGGGGAGGATCCCGGCGGCCTCGTAGTGCACGACATCGGGGGCGCTGCCCGCGTTGAACTGGGTGATGAGCTTGTCGTAGATGCCGTCCCAGCCCGCTGGCACGACTTCGACCTGGACGTCCGGGTGGGTTTGGTTCCACGAGTCGACGATCGCGTTCGTGGCCTCGATCGCGGCTGGCTGGTCGGACAGGGACTGGAAGGTCAGCGTGACCGGCCCCGAGCCGTCATCGCCGCTGCCGCCACAGCCGGCGAGCAGCGCGCCGGTGAGCAGGAGGCTGGTCGCCTGTAACGCGCGTGGTGACTTCATCGTCGCCCTTTCGTCGTCGCGGGAACTCATCCCTTCACCGCACCGGCCATCAGGCCGCTGGTGAGCTTGCGCCGCAGGAGGGAGAAGAAGGCGATGCTGGGGATCGCGGCGAGCACCGCCCCCGCGGCGAGCGGTCCGAGCGCGACCTTGCCCTCACCTCCGATGAACATCTTCAGCGTGATCGGCAGCGTGTAGTTCTCCGGCGACTGCAGCAGCACCAGCGCGAAGAAGAACTCGTTCCACGACGACACGAAGCTGAACATCGCCGTCGCGATGATCCCGGGCGCCAGCAGCGGGAACACGATCGAGCGAAGCACCGTCAGCCGTCCCGCGCCGTCCACCGCCCCGGCCTCCTCCAGCTCGACCGGAACCGCCGCCACGTAGCCCTGCAGCATCCACAGGGCGAAGGGCAGCATGTACGTCATGTGCACCAGCGTCAGCCCGACGAGGCTGTCGGCCAGTCCGAGGGTGCGCAGGACCAGGAACAGCGGCAGGATGATCAGCACGACCGGGAACACCTGGCTCACCAGGATCCACGCCACACCCGCCACCCGGACCTTGCCCTTGATGCGGGCGAGCACGTAGGACGCGGGCAGCGCGATCACGATCACCAGCGCGGTTGACACCAGCGCCACCACGAGGCTGTTGAACGCGGAGCGGAGCAGCCCCTGCCGCTCGAAGGCCTGCGCGTAGTTGTCCCAGTGCCACTCCTGCGGCAGCAGGCTCACCGACAGCGAGTTGAGCTCGGCCGAGGACTTCACCGAGGCGGAGATGAGCCACACCAGCGGGAACCCGAGGAACACCAGGTAGACCGCGAGCGCCAGGTACTGCGCCGGGCGGATGAGGGAACGCATGGCTCACCGGCCTTTCTCGGTGTCGTGCCGGAACTGCGAGCGCAGGTACAGGGCCAGCCCGGCGACGATGACGATGACGAGCACCAGGCCCATCGCCGCGGCGCTGCCGATCTCGCGGTTCTTGAACGCCTCCAGGTAGACGAACAGCACCGGCACCATCGTCCGGCCGCCGGGGCCGCCTTCGGTGAGCACGTAGACCAGGGCGAAGGAGTTGAAGTTCCAGATGAAGTTCAGCGAGGTGATGGAGGTGACGATCGGGCGCAGGCTGGGCCAGGTGACGGCGGTGAACCGCCGCCAGGCGCGCGCCCCGTCCACCGCCGCGGCCTCGTGCAGCTCCGGCGGGACCTGCTGCAACCCGGCCAGCAGGGTGACGGTCGTCTGCGGCATGCCGACCCAGACGCCGACCAGGACCACGGCGGGCAGCGCGGTGGCGAAGTCCCCGAGCCAGTTGATGTCGCTGGGCAGGCCCACGCTGCCCAGCAGCGCGTTGACCGGGCCGCTGTTGGCCGAGTAGATCATCTGCCACATGATCGCCACGACCACCGGCGGCATCGCCCACGGGACCAGCGCCAGCACCCGGGTCAGGCCCTGCAGTCGCAGCCCTGAGTCGAGCAGCAGCGCCAGGCCCATCGCCGCCGCCAGCTGGAGGACCGTCACGCTGACCGTCCAGACGAGACCGACCCGCAGCGAGTCCCAGAACAGCGCGTTGTCGGCCAGGTCGACGAAGTTGTCCAGGCCGGTGAAGTCGTAGTCGGGTCGGCGTGTCAGCCGGGCGTCGGTGAAGGCGAGCGCGACGCCGATCAGCAGCGGTGCCACGGACAGCACCAGGATCGGGATGAGCGAGGGCATCACCAGCGCGACCGCCTCGCGGCGCCGGGTCCGGGCCACCGCGCCCCTCGAACCGCGCCGCGGTGGGGGAGTGGAGCGCCGGGTTCGCACAGCCGTCGTGGTCATCGCGCACCACCATCCACAGTGGACTCGCGAACGATCAGCTCGGGTTCGAACACGACCTGCTGCGCCGGGGCGTCCGGGGCGTCGGCCAGCTCCAGCACGAGCCGTGCCGCCGTGCGACCCCGCTCGGCGGAGCCGAGGGACACGCTGGTCAGGCGGGGTAGGTAGACCTGGCCCAGCTCGGTGTCGTCCATCCCGGTCACGACCAGGTCCCGCGGTGTGCTCAGCCCGAGTTCGCGCGCTGCGCGGAGCACCCCGATGGCCAGCAGGTCGTTGGCCGCGACGACCGCGTCCGGGCGGTCTGCCCCGGCGAGTAGCCGCCGCCCCGCTTCGAACCCCGCGGCCACGGTGAAGTCGTCGGCGACCTCGACCGCCACCCGCTCGGCGGAGAAGTCCCGAGCGCCGACCGCCGCGTCGAAACCGCGTTGGCGGGACGAGCCCGGGGTCGTGTCGAGCGGTCCGTTGAGGAAGCCGATGCGCTGGCGGCCGAGGGAGTGGACGTGCCGGACCGCTTCACCGATGCCAGCGCTGGAATCGACCGAGACCGAGCTGATCCCGCGGTCGCTCATCGCGCGCCCGATCACCACCACCGGTACCGGTGCCTGCCGCAACTCGTCGATGAGCTCGTCGTCGGTGCGCAGCGGGACGACGACCACCCCGTCGACGAAACCGCCGCTGAGGCTCCGGACCAGCTCGGCGGTGGAGGCCGCGGTGTCCCCGGTCGTCATGACCACGACCCGGTAGCCGTGCGGGGCGAGCACCTCGTGGATGCCGCGCATCATCTCCACGTAGACCGGGTTGCCGATGTCGGCGACGGCGAACGCGATCTGCGAGGTCTTGCCCATCCGCAGCGAGCGCCCGATGGCGTCCACGTTGTACCCGAGCTCCGCCGCGGCCGCGCGGACGCGCTCGACCATCGCCTTGCTCGCGCCGCTGCCGTGCAGGGCGCGGGAAGTGGAGGCCAGCGACACCCCCGCGCGCTCGGCCACCTGCTGCAGCGTGGCGCGTGTTGACGTCATCCGTTCCTCCGTGATCAGCGGCGCGGTGCCGACCGGGGTGCTGGAAACGTTTCCAACACCGGCCGGACCGGCGCTGGGAACGTTTCCAGGAGTGCTCGGCATGCTGTCACCCGGAAGATTGAGTTGTCAATCACGAGTCCTGGGTGCCGCCGAGCGGCGGAGGACCTCCAGCGGAGGGGTCGCGCGCCGAGGTGGTCACCGCCGCAGCGGTGGGATGGTGGGCACCTCGGAGGCGTTGGCGATGGCTTCCGGGGTGAGCCGGAACTGCTCGGGGTAGTGCTCGCGGGTGGTGCGGCGAGCGGGTTCGGTGGTGCGCCACATGTACAGGCAGCGCGGGCACTGCAGCACCTCCCAGGCACCGGGCACCGGCGAGGTCGTCACGGTGCGGATCTCCGGGGCGGTGCAGCGGGGGCAGGTCGTCGGCATCGGATTTCCCTCCAGCGCAACGGGGTTCAGCGGTGGGCCAGCATCGAGCGCAGGCGGTCCGCCCACTCGGCGGACTCGGGTAGGTCCTTGGTCGGGGTCCCGAAGTTGCCGCGGACGTCGGGCGGCACCGGGGTGGTCGCATCGATGATCATCTTGCTGGTGACGCCCGCGGGCTGCGCGGCCGGAGCCAGCTCCACCACCGACAGGTTCGGGATCACCACCACGTCCTCGGCCGGGTTGACCTTCGCCGACTGCGCCCACATCACCTGCGGCAGGTCGAACGGGTCCACGTCCTCGTCGACCAGCACCACCTGGCTGACGTAGCCCAGCCCGTGCGGCGTGGTCATCGCCCGCATGCCCACCGCCTTGGCGAACCCGCCGTAGCGCCTGGCGGTCGAGATGATCACCAGCAGGCCGTGGGTGTACATCGCGTTGACCGCCTTGACCTCAGGGAACTCCGCCCGCAACTGCTTGAGCAGCGGCACGCAGGTGTTCGGCCCCACCAGGTAGTCGCACTCGGTCCACGGCATGCCCAGGTACAGCGACTCGAAGATCGGCCTGGTGCGGTGGGAGATCCGCTCGACGCGGACCACCGGCATCCGCCGACCGCCGGAGTAGTGCCCGGTGAACTCGCCGAACGGGCCCTCGATCTGCCGCACCCGCGACTCGATGCGGCCCTCGATGACCACCTCCGAACCCCACGGCACGTCGAAGCCGGTCAGCGGGGCGGTGGTGATCGGCATCGGTTCGCCGCGCAGCGCACCGGCCATCTCGTACTCCGACTGGTCGTAGGCCATCGGCATGCCCGCCACGATCGGGACCACCGGGTCGTTGCCGAGGGTGATCGCCACCGGCAGGTCCTCGCCGCGCTCCTCGGCCTTGCGCAGGTGCTGGGCGATGTCGTGCATCGGCACCGGCTGCAGCGCGAGCCGGTCCGCGCCGATCACCTGGATCCGGTAGACGCCGAGGTTCTGCCTGTCGAAGTCCTCCGGCGCGTCCGGATCGCGGGAGACCACCGCGGCCTTGTCCAGGTAGAAGCCGCCGTCGCCGTCGTTGAGCCGGAACAGCGGCAGCACGTCGAACAGGTCGACGTCGGCGCCGGAGGTGCTGTTCTCCCGCCACGGCGCGTCCTCCCGACGGACCGGGGGGACCGGGAAGTCGTCCCAGCGCCGGGCGAACTCCTCGACCTGCTCGCGGGTGGAGGTCTCCTTCGGCAGGCCCAGCGCCATCGCGTGGTTGCGCCACGAACCGTGCACGTTCATCGCGATCCGGGCGTCGGTGAAGCCCGTGACGTTGTCGAACCACAGGGCGGGGGCGCCTTCCCCGATCCGACCGGCCGCGTTCGCCGCCGCGGCCAGGTCCGGTTCCGGGGACACCTCCTCGCTGATCCGCAGCAGCTGCCCCGCCTCGTCGAGTGCGTGCAGGAACGACCGGAGGTCGTCGTGGGCCATCGTGTCCTCCTCCGCGGGTTCAGGGTTCCTCGTGCTTGGCCGCGCGCATCCCCGCCCAGCGCTGGGCGGCCCGGGCGGGCAGGTCCAGCTGGTCGAGCACCCGGGCGGTGATGTGCTCGACGAAGTCGTCGATCGAGGTCGGGTTGTTGTAGAACGCGGGCATGGGCGGGACGATGCGCACGCCCATCCGCGCCAGCGCGAGCATGTTCTCCAGGTGGATCTCGCTCAGCGGTGTCTCGCGCGGCACGACCACCAGCGGACGGCGTTCCTTGATGGTCACGTCCGCCGCCCGCGCCACCAGGCCGTCGGCGTACCCGGCGCGGATGCCGGCGAGGGTCTTCATCGAGCACGGCACGATCACCATGCCGTCGGTGTGGTAGGAGCCGGACGAGATGCTCGCGCCCTGGTCGTCGGGGTGGTGGACGACGTCGGCGAGCTTGCCGATCGCCTTGGTGCCCAGCCCGGTCTCCAGCTCCGCGGTGGCCCGCGCCCAGCGGCTCAGCACCAGGTGGGTCTCCACCTCGGGCATCTCGCGCAACCGCTCCAGCAGTCGCACACCCAGCGGCGCCCCGGTCGCGCCGGTCATCCCCACGACGAGTCGCACACTTCTCCTTTTCGGTCACCTTGCGCGGTCATGTCCACGCTAAGCGCCGACCGTGCAGGTCAGCGGGTACGCTGGCGACAAGTGATGGGAAGAATCGGACAGCAGTGAGATGACCGAGATCACCGACGTCGCCTACCGGCCGGGCTCGAACGCGCCGATCGGGATGGACGCCATCGACTTCGCCGAGTTGTGCTCGCGCGCCGAGCGCCGGGCGATCGACCTGGCCGAACCGCAGCGCCCGGACTTCCACCACCTGATCCACGTCCACGCCGACGCGGCGGCGCTCCCGCACGTTGTCGACTTCACCGAGCACGTCATCCCGGCCGGTGGCTGGCTGTGGGTCCGCCCCGGCCAGGTGCACCAGTACGGCACGCTGACGCGGTCGCGCGGGACGATCGTCTTCTGGCGGCCCGGTTTCGTCACCGTCGACCCGCCGCTGCCGCGAACCCCGGTCCTGCCCAGCGGCTCGATGCGCGGTGCGGTCGACCTGGCGCTGCGGCACCTGCTCGCCGAGTACGCCGACCTGGGCGCGATGACGTTGGAGGCGCACAACAGGGCGCTGCGCATGCTGCTCGCGGTGCTGCTGCTCCGGCTCGCGCACGCGGGACCAGCGCAGCCGCCCATCCCCGCCGACGGCCCGTTCGCGCGCTTCGAGGAAGCGGTGGAACGCGACTTCACGCGGGTGCACCGGGTGGCCGACTACGCCGCAGCGCTCGGCTACAGCACCCGAACCCTCACCCGCGCAACGCTTTCCGCGACCGGCCGCTCGGCGAAGTCCTACCTGGACGCCCGGATCGTCCTGGAGGCCAAGCGCCTGCTCATCCACACCGACCGCGGCTCGGCGGACATCGCCCGCCACCTCGGCTTCACCACCCCCGGCGACTTCAGCAAGTTCTTCCGCAAGCACGACGGGCGGACCCCGCTGGCCTTCCGCGCCGAAGCCCGCGGCACCCAGGGCTGACCCCCACCCGCACGGGGGTTCCTGGTGCGGGAAGGCATAGGTGCGGTGGGGTGCGGGTACGTCGAGTGCCATGACACCGAGTGCGCTGCTGCATGCCGCAGAGTCCGTTCGATGGGTGGAGCGACCGGCCACTGCCGTGGCTCGCGCAATCCGGCGCAGGGTCAGCGGTACGCGCGTCGACCGGATCCTGGGCGGCGCCTGGCTCGGGCACCCGACCCATCCGCTGCTGGTCACCGTGCCCATCGGTGCGCTGGTCTGCGCGCCGGTCCTGGAACGCGCCGGGCAGCCCGTCGCCGCGCGGCGGCTGACCGC
>NZ_JBEPDU010000009.1:0-150634 GCF_040300525.1 Saccharopolyspora sp. NPDC000359 | reverse complement strand
CCCGCCGGGGGGGGGGGGGGGGTTGTGGTTGTTCTGTCCGTAACAGTGTTCGAACACTGTTACGCACTCACGACCCCTGGCGTCAGGTGACGACGAAGGTCCTCGTGGTGCCGGTGAAGGCCGTGATCTCGCCGTTCCAGCCGTTCTTCCAGTCGCCGTGGTGGACGACGCGGTAGCGGCCCGCCGGGGTGTTCGGCGGGATGTCCCAGGTGATCGTCGCCGTCGAGGTCGCCGGGCCGCTGCGGGACCAGTGGTACTTCGTCGACCAGTGCCGGTCGTCGGCCACCCGCCGCCACTGGCCGCCCACCTGGCGCTGGACCTCGACGAAGGTGCCGCCGCGGCGCAGGTCGTTCTTCGGGTGACCGGTCACGAACGCCGTGCTGACGTGCTCGCCCCGGCGGTAGCGGCTGGCCGGTTCGGTGAGCACCTCGCCGAACTCGCGGCCGAGCGGCTTGTCGTCGAAGACCACGCCCGGTTGGAAGTTGATCAGCTTGCCGCGCAGGTCGCGCGGGGTCGGGCCCGGCGGCACCTCGGTCCCGGCGCGCATCGCCGCGGCCAGCCGGGCGAACTCCTGCTGGTAGGCGGGCAGCGTGTAGCGGCCGAACAGGGTCGACGCACCTTCGTACTGCTGTGCGTCGTACTCCTCCGGCGTGGTCACGTACTGGCTGTAGGCGTTGGCGTAGCCCTGCAGCAGCACGTTCTCCAGCGGTGCGCCCAGCTCCTCGGCGACCGCCCGGCGGATCCGCAGCCCGGCCACGATGGTGCACTCCGCGGGCACGGCGACCAGGTGCAGCTGGCCGATGCGGATCAGCTGCAGCGGGAGCACTTCCGGGCACCACGGGTACGGCTGCATCGCGCCGAACGGCACCGCGACCGGTTTCGGGGCCTGGGCGTCGGCCAGCCAGTCCGGGACCGGCACGTCCGCGCCGCCCAGCCAGTCGAGGAACGGGTTGCGGATGCCTTCCGGGATCGGCAGGCCGGGACCGTCTTCGCGGCTCCCGGCCAGCATGGACACCCCGATCGCCGCGGTGCAGGTGGTGTGCTGCTGGCCGTCGGGGGTGTACCGCCCGTCGACCGCGACCGCCGAGAGGTCGACGAAGCACATCCGGTGGTCCACCGCGCCGGTGACCTGCTCGCGGGCGGTGTCGAAGGCGGACTTGGCGGCGCGGAACTGGCGGTCGCCGATGATCCGGGTGTTGTCGAACTCGTCCTCGGTCGGGCCGGAACCGGGGGAGAGCTCCAGGTTCGGCGACATGTCACCGGCGTTGGTCTGCGCGAAGCAGGCGACGAAGTCCGGGTCCAGCTGCTCCCAGGCGAACGCGGCGTAGCCCTTGTTGTCCGAGCTGATCAGCCGGTTGGTGTTGGTCATCGAGGTGCCGTGGGTGGCGAACCAGGTGATCGCGCCGACGTCCCGGTTGCCCTGCGCGAAACGCAGCACGGTCACTGCCGGATCGATGGCCAGCGGGAAGTGGTCCTTGTCGGACTGGGGGTTGCGGTCGAAGGCGCTGCGCGACCGGTTCGCGCTGGCGTCGGTCAACACCTCCCGGCCCAGGTGCAGGGTGCCGGGCTTGAGGTCGTCGTGGGCTCGGGAGATCGCCTCGGTGATGCCGTCGACGACGGCGTTGTAGGTCTGCTCCTGGAAGCCGAGGATCGACAGGTCGTAGGCGGCGTAGTGCGAGTCGCCACCGCAGGCCGCGTGCGTGTGCGTGGCGTTGAGCAGCACGTTCTGCTCGGTGTAGCGGTCGCCGTAGGTGTCTCGGAGCTTGCGGAGGACTCCCTGGTGCACCGACTGGAACAACGCGCCGAGCTCGGCGGTCACGAACACGACGCGCTTGTGGCCGTCGTCGACGACGAACGCGCGCGCGAGGGTGCGCAGGTGGATGCCCGCGGTCTGCTGCTGGGGCATCGAGTAGCCCATCATGCCGTTCTCGGCGGCTGGGCCGGTGACGTCGGCGATGCCTCGCCCGACCAGGTACTGCCCGGGGTTCCCGGTGGTGTCGGCTGCGGCGCCGGGGCCGCCGAGCGTGGACGCGACCAGCGGCGCTGCCGCAGCAGCGGCCAGCACCTGCCTCCTGGCAACGGGCATGGACCAGCACCCCTCGGTGAATGCGAACCAAATTCACGTTTTCCGGAGACAGGAGGTTACGTGATCCGGTTCACCCTGCCAAGGGGTGCTGGGACCAGCGGCGTCAGGGCTTGCGGCCGACGGCCCCGATGTGCAGGGAGTGGGCCGGGCTGTCCGGCTCCGGGATGTCCGGACCCGCTCGCCACTGGTTGTGCGGGACCAGGCCGGGCTCGACCAGCTCCAGGCCGTCGAAGTAGCGGATCTGCTCGTCCCAGGTGCGGAAGCAGCGACCGCCCATGCCCTTCTCAGCGAAGACCCGGGACAGCTCCCGGGCGCGCGGCTCGCCGTTGTCGCAGGTGTTGGACGCCAGCAGGAAACCACCGGAGGGCAGGCGGTCGCGGATCCCGGCGGCCACCCCCTCCGGGTCCTCCTCGTCCTCCAGGTGCATCAGCACGCCCCCCAGCAGCACGGCGAACGGCTCCGACTGGTCGATCAGCCGCTTGGTCTCGGGGTGCGTGAAGATCGCCTCGGGTTCGCGCAGGTCCGCGTTGAGGAAGGTGGTCCGGTCGTTGGCGGCCAGCAGGGCGCGGCTGTGGGCGAGCACGATCGGGTCGTTGTCAACGTAGACGACGCGCGTGTCGGCGGCGATCTCCTGCGCGATCTCGTGCACGTTGCCCGCGGTGGGCAGCCCGGACCCGATGTCGATGATCTGCCGGATCCCGGCCTCGCCCACCAGGTAGCGCACGGCCTGCCGCACGAAGTACCGGTTCGCCTTGGCTAGCAGCATGGTCTCCGGGACCACCGCGATCATCGCGTCGGCCGCGGCCCGGTCGACGGCGAAGTTGTCCTTGCCGCCGAGCGCGAAGTCGTAGATGCGGGCGATGGAGACCTCGTCGGTGTTGATCTGCACAGGCACGTGGTCCGTCCCGGCTGCGGAGCCGACGAGTCGTTCCAGCGGTCCCGGGGTTTCCGTCATCGTGGCTGTCCCCTCGTGCGCGGGCCAAGATCGACCCCAAGGTACAGCACTCGATCGGAAATCAGTTCACGATTCGTGGCGATTTCCGCCCCAGCAATTCGTGGAATATTCCAGCTAAAGGGTTCCCGTTCGTCCGATCGGCATCGCGATCACGTCGAGGAGGCGTCCCGGCCATTCCCGATCCGCGCCGAGGGCGCTGATCCGGTCGCGGTCGGACTGCGTTGGCACCAGGAGGACCTCCCCGGTCACCACGGTGCTGCCCGGTGCCGCCAGCTGGTCGAGGAACCGCCCCACGTCCGGGACGGACCGGACGAGCGCGCCGCGCTCGACGGCGATCTCCCGCGCCTGGACCGCCATGCGGCCGAGGTTGGTGCGCGCCCGCCACTCGGAGAGCTCCGCGCCGTACCGCGCCGCCTGCTCGACGGCGTCGGGGGTGGAGATGACCGGGAAGGGGGCTGGGCGGTCGTCCCGGTCGACCTCGATGATCACCAGCTCGCCGCTGGTGATGCGCGCGGCGAAGGTGTCGATGCGCAGCATCGTGGCCGCGCCCTCGTAGCGCGACGTCGTCGCGTCGACGACCTGCTCGCCGTGCACCGTGCTCCGCCACTGGAGGTGGCCGGGGCAGCGGTCGGTGCCGCGCAGCCGACGGCGCCAGCACTGGCTGCCCCGACCGCAGTCCTCCCAGCTGGGGTGCACGACGCCGACCGCGAAGACGTTGAGGTCGGCGATGTCGCGGTGCTCGGTGCGGGCGGGGCGGATCAGCCGCACGCAGGGCACCTCGCCCGCCGGTGCGGCTCCGGCGCGGTGCACCTGGACCGCCAGGGGGAACCGGGTGCCGTCCGGGCACTCGAACCGCAGGGTCGAGCCGCTGCGCGCGTTCCCGGCCCGGTCGAAGGCCACCGCCGTCCGAGCGCGCAGCATCTTGCGCACCTGCTGCGCCGTGGGCTCCGCCGGGATGCCGCGCGTGCAGGTGCGCCCGGCCAGGTGCGCCCAGTGGAAGTTGTCGCTCGCCCCGGGGTTGCGCCGCAGGTGGACGGGGTGGCGTTCGATGCAGCGCGCGTAGCGCAGGTGGGCGGGTGTTCGGCGTTGGTGGAAGCGCTCGCGGTGGAACTTCCCGGGATGCCCCAGGTCCGGTCGGCGCGCGTCCAGCTCGTGTTCTTGGTCGTCGTCGGAGAACGCGATCACGGTCACGGCTGCTCCCCAGTGTTTCCGGCTCGCACCCCATGGTGCCGTCCGCGCGGAAGCCCCCGGCCGAAACGCGGATCGCACCCGGTGAGCGGGACTGCGGCACCCGTGTCGTGGTGGCGGCCAGACGAGTTCGGCGGCGGCACCGCGGTGGCGGATCGTCGCCGATCCGGTGCTCCGGGGTTCGCCGGGGCGGCCCAATCCTGCGCCGCCCGGGCGAATTCGCTACCGCAGCTCCTCAGGCAGCCCGAAGGCCGCGAAGTGCTCGGGCCCAAGGAACGCGGTGATCTCCCGGATCAGGCCGTCGTGCAAGGTGAGCACGTTGATCGCCCAGGCGCGGTGCGCGGTCCCGCAGTCGCTGCGGAGGTAGCAGGCCACGGCGGGCTGGCCGTTGGCGCTGGTCGAGAGGTGCCGCCAGGACCCGCACGTGCTCAGTGGAACCTGGACGGCGAAGTCCACCACCGCCTCGACGCCGCGGTACCACCGCGCCAGCGGCGGCATCGACCAGGTGACGTCCTCGGTGAGCAGCGCGAGCATGGCGTTGGCGTCGCCCCGTTCCAGGGCGGTGGCGAAACCCGTGATGACTTCCCGCACCCGCTCGTCCCGGAGCTGCCGCAGCGTTCACTGCTGGCTTCGGGCCGGGGCCTCCTCGGCCACGACCCGGCGGGCGCGTTGCAGCGCGCTGTTGACCGACGCGGTCGAGGTGCCCATCGCCTCGGCGATCTCGGCGGCGGAGAACCCCAGCACCTCGCACATCAGCAGCGCCGCCCGCTGGTTGCCGGGCAGGTGCTGGAGCGCTGCGACGAAGGCGAGCTCGACGGCCTCCCGCTGCTCGTAGCGCGCCTCCGGTGTGGCGCGACCGCTGCTGAGCCCGGCGTCCGGGTACGGGCCCAGCCACGCGACGTCGGTGAGCGGGACGTCGTCGATCACCACGTGCTCGCTGGACGGCCCGAGGTCGACGGGCAGCGCTCGCTTGCCGCGGCTGGCGATGGTGCCCAGACAGGTGCGGGTGGCGATGGTGTGCAGCCAGGTTCGGACGGAACTGCGGCCCTCGAACCGCGTGAGCCCGCGCCACGCCCGCACCAAGGCGTCCTGGAGGGCGTCGTCGGCGTCGTGGGTGGAGCCCAGCATGCGGTAGCAGTGCGCGTGCAGCTCCCGGCGCAGCGGAGCCACGAGCCGGTTGAACGCGGCGTCGTCGCCCCTGCGCGCCAGGGCGAGGTCACGGTCGTCCACCGCGCTTGGAGAAATCTCGCTCACCGCGATGATTCTGCCCGCACGTCGGCGGTCAACACCGGTGAACCACTTCTCGAGGAGGACCGCCATGACTAACGCCCCCACCACCGGCCTGCTCCGGGTGCCCGACGGCCGACTGCACTACGAGGTGCGCGGGCGTGGGCCGCTCGTGGTGCTGGTCGGCGCGCCGATGGACGCCAGGCCGTTCGAGGGCCTCGCCGACCGGCTCGCTGTCGACCACGCGGTCTCACCACCGACCCGCGCGGCATCAACCGCAGCCCGCTGGACGACCCGGAGCAGGACTCGACGCCCGAGCTGCGCGCCGACGACCTCGCCCGCCTCATCGCCCACGTCGACGAGGGACCGGCCGCGGTGTTCGGTTCCAGCGGCGGAGCGGTCAGCGCGCTGGCCCTGGTGCAGGCGCGGCCCGACCTGGTCAGCACGGCGGTGGCCCACAAGCCGCCGCTGTGCGAGCTGCTGCCGGACCGCGAGCAGCTGCGCGGGAGCACCGAGGACATCATCGCCAGCCACCTGTCCGGCGACCGCGTGGGCGCGTGGCGGAAGTTCCTGGCCATGGCCAACATCGACATGCCGCCGGAGGCGGTCGGGGAGGTCTTCGGCGTCGAGCGGGACGAGCAGGAGATCGCCGACGACCACTACCAGCACGCGCACATGCTCCGCGGCACCGCGCACTGGGTACCCGACCTCGCGGCCCTGCGCGCGGCGTCAGCCCGCGTCGTGATCGGCATCGGGGAGGAGTCGGGCGGGCTGCTGTGCGAGCGCACCTCGAAGGCGCTCGCCGCCGAGCTAAGGGTTGATCCGGTGCTGTTCCCCGGCGACCACATCGGCTTCGCCGACGACCCGGCGGCCTTCGAGCCCCGGCTCCGCGAGGTCCTGCCGCGCTAGCCCGCCGGGCAGCGGATGCCCGGCTCGGCGGCGAACGGCAGCCGAGCGCGGGGCTCTCCGCACAGTGGACTCGAGGTGTCCGAAGCGGACGCCGCCAAGTGATGGCGATAACACGTGCCGCGTCGCGGGTGCTGCTGTCGCGTTCGCTAAGATCGGTGGTGAGTACTTCGGTACCGCAATCGGGGTGATCAGCAGCGAACGCGGACGCGGGAAGCGGTGCGCTGAAGCGGTTTTCGCAGTGGCAACATCCGGGCAGGGCGGTCGCGGCCTCGTGGTCGCGACGACTGCGGTTCACCTGTCCGGGCTACTTGGTGCCGGGATGGATAACAATCCCGGATCAGTGCGCGATCATGTCCGTGCTCGACTCGCGGTCCACGGCCTCGGCGCAGATGATTTGTGCGAGCCGCGTGACCCGCGGACCGACGACCGACGACGCTGGTTGATCCGGCCGATTGCTGACCGAAACGAACTCGTGATGCGTTTCGCGCAACGGATTGCCGTTGTGCTTCGTCTCTCCAGCAGTGGTCCGAGGGGACTGACTACAGGACGGGGGAAGTCAGGATGTCCGCACCAGGGATCGGCAAGAACTCGCACCTCGCGCTGCCCGACTTGGCTTCGGTGACCAAGCTGCCGAAGCCGATCAAGGCGCTCGTGTACCTGGTGGTGCTGGCGGTGCTCACCGTCGCCGGGATCACCGCGCTGATGGCCGCGATGGTGGTCATCGGCCAGCTCACCGGCACGTTCGACGTCTTCAACTTCATCGGCTGAGCGGGTAGCGACCAACGGGGCGGCGCACTGCGGTGCGCCGCCCTCCTTCATGCCGGAACAACCGACTAGTCCGGTCGGCGCAGCGCCATGCGCAGCACATTCGACCGGTCCGACCAATCGTCCGCTAGGCCGCTCGGCGGGTCCACCCGAAGGTCATGACCCCCCGGCACCTCGCTACGATCGCCTGTGTTGCCAACGCCACGGGGGCAGTAGCTCAGCAGGTCAGAGCAGCGGACTCATAATCCGTCAGGTCGTGGGTTCAAGTCCCACCTGCCCCACGCATCACCTGGTGGAACAGCCGCGGAAAATGCGCGTTCGCGCTTTTTCCGCGTTTTTTCGAGCGAGCCGCTTTTCTGCCATTGCTGGCCGGAAATGATGCTTCGAGGGGGCCGGAAAGTTCTCGGCAGGTGAGTTCGCGGTGCCATCCCGGGCTGGGCACGCCACATGGGTTGGCGGTGGGCCGTCCGGGAGGTTGGTCGGGGCGGCCGACGGGCGGATCGTGGTCGCGGATTCGCCGGCGCTGCCGGACATCGGGGCGCGCATCGACGCGTGGTGATCCAGCGGCCGGGGCTCGGGACTCGTGGTTGAACCGAACTGACCGCCGGAGCACCGCCCTGGGCGGGACGCGGTGCACGGCTGGTTCGAGTTCGGGTTGCAGCGGGTCCTCAACGGCGTGACCAGCTTCCTGGGCGGTGACACCGTGAGGGCCCGCTGCCGGGGATCAGCGCAGCTGCAGTGCTTGGGACAGTTCGCGGTAGGCGGGCACCGGGTCGCCCAGGACCTGGACGCTCACGTGGTCCGCCCCCGCCTGGAGGTGCGCGCTGATGCCTCCGGCGATCTGCTCGGCGGTGCCGTGCAGGGCCAGGGCGTCGACCAGGCGTTCCGTCCCGGGCGGGGTGACGTCCTCCGCCGAGAAGCCGTGGCGTTCCAGGTTGCGGGTGTAGTTGACCAGGTTCAGGTACATGCTGACCGACTCGCGGCCGGTCGCGCGGGCGCGCTGTGGATCGGTGTCGACGACGACCTTCTGCTCCGGCGCGAGCAGCGCGTCGCCGACGATCTCCCGGGCGCTGCGGGTGTGCTCGGGAGTGGTCAGGTACGGGTGGGCCCCGGCCGCGCGGTCCCGGGCGAGCTGGAGCACCTTCGGGCCGAGCGCGGCGAGCACCCGCTGCGACTTCGGGACTTCGGCGGCGTCGAGCACGTCGAGGTAGTCGACCAGCGCCTGGTAGGGCTTGCGGTAGTCGGTGTTCGCCTCCCGGTGCCCGGCCCCGATGCCCAGCAGGAAGCGCCCCGGGTGCTTGTCGTCGATCCGGTGGAACGACTCGGCGACGGCTTCGGCGGGGGAGTTCCAGATGTTCACGATCCCGGTGGCGACGGTGATCTCGCGGGTCGCGTCGAGTAGCCGTTCGACGATGCCCAGGTCCGCGGGCGGCGAACCGCCCACCCAGACCGTGCCGTAGCCGAGCCGCTCGACCTCAGCCGCGAGCTCCGCGTCCAGCTGCGCAGCAGCCCGCCAGATGCCGATCTTCCCAAGTGGAGTGCTCATGCCTCGACGAACACCCCCGACCTGGCCCGCATTCCCGGTTCAGCCGTCCTTCCGCCAGACGTAGGCGGCGGAGATCGGGTGGTTGCGGAACCGCTCCCACTTCGGCTTCACCGCCAGCCAGGCGTCGTCGATCAGCCCCTCGTGCAGCTCGGCGAGCCGCCAGCCGGCCGCCAGCGCCGCGGTGACGTGGTCGCTGATCAGGTGCACGTTCGTGGTGATGGCCACCGACTCCCCGGCGTCGTTGGTGAAGTGGGTGGGCATGCCGGCCGTCATGATGAAGTGCGGGTGGAAGGTGACCAGCACGAACGCGGCCTTCGGCGCGGCGATCCGCCCGGCCTCCCGGTAGAACGGCGACAGGTCGGCGAGGTGCTCGTCGACCAGCGAGGAGACCACCAGGTCGTAGGCGCCCTCATCCAGCCCGGTGGCGGTGACGTCAGCTTCGGTGAGCTGGTCGTGCGCCCCGCGCTGCCGGGCCAGCGCGAGCATCTCCGGGGTCAGGTCGACGCCGTCGATCGACGGGACGCCCTTGCCCCGCAACCACTGCCCGGTCCGCCCGGTCCCGCACCCGAGGTCGGCGGCGCGCCCGACGGCGGCCCACTCGGGTTCCCGCAGCCGCTCCAGCAGCGCGAGGTCCATGACGTCCTCGACGGTGTCCTCGTACTTGCCGACCCACTCCCCGTACCCGGTCCGGACGTCCACGGTCCGGTACCCGCGCGCATCAAACCCGCTGAACTCCATGCCCCGGATTCTTCCCGCTCCACCCTCCACACCGGAACTGGTTTTCCACCGCAGCGCCCAACCCGCCCCGTCCCACGGCTGGCGACCTCCGCTGGGCAGCAGGAAGGGCACCCCACGCCGGGTGGCGGGAGGTGCCCTTCGCCTCGTCTGTCAGCAGCAGCGGGAGCCGGGGGTGGCGTCCTGGCGGTCGACGTGGCGGCGCCAGAACTCCCGCTCCCCGAGTGGCTCCTCGCCCGGGTGGTTGCGGCGGTGGTGGTCGAGGTAGCGCTCGTAGGCGTTCTCACCCACCACCCCGCGCATGATCTGCCAGGCCGTGCGGGCGGTGCCGCGCAGCCTGGTCAGGACCGTCATGTGCCCGCTCCGGCCTTCGCCGCCTCCTGCTCCTGCTGGATGCGGCGCTCCTCGGCCGTCGGGATCAGCCCGGACGGGGCCCACAGCTCCGACTCGACGTGCGGTTCCTCGGTGGTCGGCAGCGGCTCGGAGGCGCGCAGCGCCTTGATCCACACGCGGACCGCGTCCACCAGCACGATCAGGATCAGCACCGCGAACAGGATGCTCAACACGCCGTCCACGGTGGAGTTGACCACGACCTTCTGCATCTCCTCCACGGTGTGCGCGGTGCCCTTGCTGGTCTCCCCGGCGTCCAGGGCGGCCTGGTAGGCGGCGCGCTGCGCGAAGAAGCCGATCTTCGGGTCGGCGGAGAAGATCTTCTGCCAGCTCGCGGTCAACGTGACCGCCGCGTCCCAGGCCAGCGGGACCAGCGTGACCCACGCGTACTTCGCCCGCCCCGACTTGATCAGCACCGTGGTGGCCACCGCCAGCGCCACCGCCGCCAGCAGCTGGTTGGCGATGCCGAACAGCGGGAACAGCTGGTTGATGCCGCCCAGCGGGTCGTTCACACCCGCCCACAGGAAGTAGCCCCAGGCGCCGACGATCACCGCGCTGGCGAGCCAGTTGCCCGGCTTCCAGCTCACGTCGCCGAAGCGCTTCCAGACGTTGCCGACGGTGTCCTGCAGCATGAACCGGCCGACCCGGGTCCCGGCGTCCACCGTGGTCAGGATGAACAGCGCCTCGAACATCACCGCGAAGTGGTACCAGAACGCCTTCATCGCATCCCCGCCGATGACCTGCGAGAACACCTCGGACAGGCCAACCGCCAGGGTCGGTGCGCCGCCGCTGCGGCCGACCAGCGTCTCCTCGTCCACCGCCGCCGCGGCCGCGGCCAGCTGCTCGGGTGAGATCTGGAAGCCCAACCCGGCCACCGCCTGCGACGCCGACTCCAGCGTCTCGCCCAGCGCGGTGGCGGGCATGTTCATCGCGAAGTACAGGCCGGGGTCGATGATGCACGCCGCGGCCAGCGCCATGATCGCCACGAACGACTCGGTGAGCATGCCGCCGTAGCCGATGACCCGGACCTGCGACTCCTTCTCCAGCAGCTTCGGCGTGGTGCCCGAGGACACCAGCGCGTGGAAGCCGGAGAGCGCACCGCAGGCGATCGTGATGAACACGAACGGGAACAGCGAACCGGAGAACACCGGCCCCTCGCCGTTGAGCGCGAACTCGGTGATCGCCTCGGTCTTCATCGCCGGCAGCGCCACCAGGATCGACACCGCCAGCATCGCCACCACACCGACCTTCATGAAGGTGCTCAGGTAGTCGCGCGGCGCCAGCAGCATCCACACCGGCAGCACCGAGGCGATGAACCCGTAGATGATCAGCGCGAAGGTCAGCTGGTTGCCGGAGAGGGTGAAGAACCCGGCCAGCGCCGAGTCGGCCACCCAGCTGCCCGCGACGATGCTCAGCAGCAGCAGGGCGACGCCGATCACCGAGGTCTCGACGATCTTGCCCGGCCGCAGGTACCGCAGGTAGAAGCCCATGAACAGGGCGATCGGGATGGTCATGCCGATGGAGAAGGTGCCCCACGGCGAGCCCTTCAGCGCGCCGACCACGACCAGCGCCAGCACCGCCAGCAGGATGATCATGATGGCCAGCACCGCGATCAGCGCCGCGATACCGCCCACCGGACCGATCTCCTCGCGGGCCATCTGCCCGAGGCTGCGGCCGTTGCGGCGGGTGGAGAAGAACAGCACCACCATGTCCTGCACGGCACCGGCGAAGATGACGCCGACGATGATCCAGACGGTGCCCGGCAGGTAGCCCATCTGCGCGGCCAGCACCGGGCCGACCAGCGGACCGGCCCCGGCGATCGCGGCGAAGTGGTGCCCGAACAGCACCCGCCGGTCGGTGGGCTGGAAGTCGGTGCCGTTGTTCAGCCGCTCGGCCGGGGTTGCGCGGGTGTCGTCGGCCCGGAGCACCTTGTAGGTGAGGAATCGCGCGTAGAAGCGGTACCCGATCGCGTAAGAGGCGAGGGCCGCGAAGACCAGCCAGGCCGCGGAGATCTCCTCACCGCGGCTCAGCGCGATGATGCCCCAGGCGACCGCGCCGACGATCGCCACCAGGACCCAGGTGGCGATCTCCTTGGGCGTCATCTTGCGTTTCCGAGCTGCCCCAGAGCTCGGCTCCGTGTTCGTTGCCACCGTCCTCGGACTCCATTCCTGCGGATGCGCGCTGCGCGGGAGGTCAGGTGCGCAGCAGAGACGAGGATCGGCGCGCGCGTGCGGAATGTCCAGCCCGTGGCACGGAAGTAACCAGGATGTAAGACGCGGCGCAGCAGGGCACGCGGCGTCGGCGGTCCGGCGTCGCGGCCTCCGTCGAATTCAGGTGTTCACCTCCGACGGGAATCGCGGTCAGCGCAGGCGTGCGGCGAGTTCGGCCAGTTCGTCGAGGACGCGGAGGGTGTCGTCCCGGCCCTGGGTGGGCAGCAGGAACAACGTGCGGTCGACGTCGGCCGCGGCGTAGGACTCGATGACCGACTGGTCGCGCGGTGCGCCGTACACCGAGACCGGCACCCGCCAGCCCGCCCGGTCGCGCACCTCGGGCACCAGCGCGTCGAGGTTCTCCGTGCCGCCGCGCGGCAACCAGCCACCGCCGTACTCCGCGACCCGCGCGATCGCCCGCTCGCTCTCCCCGCCGACGTAGATCGGCGGGTGCGGCCGCTGGACCGGCTTCGGCCACGAGTAGATCGGGTCGAAGTCGACGTGGGTGCCGTGGAACTCCGCAGCCTCCTCGGTCCAGATCGCGCGCATCGCCCGGATCCGCTCGTCCATCAGCGCGCCGCGGGTCGCCGGGTCCGTGCCGTGGTTGCGCATCTCCTCGCGGTTCCACCCGGCACCCACCCCGAACAGGAACCGGCCACCCGAGACCAGGTCCAGGCTGGCCACCTCCTTGGCGGTGGTGATCGGGTCCCGCTCCACGACGAGGGCGATCCCGGTGGCCACCAGCAGGCGCTCGGTGGCCGCCGCGGCCGCGGTCAGCGCGACGAACGGGTCCAGCGTCCGGTAGTAGATCCGCGGCAGGTCGCCGCCCATCGGGTAGGGCGTCTCCCGGCTCGCCGGGATGTGCGTGTGCTCGGCGACGAACAGCGCGTCGAAGCCCCGCTCCTCCAGTGCCCGGCCGAGGTCGGCCGGGCTGATGCCCTCGTCGGTGATGAACGCGGAAACGCCGAACTGCATCGGGTCCTCCCCGGGTCTTGGACCAGCTGCGGTAGACGGTAGTGCGGGCAGGGGGAGTCGGCATGATCCATCCGGGTGCGGGCACCTGCGCAAAAGCGCCACGAGATGATCAACAGCGACTGCATCGGTAAACTCCGCCGCCGGGCTGGGTGGCGTCGATCGACAACGAGTGGAAACCGGTCGCAACCACGGAGGGGGTCTTGCGCGTCGTGCAGAGATGTGACGGTGTCGATCGCATTGCCCGCAACCGCCCGGCCGGGCGACGGGCTGGCGGCAATGGATGAACTGACGAGCAAGCTCACCGACCTCTACCAGGAGCACTACAAGCAGCTGCTGCGCATCGCCGTCCTGCTGGTCGACGACCGGGCCTCCGCGGAGGACATCGTGCAGGACGCCTACGTGCGGGTGTTCGACTCGCGCACCAGGTTGCGCGATCCGGACAAGGCGCTGGCGTTCCTGCGGCAGGCGGTGCTCAACCGGGCTCGCTCGATGCTGCGGCGGCGCCTGGTCGCCAAGAAGTACCAGCCCAAGCTCGCCACCCAGGACTGCCAACCGGACGACACCGGGCGCGGCGTCGACCGCGCCGTGCTGGCGGCCGCGCTGGCCAAGCTGCCGCGTCGGCAGCGGGAGGCCGTCGTGCTGCGCTACTACGCCGACCTCAGCGAGTCCCGCACCGCCGAGGTGATGGGATGCAGCCGAGGCGCGGTGAAGTCGTACTGCTCGCGGGGCGTCTCGCGACTGTCTGAGCTGCTGGGGGAGCGGGTGTGAAGGACGGCAACAGCACGTGGGACGTGGAAGTGGTGCGCACGCAGCTGCACCGGTTGGTCGATGACGTCGAACCCAGCCCCGACGCGCTGCCCAAGGTGCTCGCCGCCGCGCGGCGGCGGAAGCCGAGCCGCCGCCCGCTGTTCGCGGCGGTCGGCGCGGTGGCCGCGGCGGCGGTGGCGCTGGTCGTGGCGGTGGCGGTCCTGCCCGGTCAGCAGCAGCCCACGCCGGTCAGCGTGCAGCCCAACAGCTACCTGGCAGCGCCCGAGCCCGGGGTGATCGCCTCGTTCGACATCTACTCCGGTCGGCAGAACGGGGTGCTCTCCGACATCCCCGGTGCCGACCCGGAGGTGCTGGCCACCGACCGGCACCGGGTGCTCGCGGTGACCACCACGAGCGGCGGCAGGCAGCTCGTCGAGGTGGCCGCGGACGGTGCCAAGCAGGTGCTGCCGGTGCCGATCGGTGACGCCCGGCTGCTGACCGCGGGCGGCGGGCAGGTCGCCTACCAGGACGGTGACGCGGTGGTGGTGCTGCGCGGCGAGCAGCAGCAGCGCATCGCGCTCCCGCCCGGGATGCGGGTGGACGACCTCGCCCTGTCCGACAGCGGTCAGTTGGCACTGCTGGCCACCGAACCCGGCCGCGACCAGGCGTCCGTGCTGGTGCTCGCCGCGGGGGCGAACTCGCTGACCGACCACGTCGAAGCGGCGTCCGACGGGTGCAGCCCGGTGGCGATCGCCTGGACGAGGGGGGACATCGCCGCGCTGGAACCACCGGCCTGCGGCGCCGGGCAGGCGCGGGTGGCCACCTACGCCACCGACAGCGGTCGCAAGCTCGGCGCTGGCGTTCCGTTCCAGGCCCCGGAGCTGACCGCGGGCACCGCCCGGCTGTCCGCCGACCCGCTCGGGCGGTTCCTGGTCTCCACGGACGGGCGCGGGCAGTGGCTGGTCGACGGGTCCGCGGTGCGCCCGCTGCCACCGTCCTGCGCCAGCAGCGGGGTCTGCACCTCCGGCCCAGGCACCTTCTGGAGCTGACCGCAACACGCCCCCGATCTGATCAATCCCCGCCCCCGCGACCACCGCTGGCCGACCATCGTTTCCGCCGCCGACATCGACGACAGGGGTGGTTGTGCAAGCGCGACAACGGGAACTGGCGCGGTTGTACCGGGCCGCGCTGGACCGACCACGGTGGCAGCAGGTGCTGGCCTTCGCCGTGTCGCTGTGGTCGCTGGTCTGGATCCTCGGCCAGTTCACCACCCGACCGGACCGCCCCAGCGCGCTGGACGTCCTAGGCCACTTCGTCGAACGCCTCGGCCTGGCCACCGGTGCCTGGTCCGAGCGCCTGTCGGAGGCGTGGCAGAGCGGTGGTGCCGGGCTCGCGGTGCTCGGCGGCCTGCTGTGGGCGGCGACCACCGAGCGCGGCCAGCTCCCCGCGCTGCTCGGCTGGGTCGCGGTGATGGTCGGCGCGGAGCGCCTCGGCTACCAGCCCGCGGTGTTGCTGGCGGTGGGGACGATGGTGTGCTTCGTGGTCGTCCTCTGGTTGGCGGCGCTGATGAGCAGCGGCTTCGTCGACCGGCAGGCGGTGCTGCTGCCGCGCGACGTCCTGCGCGCCGGGGTGACGGCGGCGGCGCTGTCGGCGGTGGTTCCGCTGTTCGCCCCGGCGTTCTTCCTGAACCGGCTGGGACGGCCCTACCTCACCAAGCCCCCGCGCCGCCTCTTCCCCGATCGAGCGGCCATCCCCGAACAAGCGACCCGCGAGGAGGCCCGAGAACCCGAACGCCCCTGACCGTCAGGGGCGCGGCGTGAGGCGCAGGGCTCGTTCGGCGAGGGCGCGGAGGGCGACGTCGTCCGGGTTGGAGGAGCGGTGGCGCCAGACCGTCTGCACGATCCGGACCTCGGCGCCGCTCTGCTGCGCGACCTGGGCAGCGTCGTCGAAGCCGTCCGGTCCGCCCGGCCACCCGCGGCCCTCGGCCACCAGGTCGGTGATCCCACCGGTCCCGGCTTCGGAGGCCAGGTTCCGGAGCTCCCGCGCCGACTGCTCGTCGGGCAGCTCGACGATCGCGACCGACACCGCGGCGGGCCTGCCCTCCACCTGGGTCTCGAACACCGCGCGCGTCAGCTTCCGGCACGGCCGCTGCTCGAACCAGCGCTGGACGTCGCCGAAGGAGTGCGAGGCGCAGGTCTGCTCCCGGTCGGTCACCCGCTGCGCGAACTCCACGCCGTCGACCCGCTGGACCGGCGGCGCGGGTGGTCGTGGGCTGGCGGTGGGGCGGCCGAGCGTCAGCCACCCGACCAGTGCGCCGCACAGCAGCACCAGCGCCGCAGCGGTCGCGATCAGCGCCGTCCGGCGGGGCAACCGGTCCGCCGCCGCGGGTTCGGTGAACTTCGGGATCAGCATCGTGTCCGCGGTGGCCAGGTCGGTCTCCGCCGATTCCGGGAAGCCTTCCTCGACCAGGTCAGCGGTGCTGAGCCGGCACTCCTCGTCGAGCACCTCCAGCAGCCGCTGCGCGGGTTCGACTGGGCAGGACCGCTCGTAGGTGGCCAGCTCGCGGGCGGCGGCCAGGATCGCGGTCGTGTTCGGCGAGACGACCCGGACCCCGCGGTGCAGGTCCGTGGTGGGCTGGGTGACCTGGCCGGCGTAGGGGCCGACGACCACCACGGCGGCGACCGGCAGCGGTTCCAGCCCGCGCGACTGCAGGCTGCGGGCCAGCGCGGCGGCGGACTCGAGGCCCTCCAACCCGGGGTTGACCGCGCCTTCGGAGCGCACCAGCGGCCAACCGTCCACTGTCCACGGTGTCCGCAGCGGGGCTTCCACCTTCAGCGCCGGTTCGGGCAGGTCCACGCCGAGCACCACGACCACACCGCGGGGCAGCACGACCACCGCGTCCAGCGGGCGGGGGGCGCCCGGTGGACGGCAGCCGAACACGGCGACCCCGCCCAGCACCGAGCGCCCGGCGCCCCACGCGGAGATGGCCGCCCGGATGTCGGCGCCGACCTTGGTCGGTTCCGCACCGAGCCGCACGAGTCGCATCAGGACCTCCCCTTCCCGAGCCCGGCGAGCGCACCTTCCCAGGGGTCCTGACGTTAGTCGGGCGGTCCGGGGGTTGTCGCGGAGATCCAATATTCGTCCGATCGAGTGGTATCCGCCACTCCCTCGACCCTGGTCGGTTGGTGCTTCTGAGTGGTGATGGGGCGCGTGCGCGCCCCTGGGATCTGCGGTTTCGCCTGATCGGAGCAGTCGGAGCCGCGCGGCGGCCCGCAACCCGGGACCCCGCACCGCCGCGGTGGGATGCGGCGTTCTGGTGGCGGAGCACGTCACGGGCGATGCAAAATGACGCCGCATCTGTTGATCGTCGTGTTCACGAGGTCGTAGGGGAAGACGTCCCTCGTCGAACAGCGGAGGTCAGCAGTGAGCACCCGTGGCAGCGACCGTGGCCACACCGCTGGTGTGGTCTACGTCCACTCGTCGCCGTCTGCGGTCTGCCCGCACGTCGAGTGGGCGATCTCTGGCGCACTCGGCATCCGGACGGAACTCCGCTGGACGGCCCAACCGGCAGCCCCAGGGCAACTCCGCGCGGAGTGCAACTGGACGGGCGAGCCGGGTACCGGCGCACGCCTCGTCACCGCGCTGCGCGCGTGGCCGATGCTGCGCTTCGAAGTCACCGAGGACCCCAGCCCCGGGGTGGACGGGCAGCGGTTCTGCCACGCCCCCGGCCTGGGTCTGTGGCGTGCCTGCACCAGCGCCAACGGCGACATCGTGGTCAGCGAGGACCAGCTGCGCACCCTCGCGGCCAACGCCAAGGGGCCGGAGGCCTTCGCGCACCGGGTGGACCAGCTGCTGGGCGCGGCCTGGGACGACGCGCTCGAACCGTTCCGCCGCGCGGGCGACGGGGCGCCGGTCACCTGGTTGCACCGCGTCGGCTGACCGGAACCGGTACGGCCGCTGATCGCGGTGTGCGAAGCTTGGGGCCGTGCGTTCCTGGGTGAAGTGGGGTCTGCCGGTTTCCGTCGTCGCGCTGCTGGCGGGTGCCGGTGGTGGTGTGGTCCTGGCCGAGCAGGTCTACCGGGAGCCGGTGCCGACGAACGCCCCGTCGCAGCCGGCCGGTGACCCGGGCTGGGCGGTCCGGAGCGTCGAGGGCGTGCTCTACACGACGGGCGCGGTCGAGCACCCCGACCAGCGCGAGGTGCAGAAGCTGCTGGACAACCACTTCCGGTCGATCAACACCCGCGACTACGACCTGTGGAAGTCCACAGTCGTCCCGAGCAAGTGGGACGAGCTGCCCCGGGACAAGTGGTCCGAGGCCTACGACTCCACGGAGGACATCGACATCGTCGTGCACCGGCTCGACCCCGGCCCGGACGGGGCGCTGCTGGCGCTGCTGACCTTCAAGAGCATCCAGGACCCGCGGGACGCACCCCCGGACATGCCCTACCCCTGCCTGGAGTGGAACCTGGTGTACCCGATGGTCGTCACCGACTCGGGGCGGTCACTGCGCCTGGACACCAGCAAGCTCCCCAACAGCGCCCTCCGCCGCCCCTGCGAGCAGTGACCCGCGCCGATACTCCTGCGGGCTGGTGCCGTACCGCCGCTTGAAGGCGTTGCTGAGCGCGAACGCGCTCCCGTAGCCGACCTGCCGGGCGACGGCGCCGATCGTCGCGTCGGACTCCCGCAGCAGGTCGGCGGCCAGCGCGAGCCGCCAGGAGGTCAGGTACGTCATCGGTGGCTCGCCGACCAGCTCGGTGAAGCGCCGCGCGAAACCGGCCCGCGACACCCCGCAGCGCGCCGCCAGCCCGGCCACCGTCCACTGGTCCGCCGGGGCGTCGTGGATCAGCTGCAGCGCCTGGCCCACCACCTCGTCGCACTGCGCGCTGTACCAGGCCGGGGTGCGGTCCGGCGAACCGGCGAACCAGGTCCGCAGGGCGTTGATGAGCAGCAGGTCGAGCAACCGGTCCAGCACGGTCTCCTGGCCCGGCGCGTTCTTGCTGATCTCCGCGGCGAGCAGGTCGACCAGCGGGGTGTCCAGCGACTCGTGCCGGACCGCGGCGAGCCCGGGCAGCTCGGTGAGCACCCGGTCGCTGATCTCGCCGACCACCTGGTACGTGCCGGTCAGCAGGGTCGTCGTCCCGGACAGCCCCGCGCCCCAGGTGCGGACGCCGAGGTCGGACAGGCCGTCGAGCGGTTCACCGGTCGGGCTGGAGCACCGCTGCCCTGGGTTGATCACGACCTGCCAGGGGGTCGCCGGGTCGTCGGCGACCGTGTAGGGGTGTGGACCGCGCACCAGCGCGACGTCACCTGGCGACAGCGGCACCGGCTCGGCGCCGTCGGGCGTGATCCAGGCCGATCCGCGCACCACCGCGACCAGGGTCAGCGGTGCCTGGTCCTGGATGCGCAGCGACCACGGAGGTTCGAGGATCGAGCGGAGGAGGAATGCGCCGCGCGCCCGCGGCCCGTCCAGCAACCCGGCCAAGGTGTCCACGGCACGAGCTTATGGCCCGACGCGGCGCTCCCGGAGTCCTCTCAGGGCCCGTGGTTGCGCGACCTCCATGGAAATCGTGGGTCGGAATTCCATCGGGATCGTGGCGGAACTCCCGGGGCTGGACGATCGATTATGGAGTGTGGACACTGAGTCATGGATCGTCCAGAGAAGGGCGGCTTGACTGGGGGCATGGCAGACAACGAACAGAAGCCCGTGCTCGTCCTCGGCGCCACCGGTCGGACCGGTCGCCGCGTCGTCGAGCGCCTCACGTCCATGGGACGACCGGTCCGCACCGGGTCCCGCTCGGCGACACCGCCCTTCGACTGGACCGACCGCACCACCTGGCCCGCGGTGCTGACCGGTGTCGGTGCGGTGTACGTGTCCTACCAACCCGACCTGGCCGTTCCGGGGGCCGTCGAGGCGGTGCGGGAGTTCGCCGAGCTGGCGGTCCGCAGCGGGGTGCGGCGGCTTGTGCTGCTGTCCGGACGTGGGGAGGCCGGAGCGCAGCGGGCCGAGGCGGCGGTCCAGGGGGCCGGTGCCGAGTGGACGGTGGTGCGGGCGGCCTGGTTCCAGCAGAACTTCAGCGAGGACTTCCTGGTGGACGGGGTGCGCGCGGGGGAGGTCGCGCTGCCGGTCGGTGCGGTCGGGGAGCCGTTCGTCGACGCCGAGGACATCGCCGACGTCGCCGCCGCCGCGCTCGCCGAGCACGGGCACGCGGGGCAGGTGTACGAGGTGACCGGACCGCGGCTGCTCACCTTCGCCGATGCCGTCGGCGCGATCGCCGCCGCCACCGGCCGGGACATCGCCTTCTCCACGGTCAGCCCGGAGCAGTACCGGGCGGGGATGACCGAGCACGGTGTGCCGCCGGAGGTGGTGTCCTTGGTGGAGCACCTGTTCGCCGAGGTCCTCGACGGCCGCAACGCGCATCTGGCCGACGGGGTCCAGCGAGCCTTGGGCCGCGAACCCCGGGACTTCACCGACTACGCCCGCCGAACCGCCGCGACCGGCGTCTGGAACCCGGTCTCCTGACCCCCTCCGGGCGAACCACAGTTTCAGTTGAGACCGCAGACCCCGGTGTGCCGGGGAGCCGGAGGTTGTGGACGAACCGTCTGGGGTTTCGCGATTCCAACGAGGTGATCTCACCGGACCCGCAGAGGCGAGTCGCCGGACGCTTCACAGTTTCAACTGAAACTGTAATCACCGGTGTGTCGGGCACCCGACACGCCGGTGATGTGTCGGGACGCTTTCACTGAGATCACCCGATGGGAATCGGACGTCTGATCGCCACTGGAATCGCATTTACCCACCGCAAGTCCACGGCAGGAACCCGAACACCCGAACAGCTTCGGCCAGGGGGTGTGGAAAGGGGGAGGGTGGAATGCGAGAAAGCGGGCTGAGGCGTGCTCAGCCCGCTTCCGGTGCTCGCGGTCAGGCCCTGGCGAAGGCGAGGGCCACGTTGTGGCCACCGAAGCCGAAGGCGTTGTTGATCGCAGCGGTCTGCTCCACGTGGCGCGGCTTGTCGGCGACCACGTCGAGCTCGACCTTCGGGTCCTGCTTGTCCATGTTCCGGGTCGCCGGGATGACGCCGTGCTGCAGGGAGAGGATCGTGATGATGCTCTCCACCGCACCGGCCCCGCCGACCAGGTGGCCGAGGGAACCCTTCGGCGCGGTGACCACCGCGTCCGCACCGATGGCCTGGCGCACCGAGTTGGCCTCACCGACGTCGCCGACCACGGTCGAGGTCGCGTGCGCGTTGACGTGTCCGATGTCCGACGGCTCCAGGTCGGCGCTGCGCAGCGCCTTGCGCATCGCCCCGATCTGGCCGCGGCCGTCCGGGTGGCTGCCGGTGATGTGGTAGGCGTCGGAGGTGATTCCGGTGCCCGCCAGCCGGGCGTAGATCCGCGCGCCGCGCGCCTTGGCGTGCTCCGCGCTCTCCAGGACGATCACCCCGGCGCCCTCGCCCATCACGAACCCGTCGCGGTCGACGTCGAACGGGCGGGAAGCCCGGTCCGGGTCGTCGTTGCGGGTGCTCAGGGTCCGGGCTTGGGCGAACCCGGCGATGGTGATCGGGTGGATGCAGGCTTCCGCGCCACCGGCCACCACGACGTCCGCGTGCCCCTGCTGGATCATGTCGAAGCCCTTGGCCAGGCCCTCGGCGCCCGACGCGCAGGCCGACGCGGGGGAGTGCACCCCGGCGCGGGCCCGCAGGTCCAGGCTGACCATCGCGGCCGGGCCGTTGGGCATCAGCATCGGGACGGTCAGCGGCGAGACCTTCCGCAGCCCGTGCTCCTCCAGCAGGTCGTCCTGCTGCAGCAGCGTCAGCGGGCCGCCGATGCCGGTGCCCAGCGCCACCCCGAGCCGGTCCGGGTCGACCGGCTCGGACTCGTCGGACGGCAGCTCGAAACCGGCGTCCGACCACGCCTCCCGGGCGGCGATGACGGCGATCGCCTCGCAGCGGTCCATCCGGCGCAGCTGCACCCGGGGCAGCACGTCGGCGGGCTCCACCGCCAGCGGCGCACCGATCTTGGCGGGCAGCTCGAAGCGGTCGAGCCACTCCGCCTCGAGGCGCTTGATGCCGGTGGCGCCGTTCAGCACTCCGTCCCAAGTGGACGCGACGTCGCCGCCCAGCGGCGTCGTCGCGCCCAGCCCGGTGATGACGACTTCGGTCGTCATGCGTTCTTGGTGATGTAGTCCACCGCATCACCGACGGTCTTGAGGTTGGCCAGCTCGTCGTCCGGGATCTTCACGCCGAACTTGTCCTCGGCCTGCACGGCGATCTCGACCATGGACAGGGAGTCGATGTCGAGGTCGTCGACGAAGGACTTGTCGACGGACACCTCTTCGGCGTCGACACCGGCGACCTCTTCGACGATCGCGGCCAGACCCTTGGTGATTTCCTCGTTGGACACGGTGTTCCTTCCTGGTACTTGCGTTCCTCACCGCGGGCTTGCGGCCCCGCGGCAGCTTGGGGGTCAGGGGCAGACGGCGACCTGGGCGGAGTACGACAGCCCGGCCCCGAAGCCCACGAGCAGCATCACGGCACCGCTGGGGATCTCCCCAGCACCCCGCATGTGGTCGATGGCCAGCGGGATGGACGCCGACGACGTGTTGCCGGAGTAGACGATGTCACGGGCGACCACGAGGTCGTCACGCGCACCCTGGCTCTGCAGCTTCCTGGCGATGGCCTCCACGATCCGCAGGTTCGCCTGGTGCGGCACCAGGACGTCCACGTCGGACAGCTGGAGCCCGGCCGCCTCGACCGCGCGGGCCGCGACCGGGGCGATCTGGGTGGTCGCCCACCGGAAGACCGCCTGGCCCTCCTGGTAGATGTACTTGCCCTCGCGCAGGTAGATGGTGTCGACCAGGTCGCCCGCGCTGCCCAGCACGGCGGGGCCGAGCTCGGGCTCCTCGGCCGGACCGACCACCGCGGCACCCGCGCCGTCGGCGAAGATGATGCAGTTGGCGCGGTCCTGCCAGTCCAGCCACTCCTGGAACCGCTCGGAGCCGATGACCAGCACGTTGCGGGCCGAACCGGCGCGCACCGCGTCCGAGGCGGCGGAGAGCGCGTAGACGAACCCGGCGCACGCGGCGTTGACGTCGAAGGCGCCCCGGGCCTTGATGCCGATCTGGTCGGCGACCTGGGCCGCGGCGTTCGGGATGCCGCCCGGCATGGTGCAGGTGGCCACGATCACCTGGTCGATGTCCGAGGGGGCCAGGCCGGCGTCGGCGACTGCCTTGGCCCCGGCCTCGACGGCCATGTTGACCACGGTCTGGCTGTCGTCGCCGAGGCGGCGGTGGATGATCCCGACGCGCTGGCGGATCCACTCGTCGTTGGTGTCGACGATCTTGGCCAGGTCGTCGTTGGTGACGATCCGGTTGCCCTGCGTGCTGCCGAAGCCGAGCAGCCGGGTGCCCGCCGGAGTGGGGTTCTGGGCGATGCGGGGCTTGGTCACTCGTCGCTCCCGAGCAGGTCGGCGACCTTGTCCAGGTCGGCGGGGGTCTTCAGAGCGACGGTCTTGACGCCCTTGAGTTCACGGCGCACCAGGCCGCTGAGGGTGCCCGCGGGCGGGAGTTCCACGACGGCCTCGACACCGCGCTCGGCCAGGGTCGCCATGCAGCTGTCCCAGCGCACCGGGTTGGTCACCTGGGAGACCAGGTGGCGCAGGACCTCGGTCGCGCCGGTGAGGACCGAGCCGTCGGCGTTGGACAGCAGCGGCAGCGCGGCGTCGCGCGCGTTGACCTGCTCGGCGTGCTTGGCCAGGGTTTCCTGCGCGGGCGCCATGAAGCGGGTGTGGAAGGCACCGGCGACCGGCAGCGGGCGGACGCGGGCTCCGGCCGGCGGTTCCGCGGCGAGCTGCTCGAGCGCGGGCAGCCGCCCGGCGGCGACGATCTGACCAGCGCCGTTGCGGTTGGCCGGGTCCAGGCCGAGCTGATCGAGGTGGGTCACCACGTTGTCGGGTTCACCGCCGAGCACGGCGGACATCCCGGTGGGCTCCAGCCCGCACGCGGCGGCCATCTCGCGGCCGCGGACTGCCGCCAGCGCGACCGCGTCGTCGGCGTCCAGCGCTCCGGCGACCGCTGCGGCGGCCAGCTCGCCGACGGAGTGCCCGGCGACCGGGGTGCCGTCCGGCACGGTCACGCGGCGGCGCAGCTCCTCGGCGGCGATCAGCGACAGCGCCACCACCAGCGGCTGGGTGACCGCAGTGTCCTTGATCTCATCGGCCTCGGCGGTGGTGCCGAGGCGGACCAGGTCCAGGCCGGTCAGCTCGGACCAGGCGCCGAGCCGTTCGGCGACACCGTCCAGCTCGAGCCACGGGTTGAACATCCCTGGGGTCTGCGACCCCTGTCCAGGGGCTAGAAGCGCGATCACCCTTGCTACTGAACACGTCGTGATGCGCTCGGAGTGATGCCGAGACAGACGAAGTCCGGAGCGCAATCTTGTGGGGTGTCTACAACCCGGTCCCGCGCGGGGGCGGGCAGGAGGGCGAATCGTTGTCGGCTGTGTTCGGTCGGTGACACATCGGTGAAAAACGGTAAAGCCCTGGTACTGGACGTGACGGCTGTGCTCACCAGAGGCCGCGCGCCTTGGCCAACCTGCCGACCGCCAACCCCACCCGCAGGACGTGCGCGTCGCGGGCGTTGGACGGCGTGCGGCCCGTGAGTTCCGCCACCCTCCGCAGCCGGTACCGGACGGTGTTGGGGTGCACGTACAGCTGCCGCGCGCAGTTCTCCAGCACGCCGCCGACCTCGAGGTAGGTGTCGACGGTCTCCATCAGCGCCCCACCGGCGTCCACCAGCGGCAGCACGATCCGCTCGACCAGCTGCCGCTCGGCCTCCGGGTCGCCGGCCAGCGCCCGCTCTGGCAGCAGGTCACCGGCGGGCACCAGGCGCGGTGCGGTCGGCCAGGCCACCACGGCGCGCAGCGCGGACATCGCGTCCGCGGCCGACCGGTGCGCCTCGGCCAGGTTGGACACGGTCGGCCCGACGACCACCGGGCCCTCGTCGAACGCCTCGGTCAGCCGCGCCGCCGCCTCCTCGTCGGAGCGCTCCTCACCGGAGCTGCCGAAGACGACCACGAGCCGACTGCCCTGCACCCCGAGCAGCACCGGGCAGCCGAGCCGGGCTGCGCGGCTGCGCACCTGGTAGACGATGGTCGGCGGGTCGTCGGAGGGGGCGTTGCCGACCAGCACGGTCGCCTCTGAGGAGGGCTCCCAGCCCAGTGCCGCGGCGCGGGAGAGCAGCGATTCCTCGGCGTCACCGCGCACGATCCCGTCGACGACCAGCGCCTCCAGCCGCGCGTCCCACGCGCCGCGCGCCTCCGCGGCGGCCGCGTAGGAGGTCGCCGCGGCGAAGGCGATCTCGCGGGTGTAGCGCAGGATCGACTCGGTCAGCAGGGTGCGCTCGTGCTGCTGGTCGGCCAGCTCCGGGAGCTGCTGCTCGAACACGTCGATGGCGACCCGCACCAGCTCCAGGGTCTGCCGGAGGCTGACCCAGCGGGACAGGTCGCGCGGGGCGGCGCGGAAGGCCTCGGCGGTCAACCGGATCGCCTCGGTCGGGTCCTGCAGCCAGGCCACGAAGTTGGACACGCCGGTCTGGGTCACCAGCAGCACGCTGGCCCGCTGGTCAGCGGGCAACCGGCGGAACCACGGCAGCCGCTGCTCCATCGCGCCGACGCTGGCCCCGGCCAGCCCACCCGAAGCGCGTTCCAGGCGGCGGAGGGTGGGTGCGGAGATCTGCCGTCGCGCACCACTGTCCCGCTCACCTGCGCGTTCGGTACTCATGCCTCCCAGAATCGCACGCCGCCGATCAGCTCCGGCGGGCACCGGTTGACCGGTGCGGGCGGGCTCACACCGCAGAACGGCGGAAAAGGCGCATAACGACCGGTGCTGACCCGCGGTGATTCCACCTAATCCATTAGGGGAATCAATTCGCCCGTTCGAGGCGGTCTTTCGGTTTGTCGATCAGCCGAATAGCAGAAACGATCACCCATTGACCACCGCCGTTCGGCTTCCCCCCCGAGGTGACATCGTGGATACCTTGCAAAACGGATTGGCCCAGGCCTGGGCCAGCATCGCCACATTCGTGCCCAAGCTCGTCATGTTCCTGATCATCCTGCTGATCGGCTGGTTGATCGCCAAGGGCGTCTCGAAGGCCCTCCAGGTGCTCTTCGTCCGGCTCGGTTTCACCCGGCTGCTCAAGCGCGCCGGGCTGGCCGACCTGGCGGCCAAGACGCAGATCGACCTCGGCGGGCTGCTGATCAAGGTCGTCTACTACTTCATCCTGCTGATCTTCCTGCAGCTCGCGCTCGGCGCCTTCGGCCCCAACCCGGTCAAGGACCTGATCGACCAGATCGTGCTGTTCCTGCCCCGCGTGCTGGTCGCGATCGTGCTGGTGCTGGTGGCTGCCGCGGTGGGCCGGGTGGTCGCCGACCTGGTGCGCAGCGCGCTGGGCAGCCGCCCGATCAGCGGTGTGCTGGGCAAGATCACCTTCGGCTTCATCGTGGCCCTCGGCGTGATCGCCGCGCTGAACCAGATGGGCATCGCGCTCACCGTGACCACGCCGGTCCTGGTCACCGTGCTGGCCACCGTCGGTGGCGTGATCGTCGTCGGCGTCGGCGGCGGTCTCATCCGGCCGATGCAGCAGCGCTGGTCGAAGTGGCTGACCGACGTGGAATCCGAGTTCAGCACCAGGAAGGGCGCGGGACCGGGCCCGGAGCAGGACCCGAACCCCGGGACCAGCGGGCTCTGAACCCCGCGGCGCTGGTTGACCAGCGTGGCGGTGGCTCACTGGATCGATCGAAGGTCGGGACTCACCCGTTGGGTGGGTCTCGACCTTTTTCACGCACTTGGCCGTGGTCGCACGCACCCGTTCGCGACACCATGAGGGAACAGATCAAGCCAGGAGAGTGATCAGGTTGGCATTGCCCCTCGTCTGGCTGGCGGACGCCCTGCGCGAGGCCGGGCTGGCGGTGGTCGAAACCGACGGCTGGCGGGAGCGCACCGCCACCTCGGGGCCGCAGCCAGCACCGGTCGGCGTGCTGGAGCACCACACCGCCACGCCCGCCTCCTACGACAACCCGGCGCCCAGCGTCCAGCTGTGCATCGACGGCCGCCCCGACCTCGCCGGACCGCTGTGCCACGCGGTCATCGGCTTCGACGGGGTGGTGCACATGATCGCCGCGGGCCGCGCGAACCACGCGGGCGAGGCGAAGGCGTCCGGCCCGAACCCGGGAGGCGACGGCAACACCCTCTACGTCGGCTTCGAGTGGGACTACCAGGGCGTCGACCAGGGCCCCAGCCCGGAGCAGCACGCGGCCGCGCTGACGGCGACCCGGGTGGTGCTGGAGCGGTTGGGGCGCCCGGCGGACGCCGCGCGCGGCCACAAGGAGACCAGCGTCACCGGCAAGATCGACCCTGGTCACGTGGACATGGACCGGTTCCGCGCCGAACTCGGGAACAAGGACCAGGAGGACCAGATGACCCCGGAGCAGGAGGCGATCCTGCGGCGCCTGGAGCACGAGCTGCTCGGGCCCCGCGGGCCGAACGGCGAGATCCAGGGCTGGCACACCGAGCTCGGGCCGCGGACCATCGTCGCGATGCTGGTGGACCTGGTGAACACCGTGGTGGCCAAGCAGGCGCCGGACATCCCGGCGCAGGCCGGTGCGGGGGACCCGGAGGCGATCAAGAAGGCGTTCCAGGCGCTGCCGCCGGACCAGGCGGCGCCGCTGCTGGCCGAGCTGGTCCGCATCCAGCACGACCGCCAGCTCACCCCGGAGCAGTACGCGCAGCGCCCCCAGCCGTAGGGGTCAGCGGCTCAGCCAGGTGGTGAACCGCTTGAACCCGATCAGCTCCAGCCCCGGTGTGCTGCCGATGAGCTGCGGGACGTCGTGGTCGGCCTGCAGGTTGTTCGCCACGACCGCGCGGTGCGCGGCTTCGTCGACGAACTCCGCGTAGTTGACCACCCGGGTGCCGTCGGTGCTGATGTGGAAGTGGTTCGAGATCATCCCGGCCGGGGGCGCCACGTCCGTCCGCCGCGCGAAACCGGGTTCCTCGTCCAGCAGCGTGTCGACGAACCGCCGCGCGGTGTCGTGGCTGTCGGACCGGAACCGCACGGCCACCACGCAGCCCGGTCGGTCCTGGCTGAGCACGAGGCTCCGGTACCGGTGGAACGCAACCGCCCGCGCGGTGCGGTCATCCGGTGCGGTGCGCAGGTGCTCCTCGCAGGAGGCCTGGTCGGACCACTGCGAGTAGTGCAGGAGGGTGCTGCCGTCGGTGCCCACCAGGACGGTGTGCGAGAGCAGGCCGGTCGGCTGGTTGGCGACGTCCGCGGCGGCCCGCGCCGCCGCGAGCTGCCGTTCCGGCGCCTCGGACCACTCGCCGACGAGCACGAGTCCGGCGTCGGCGCGGGTGATGTCGGGCAGGTCGTTCATCTCGGCGGTACCTCCTGGGATCAGCTGAAGTCGGCGGTGTGGTCGGCGACCCACTGCCGGAAGGTCTTGGCCGGTCGGCCGGTGACGTCCCGCACGGTGCTGGTCACGAGGCCTGGGGTGCGGGCGAGTTGGGCGTAGCCGTCGAGCGCTGCTTCGGCGACTTCGCGCGGCGAGCCGGGGAACATCTTGGCGGCGGCCTCGGCGCGTGGGATCTCCTCCCAGCGCAGCGGCCGGCCCAGGGCTTCACCGATGATGCGCACCTGGTCCGCCTGCGTGAGCAGCTCCGGTCCGGTGAGCGTGTGCTTGGCCCCGTGGTGTCCGCTGCTGGTCAGCGCTTCCACGGCGACTGCGGCGATGTCGCGCTCGTGGATTGGCGACAGCTGGGCTTCGCCGAAGGCTCCGCGCACCACTCCGCCCGCGCGGATCTCCGGCGCCCAGGACAGCACGTTCGTCGCGAACGCGTGCGGTCGGAGGAAGGTCCAGTCCAACTCGGAGTGCTCGATCTGCTGCTCGACCTCGGCGTGGAACTGGGCGATCGGGCCGTGCTGCTCGGCCACGTCGTCGCGCACCGCGCCGGAGGAGACGAAGACGATCCGCCGGGCGTGCTGGCCGATAGTCTCGATGATCGCCGGGTTGGCCGGGACCGTGGCGAAGGGCCAGACCAGCAGCACCGAGTCGACCTCCCGCGGCGCGGCGCGCAGGCTCGGCAGGTCGGTCAGGTCGCCGCGCACCGCCTCCACCCCGCTCGGCAGCGCAGCCGGGTTCCGGGCCATCGCGCGGACGTCCGCCCCCGCGCCGTGCAGCAGGTCGACGGCGTGCCGTCCGATGTTGCCGGTCGCACCGATCACCAGGGTCCTGTCGTGGGACATCGCAGCTCCACCTGTCGCTTCGGAGGGCGGCGATCCGCCGCCCGAAAGTAAAGTACAACATGTAGTGCACTTAATGCAACGAGCGTTGTACTTCGACGGGGCGGGGATGCATCGTCAGCGCGCCCGTTCCCGGCGGGCGGGCGCGGTGGTGGGGTGAGTCAGCGGTCGCGGGAGATGCGGCGCTGGGCGCGCTGGTCCCGGCGGTCCAGCAGGCGCTTGACCAGCGCGGGCTGCTGCTTCAGGGCCTCGGGTTCGTCCAGCAGGCGGTTCAGCCGCTGGTAGTAGCGGTTCGGGGAGAAGCCGAAGCGCTCCTGGATGACCCGCTCCTTGTTGCCCTGGTACTGCCAGTGCTCGAGCTCGAAGGCGAGGATCGCGTGATCGGTGTCGTTCATCCGGCGTCCCCCTCCTGCGACGAGCTGCTGATCGAGTCTACCGGTGGGCGCACGCGTGTTCGATCGGCCGTCCGGAGGGCGTTGCTCACACCCGCGCGTGCGGGCTCCCGGTCCTCCGCTCGCGAGCGCAGCGCGACGAGGTGCCTGGTCAGCGCCGCGCCCGCGAGCAGCGCCACCAGCCCGCACACGCCCGGCCAGCCGAAGTACGTGAAAGCCCGCACCCCGAGCCAGGATCCGGCGCTGCCGCCGAGGAAGGCGCAGGTCATGTAGGCCGTGTTGAGCCTGCTGCGGACCTCCGGTCGCAACGCGTAGATCCGCACCTGGTTGGCGACCATGCCCGACTGCATGGTCACATCGAGCAGCAGCGTGCCCAGCACGAGGCACGCCAACCCCGGCACTCCGCCGAAGGTGCCGCCGACGAGCACCGCGGCCGCGGCGATGGTGCCGATCATGCAGGCGAGGTTGACGACGTCCGGGCCCCGCCGATCCGCCTGGCGGCCGGCGACCGGGGTGCAGACCATGGTCGCCGCGCCGACCACCGCCAGCGCGCCGACGGCCGGTGCGCCGAGACCGTAGGTCGGGCCGGTGAGCAGCAGCGCCACCCCGGTCCAGACCGCGGTGAAACCGGCGAACACCATCGCCTGGTAGAAGCACGAGCGCCGCAGCTCCGGCTCGGTGCGCAGCAGCCGCAGCGCTTCGCCGAGCAGCGCCGGGTAGCGCTGCGTCGACGGCGGTTGCGTGCTCGGCACCGCGAACGCCAGGACCCCGGCGATGAGCAGCACGAGCACCGCGGCCACCAGGTACGGCGCCCGCCAGCCGAGCCACTCGCCGAGCGTGCCGCCGAACGCGCGGGACAGCAGCATGCCGCCGATCGACCCGCTCAGCAGCATCCCGATGACCGTGCCGCGCCGGTCCTCGCTCACCAGCCCGGCGGCCAGCGGGCTGACCAGCGGCGCGATCACGGTCGTGGTGCCGATGAGCGCGCTGGCTGCCACGAGCGGCGGGAGCGACGGAGCAGCCGAAGCGGCCAGCAGGCCCACGCCCGTGGCGACGAGCAGGCCCGCGATCAACTTCCGGTACGGCACCCGGTCGCCGAGCGGCACCAGCAGGAAGATGCCGACCGCGTAACCGAGCTGCACGGCCGTGGCGACCAGCGCGGCCACCTCGGGCGGCACGTCCAGACCGGCCGCGACCAGCGGGCTGACCGCCTGCGGGAAGTAGATGTTGCCCACGCTGATCCCGCAGGTCACGGACAGCAGCAGGACGAGCAGGCGGCTCACCGGTCGGGCTCGCGCAGGTCGGCAGAACTGGGCATGGGATTAAGATCCGGTCCCCGCGGGCGGCGGCACAAGCGGATTTCGGACGTGTGATCCGACCCACGTACGCGTCCGGGAACAGATCAGCAGGCGCACGATGTTGCGCAGGACGAACGAAGTCGTGCGCTCCGGGGCTCGGTGAAAATCCGAACCGGCGGTGACAGTCCGCGAACCGGCTCCTCCCCAACGAGGTGTCGGCCGATCCGGTGGAATTCCGGGACCGACGGTGAAAGTCCGGATGAGAGGCAGCGCACGGGTGGCCGGGGCCGGACTGCACCCGCAGGCAGGGGCCCGCATGCTGCCCGCGCACCCCGGCGCGCGCGTCGCCGGTGGGAGGAGCGGGCGTGCGGACTGTCGCGGAATGGTTGCTTGGCAACGGGATCACCGTGCTGGGCCAGCAGATCTCGTGGGCGGAACTCGTCGGGCAGCTGTGCGCCCTGGCCGTGGTCTTCCTCGCCCAGCGCAGGACCCTGGCGACCTGGCCGGTCCAGGTCTCGGCGACGGTGCTGCTGTTCGCGGTCTACGCCTCGGCGCACCTGGGCGGGCTGGCCGTCCGGCAGGTGATGATCCTGCTGATCTCCCTCTACGGCTGGTGGGCGTGGAACCGCCGCAGCGATCCCGTCTACGGCGTCGTGGTGCGCAAGGCCAGGGGAGTGGAGCGGCTCGTGCTGATCGGGGCGCTGGTCCTGGGCACCTCCGCGTTCGCGCTGCTGCTGTCCGCACTGGACGCCTCGTGGGCGCCGTGGCCGGACGCCTGGATCTTCGTCGGCACGCTGGTCGCGTTCTGGGCGCAGGGCCGCGGGTTGGTCGAGTTCTGGTTGGTGTGGCTGGCCGTGGACGCGGTGGGCGTGCCGCTGCAGATCGCCTCCGGCCTGCACTTCAGCGCGGCGATCTACGTCGTCTTCGCGGCCCTGGTGGTGCACGGCTGGTGGAGCTGGAACCGCACCGCGCGCGTGCAGCGGGCGCGGGAGGGTGCTGCTGTCAAGGCTTGACTCCGGGTGTTCGGCGGTGGTGTATGCGGAGTGATCACAATCGCCGGAAGGGGTCGAAATGGGGCGTCTCGCGCGGAGCGCGGTGGTTCCACTGGCCGTCTGCACCCTGCTGGTGGCGCCGACGGCGTCCGCCCAGGAGCGGACCACAGCACCGACGACGGGTTTCGAGCAGACCGACGGAAAGCGGTGGACGACACCGGAGGAGGAGTCCGAGTTCCTGCGGGCCGTCGACGAGGTCAGTGAGGCCGTCTCGGTCGAGGAGATCGGCAGGAGCACGCAGGACCGCCCGCTGCGGCTGGTCCGCGTCGGTGCCCGGTCGGCGCGCACGAGCGTGCTGTTCACCTGCTCGCAGCACGGTGACGAGCCGTCCGGCCGCGAGGCCTGCCTCAGCAGCATCCGCGACCTCGGCCTCACCGACGACCCGCAGGTGCGCGAGCTCCTGCGCACCACGAGCCTGCTGTTCGTGCCCAACGCCAACCCGGACGGCAACGTCGCCAACACCCGAGGGAACGCCGACGGCGTGGACATCAACCGCGACCACCTCGCGCTGGAGACGCCAGAAGCCCGGGCCATCGCGCGGGTGGTGCGCGACGAGCGGCCCGACATCGTGCACGACCTGCACGAGTACGGCGCCAAACCGCCGTACTACGTGAAGGACCTGCTGGCGCTGTGGCCGCGCAACCTCAACACCGCCGAGGGCGTGCACGGCGAGTCGGAGCGGCTGTCCGAGGAGTACGTCCGGCCCGCGGTCGAGGACACCGGGTTCTCCACCGGCGTCTACGGCATCTGGACCGACCCGGAGACCGGGGAGCCGATCAAGCAGGTCGCCGGCGACGGGCAGGAGCGGATCCTGCGCAACACCACCGGCGTCAAGAACGCCGTCGGCCTGCTGGTGGAGACCCGCGTCGACCCGCTGACCGAGGAGGAGCAGGCGGACCCGGCGGTGAACAACCACCGCCGCGTCGACTCCCAGCTCGCCGGGGTCGGGGCGACGCTGCGGATGGTGTCCGAGCGTGGCGGCGAAATCACGGCCGCGACCGCGCGAGCCCGGCTGGCGGGCCTGCGCGACCAGGGCCCGATCTACTTCGGCGGTGCCGACAACGAGCCGCCCGCCCCGGAGCAGGTCGACGAGGACCCGCCGTGCGGCTACCGCCTGACGGCCGACCAGTTCGGCGAGGTGCGCGACGAGCTCGCCCTGCACGGCGTGCGCAGCATCCCGGGGCCGGACGGATCGCGCGTGGTCCCGATGCGCCAGGAAGCCCGCTCCCTGGTCGCCCTGCTGCTCGACCCGCGCGCCGAGTTCCGCCTCGCCGACGGGGAACCCCTGACCTGCTGACCACAGTCGTGAGTGGCGATGGTGGTTAGGACGACCATCGCCGCTCACGAGTCGGTGGTGTGGGGTCGTGAGCGGCGATGGTGGTTGGGGCAACCATCGCCGCTCACGAGTCGGTGGTGCGGTCAGGCGTCGCCGGGGTCCGAGGTCTGGGGGCCGGCGGCTTGGGCGTCGTCCAGGCGGTAGCGGCGGGCCGCCTCGACGACCTGGGACTTGTCCACCTGCCCGGAGCGCGCCAGCGCGGCCAGCGTCGCGACCACAGTGGACTCCGCGTCGACCAGGAACACCCGCCGCGCGGCCGGGCGGGTGTCGGAGAACCCGAACCCGTCCGCGCCGAGGCTGACCATCTCGCCCGGCACCCACGGCCGGATCAGGTCCGGCACCGCGCGCATCCAGTCGCTGACCGCCACCACCGGCCCTTCCGCCTGCGACAGCACCCGCGTCACGTGCGGCACCTGCGGTTCGGCGTCCGGGTGCAGCAGGTTGTGCCGGTCGGCGGCCTCGGCCTCGCGCCGCAGCTGCGACCAGGACGTCGCCGACCACACGTCGGCCTGCACCTCCCACTCCTCGGCGAGCACCCGCTGCGCCTCCAACGCCAGTGGCAGGCTCACGCCCGAGCTGAGGACCTGCGCCTTCGGCCCGTCGCCGCCGGGTGCGGCCTGGTAGCGGTACAGGCCGCGCAGCAGCGCGTCGACGTCGAGGTCGTCCGGTTCGGCGGGCTGCCGGTAGGGCTCGTTGTAGATGGTCAGGTAGTAGAAGACGTTCTCGGCGTCCTCGCCGTACATCCGCCGCAGGCCGTCCTTGACGATGTGCGCGACCTCGAACGCCCACGCCGGGTCGTAGGCGACCACCGCCGGGTTCGTCGCGGCGATCAGCTGCGAGTGCCCGTCGGCGTGCTGCAGGCCCTCACCGGTCAGCGTGGTGCGCCCGGCGGTCGCGCCGAGCACGAACCCGCGGGCCATCTGGTCGGCGGCCGCCCAGAAGCTGTCGCCGGTGCGCTGGAAGCCGAACATCGAGTAGAAGATGTAGATCGGGATCATCGGCTCGCCGTGCGTGGCGTAGCTGGTGCCCGCCGCGGTGAACGACGCGGTCGACCCGGCCTCGTTGATGCCCTCGTGCAGGATCTGCCCCTGCTCGCTCTCCCGGTAGGCCAGCATCAGCTGGTAGTCCACCGGCGTGTAGAGCTGGCCGAGCGGGTTGTAGATCTTCTGCGACGGGAACATCGAGTCCATGCCGAAGGTCCGCGCCTCGTCCGGGATGATCGGCACGAGCCGCGGGCCGATCTCCTTGTCCTTGGCCAGGTCCTTGAGCAGCCGGACGAACGCCATGGTGGTGGCGACCTCCTGCTTGCCCGAGCCGCGCCGCACCACGTCGTAGACCTTGTCGCCGGGCAGCACCAGCGGCTTGGCCTTGGTCCGCCGCTCCGGCAGGTAGCCACCCAGCTGGCGGCGCCGTTCCTGCAGGTACTGGATCTCCGGCGCGTCCTTGCCGGGGTGGTAGTAGGGCGGCAGGTAGGGGTCCAGCTCGTCGTCGGAGATCGGGATCCGCAGGCTGTCCCGGAACTGCTTCAGGTCGTCCAGGGCCAGCTTCTTCATCTGGTGGGTGGCGTTGCGGCCCTCGAAGTGCGGGCCGAGGCCGTAGCCCTTGATCGTCTTGGCCAGGATGACGGTGGGCTGGCCGTGGTGCTCGGTGGCCGCCTTGTAGGCCGCGTAGATCTTGCGGTAGTCGTGCCCGCCGCGGCGCAGGCCCCAGATCTCGTCGTCGGAGAGGTTCTTGACCATGTCCTTGGTGCGCGGGTCGCGGCCGAAGAAGTGCTCCCGGACGAAGGCCCCGTCGTTGGCCTTGTAGGTCTGATAGTCGCCGTCCGGGGTGGTGTTCATCAGGTTGACCAGCGCGCCGTCGCGGTCGGCGTGCAGCAGGGCGTCCCACTCGCGGCCCCAGATCACCTTGATCACGTTCCACCCGGCGCCGCGGAAGAACGCCTCCAGCTCCTGGATGATCTTGCCGTTGCCGCGCACCGGCCCGTCCAGCTGCTGCAGGTTGCAGTTGATCACGAAGGTGAGGTTGTCCAGACCTTCGTTGGCGGCCACGTGCAGCAGCCCGCGCGACTCCGGTTCGTTCATCTCGCCGTCGCCGAGGAATGCCCACACCCGCTGCTGGCTGGTGTCCTTGATGCCGCGGTCGTGCAGGTAGTGGTTGAACCGGGCCTGGAAGATCGCGTTCATCGGGCCCAGGCCCATGGAGACGGTGGGGAACTCCCAGAAGTCCGGCATCAGCCGCGGGTGCGGGTAGGACGGCAGGCCGCCGCCCGGACCGGCGTGCGAGTACTCCTGGCGGAACCCGTCGAGCTGGTCGGCGGACAGGCGGCCCTCGAGGAACGCGCGGGCGTAGATGCCGGGGGAGGCGTGGCCCTGGATGTAGAGGTGGTCGCCGCCGCCGGGGTGGTCCTTGCCGCGGAAGAACCAGTTGAACCCCACCTCGTAGAGGCTGGCGGAGGAGGCGAAGGACGAGATGTGGCCGCCCACGCCGACCCCCGGCCGCTGCGCCCGGTGCACCATCACCGCCGCGTTCCAGCGCATCCAGGCGCGGTAGCGGCGCTCGGTCTCCTCGTCGCCGGGGAACCACGGCTCCTGCTCGGTGGGGATGCTGTTGACGTAGTCGGTGCTGGTCAGCGAGGGCACGCCGACGCCGCTCTCGCGGGCGCGCTGCAGCAGCCGGAGCATCAGGTAGCGAGCGCGCTGCTGCCCGTGGCCGGACAGCACCGAGTCGAAGGACTGCAGCCACTCCTCGGTCTCCTCCGGATCGATGTCCGGCAGGTGGGAGGCAAGACCGTCCCGGATGACCCGAACCCGCTGGGCGGGGGCGGCACCGGCGTCGTTGTTGAGCGGGGACAAGGCGAACTCCTCGACTGCGTCGTGGCTGTGGCAGGGCGTTCGAACAGTGATGTCGAACACTCTCATCGTCCCCCATTTCAGCCACGGATGCGTGCACCGTCGACAGCCGCGCCGCCGACCAGGCTGTTGGTGGGGGTGTTCCCGGTCTACAGTCATGGCCTGACCGCTGCTGCGGCGTGTCGTGCCGCCAGCAGTTGCGCCGGTGGCGGTCGGCAGTGTTCGCTATCGGCCATATCTGGAAGGTGTGCGGCGCCGCGGGTGCCGCACCGGTGCATTGGAGGAGTGAGCAAACCGTGGTCGCCGCGGGAGACGCCGGTAAAGGCGAAGCCGACGTCGCCGAGAGGCTCGACATCGAGCCCGAGATGGTTGTCCAGGAAATCGGCTGGGACGAGGATGTCGATGATGATGTCCGGGCCGCGATCGAGGAGCGTTGCGGGAGCGATCTGCTCGACGAAGATGCCGACGAAGTGGTCGATGTCGTGCTGCTGTGGTGGCGCGAAGACGATGGCGACCTGACGGACACGCTTCTCGACGTCATGACACCGCTGTCCGACGAGGGGGTCATCTGGGTGCTGACCCCGAAGACCGGCCGGGACGGGTCCGTCGACCCGGCCGACATCACGGAGGCGGCATCGACGGCCAACTTGGCCCAGACGGCCAACGTCACCGTCAGCGACGGGTGGAAGGGCACCCGCCTGGCTTACCGCTCGACGAAGGCCAAGCGCTGACGTCGACGGCATGAGCCACGTGGGCACCGGCGAAGACCGGTGCCCACGTCGCTGTCCGGCCGGTCACGCGGTTCGGCGCGCTCGCAATCGAGCACGGCGCGGCTGCCCGTCCTCGAAGACCTCCGATTCGATGCCTGCCCCGGAGCGCCCGCTCTTGATCGGTTCGGTGCGACCTCCGGGCGCGCGGCCCAGGGCGCCGTGGTGTCCACCTGGTGAGCCGCCGCGGGCGTGATCAGTGCCCCGGCCGGGCCGGGCGGTGTAGGTTCGGCGATGACAAGGTCACGTGAACAGGAGGGTTCGCCCATGACGGTCGAGGTCGGTGCGCAGGCGCCGGACTTCACGCTGCCGGACTACAACAAGGAGGATGTCTCGCTGGCCGACTTCCGCGGCAAGAAGAACGTCCTGCTGGTCTTCTACCCCTTCGCGTTCAGCGGGATCTGCCAGGGCGAGCTGTGCCAGGTCCGGGATGACCTCAGCGACTTCCAGAACGACGACGTCCAGGTGCTCGGCGTCTCGGTCGACTCCCCGTTCGCGCTGAAGGCGTGGGCGGACAAGGAGGGCTACACCTTCCCGCTGCTGTCGGACTTCTGGCCGCACGGCGAGGTCGCCAAGGCCTACGGCGTGTTCAACGAGGCGGCTGGCATGGCCAACCGTGGCACCTTCCTGATCGACACCGAGGGCAAGGTCCGCTTCGCCGAGGTGAACCAGCCGGGCGAGGCCCGCGACCAGGACGTCTGGAAGAAGGCCCTGGCCGAGCTCAAGGGCTGACAACGGGCAGCAGGTGGCCGACCGGGTGCCCGGATCGCCCCGACCCGGAGGTAAGGTGTCGGCGGTGATCAGCCGAGCCCCCGGCCCGGCCACTCCTGGGGCGCATAGCTCAGCGGAAGAGCACTTGCCTTACAAGCAAGGGGTCGTAGGTTCGAACCCTACTGCGCCCACCATGAAAGGCCAGTTCATCGGGGGTGTGGCACAAGCGCCGCACTCCCCGATGTCCGGCTGCGTGACAAACTGCGTGACTATGACCCCCGATTTGGTCTCGCGAAGATCTGGTCCATCGCCTGCGCGCCTTCGATGATCACGGGCCTGATCTGTTTCCGGTAGACGGTCTCGGTCACGGTCGTGCCGCTGTGCCCAACCAGGCGGGCGATGTCCTCGACCCTGACGCCTGAGTCGGAGAGCAAGGACACGAAGCTGTGTCGCATTTCGCGCGGCGTCCAATCAGCGGGGTCCAATCCGCAATCGGCGTCCTTGATGACCTTGCGGAAGGCCCGCCGAACGTTGTGGGAGTCGAGCGGAGTCCCGACCTGCGAGGCGAACACGAGGTTGTGCTCCTGCCACTTCGCCCCGGCAAGCTGCTTGTCCCGGCGCTGTCGAAGTCGGTGCGCTCGAAGGGCGACAACGCACCGCATCGGCATCGCGAGCGTCCGGCGAGATTTCTTCGTCTTCGTTTCGCCCTTGGCTCGGACCGAACGCCATACCGCGATCGAGCGTGGTACAGGCGGCTCAGCCGTCGGCGAACCATCCAGATCGACCAGGTCCCAGGTTAGGGCACGAAGCTCTTCCGTGCGAGCGCCGATCAGGATCGACAAAACGACGTATGCGTGAATACGCGACTTCTCGGCTGCCTTCAATACCGCCTCTGCTTGCGCCAAGGTGAATGCTTTTGAAGGTCGCCCCTCCTTGCCGGTTGGCACTTCGCACAGTGCGACAACATTACGTTTCACTTTGTCGCGGGCCTGTGCATGTCGAATAGCGCGGTTCAGGATTGAATGAAGCATCCGAAGCGTTCGAGTGCTGAGCACTTTCGCTCGATCTGCAAGCCATTCGTCAACGTCACCAACGGTGAGTGCGCGCAACTTCTGCTTTCCCAAGTGTGGAACGATATGGCCATCGACCTGATATCGGTAGGTCTCTACCGTTCCTTGTTCTCGGCCATTCAGGCCGTATTTGAGCCAACTGGCGAGAGCATCGGCAACCGTGTACCTGTCAGGTCCCGACGACAGGCCGTCTTCGTGGTCGCGCAAGATCTCCTTGAGCTTGTCCTTGGCTTCGGTCTTGGTCTTGCCGCTTGCTCGCTTGACGTCTCGCTTCCCGTTGGCCTTGAAACCGAGGCTGGCGGTGGCGATCCAACGCTGCCGGTTCTTGTCCCAGTGCAGGCCGCCGTCGCCTTTGCTACGCCGCTTCGCCACTGCTGTCCTCCTGTGCTTCCTTTTCGAGCAGTGTCACGTATTCGTTGAGCGCGGCAGCTGGAATGAGTCGAGATGTTCCTTGGGTGACCGATCGGAGTCGGCCAGCACGGAGCTGTTCGTAGATGGTTGAACGGCTCATGGAGAGCAAAACCATCGCTTCCTTTATTGGGTACAGCAGTCGCCTGGGGATCTCGTCTCGTGTGAACTTTGCGGCGGTCATGAGCCCCCTTACCGATGACAGGCGGATTCCTCTTGCGGGTGTCGAGCTGGGCCAAGAACGGTGTGCGGAATCGGATACGCACGGTGAAGTGCGTGCCGGAACGGTGGGGCTCGGGTTGTAGTGGCAGGTCTCGGTAGTTTCCTCAGGGACGGGAGGTGGCGTTTTAAACCCGGAAACCCGGTACGGCCCTGTGCGCTGGGGTTTTGCTCCCGGGTTAGTGCCGGGTTTCCGGGTTTGATCGCCGGGTCGTGCCGGGTTTCCGGGTTTGGCGGGGTGGTTCCCGGGTTTGGCACAGAGGTGTTCCGGGCGGTGTTATCCCTGGTCATCAGGCTCCTGCCCGGGTTTCCGGGTTTCCGGGTTTGGTTCCGGGAGTTGTGGTGCGCTGGCTTGGCGCTCGACCCAGTACGTCTTGGCGTTGGTCTCCTCGTCGATCACGCTGCGTAGGACGATGTCGCCGCGCCAGCGTCCGATCTGGCCGGTGAGCTTGCGGCCCAGGGATTTCGGGCTAGGCAGCTTGCCGGTGTTGGTGGTGGGGAAGCTGCCGACCCAGGGGTCCGGAGCTCCGTACTCGAGTTCGGCGCTGGCACGGAGCTCGTTCGCGCTGAGGCGCTTCTGGCCGTGCAGGGTGTGCCAGCGCAACAGGAACGCGCGCCACTCAGCGGCGTCATCGTCGAGGTCCCGGGAGTCCTCGGCGTTGGCCAGGAACCCGCCGATGCCGTGGTGTTCAAGGAATCCGCCGACGTGCTGGGCCCAGCGGGTGAACTGCCGCATCTGCGGGACGCTGGTGCTCCGCGGTGCTCCAGCAGCGGTCCAGTCCAGGATCAGGGTCAGGACGTGGCGCAAGACGGTGGCCTGGTTGGCCGGGTCGAGGATCCAGCTGTCGAGGTTGGGGATGGTGAAGCCGCTGCGGGCTTCAGGACGAGGGCAGTCGGGGTCCAGGCGGACCCATACGGTTCGGGAGGCCATGTCGCCGCCGACGCGCAGGTTGTTGCCGGTGGCCAGCCACAGCCGGTCGTTGGGGAACGTCGAGGCGGTGTTGGAGCCGAGCTTGCGGTCGGTCCACGTCCGCTCGGTGACCAGTCGGGCGAGCACGGCGGAGCTGATGACCGCGCCCTCCTCTAGGTTGTCGTAGACGATGACGCCGACCTGGTCGGCCAACACGGTGGTGATGGCCTTGCGCAACTCGTCCTCCGAGTCGGTCCAGGTCATCACTCGCTGCCCGACCAGCAGGCCGACGCAGCCGGAGAGGATGGTCTTGCCGCTGCCCGGCATGGTTGCGTCGATGACTCCGAACGGGGACAGTGCGCGGGTGAACGGCCGGATGATCGGGGTGATGAGCAGCCCGAGGTAGTTGGCCCGGTCTGCCGCGCTTCGCCAGGGGAAGTCGCGCAGGAATCGCTCTAGCAGGAACTGCCGCGACTCCTCGACTTGCTCGGGGCTCGGCTGTTCGGGGACGGGGGCGAGATGCGCTCGGGTTGCCAGCAGGTATCCGGTCTTCGGGTCGTAGCCGGGCTGCTGCAACAGCGTGCCGTCCGGGCGCAGTACCGGGGTGGAGATGATCCGCCGCAGCACCGGCAGGTCCGGCCACGAGCGGCGCGAGAGCACCGCACTGAGCACCGGCCCGCTCGGGGAGATCTCGACCTCGGTGGGCACGCCGTCCTTGTTCATCTCCGGGCGCACGACGTGGACGTGTTCGGCCAGCAGGCTCGCCAACAGCGGCGGTCGCAGTGGCATCGCGGCGAGCGGCAGCGCCACGTCGTCATCCCCTGCGGTCGGGTCGCCGCCACCTGAGATGACCTCGACAACGACCGGCGCCCCGTCCTGGACGTAGGTGTCGGGGAGGATTCGCGACCCGATTGCCGCGGTGAGCACCCGGATCGCATCCGGGTTGGTCTTGATCCTCACCGTCGGCCGACTGTCATCACCGACTGGCCACAGCGACCGGGTGCGTTGAGCTTCGGTCATGCGGCACCTTCCAGGTCGACTTGCGTGGTGCGGACGACGATCGCGCTCAGGTGGTCCGCAGCCAGGACGGTTGTCAGTGCCTCACCTTCGCCGCGCCTAATCTCGTGCCAGAAGCGGACCCGGTAGGCCGCTCGGCCGAAGATGAGCTCGTGGTGGCGGTCCTCGACCTGGCCCACCCACGGGTAGCCCGCATGTCCTCCGGGAGCGCGGCAGCCGTGGTGGCACGTCGGCCCGTAGACCGGGTCGCGGTGGAAGGCCACCCAGTCGCCCCGCTTGGGCTCGGGGTAGTCGCTCATGCCGCGCCTCGCTTCGGTCGCGTTCCGAGGTAGCGGGGGCGATGGGCGGAACCGCGAAGGCCCGAGGTGATCGTGGCGTCGATTGCTTCTGGGGTCCACGGATCGTGGGCGCGGACGTCAGGGAGCCGGGACATTGCGTGGTGGAGCGCGGCCCGCACCTGCTCCTCACCGACCGCTCCGCCCGCGACGAGGCGCCCGAGGGCCAGGGCAGCGTAGTAGAGGGCACGGTTTTGCTGCCCTGGTTTGGCCGCTGCGACCCGTTCGGCCTCATCCCGCAGTGCAGCCGCCACGTACGCCGAGGTCTTCACCGGGGCGATCTCACGTGGCGCTGAGATCGCCGTAGACGGCTTGGGAGACAGGGCCTGGACCAACCAGCCCGGCAGGTCGACTGGGTCGGTGTCGTCGTAGAGCTCGTAGGCACCTTCCTGGATGATCGACCCCGGCGCGACGACGTACCCGGTCCGGGCACGGGTGTCGATCAGCGATCCGAGCTCGTCCTGGGTGCTGCGCAACTCGATACCTGCAGGGGCCTGGAAGTACAGGTGCTGCCCGCCGCTCGGGGTGGTGACGGTGAAGGTGTCCGGCACCCCGCCTTCCTGCTCCGCGCGGGCTGCGAAGATCTCCGCTCCCGTCCGGCCCACCCCTATGTCCCGGCCGGTTTGAACGGGCTTCGGCAGATCGAGGTCGATCACCACCAACCGGGACGGCCAGGTCGCCAACCCGATGTTGAAAGGCGCGCACGACCAGCAGCGCCGAATCTTCTCCGGGTCGTTGGTCGCGCGCTGCTCGGGCTTGCGGTGCCCGTTCGCGCAGGCACCGGTGCGCGGGCAGCTCCGGAACCCGTGTAGTGCTGGGCGCTTGCTGTCGGGCTGCAAGGGGAACACCCTCCAGCCCCGCTCCGCCAGGTACAGCGCCCACTGCAGGAGCTGCGCGCGTGCGGACATGAGGGCCACCTCCTAAGGAGAGTGGGCGGCCCGCTCAGCCCGGATGAGCAACCGAGCGGGCCCCCAAGGTCGGTTTCAGGACGGGCGGGTCAGAACGGCGGCTCGTCGAACCCGCTCGTGGTGCGGGCGGTGGCGGTGGCGGGCGGGGCCGATCCCCACGGGTCGGGCTCTCCGGCCAGGGCCGCGGGCGCACCGGCCGTGCGGGTGGCCTTCTTGACCTCTGCGGTGGCGAACTTCAGCGAGACGGCGACCTCGGTGGCGTCGACCTCGAACGCGTAACGGGTCTGGCCGTCCTTCTCGTAGGAGCGCTGCCGCAGCACACCGGTCACCAGGACGCGGGTGCCTTTGGTGAGGGTCTCGGCGACGTTCTCCGCGGCCTGGCGCCAGATCGAGCAGCGCAGGAACGTGGCCCCAGCGTCGACCCACTCGTTGCGGTCGCGGTCGAAGCGGCGGTCGTTGGCCGCGACGGTGAAGTTCGCGACCGCCGCGCCCGAGGCGGTGTAGCGAATCTCGGGGTCGGCGACCACGGTTCCGGCGATGGTGATCTCGGGCAGTCCAGCCATGACTAGTTGTTCCTTCCTGGAGTGGGTTTGCAGGCCAGGTCAGGCGGCGCGCTGGCCGTTGGTGTGGCCGAGTGCGCGGGTGATGGCGGTCAGCAGGAACTCCGCGGCGGGCGGCGTGACGGCGTTGCCGAGCTGGCGGATCCGCTCTCGGCGGGTGCCCAGCACCTGGTAGCTGGGCCGGAATGCCATGGCGGCCTGGACCTCGCCGACGTCGAGCATCCGGAACTCGGCGTCATCGACGCTCGGGGCGTTACCGGGAGACTCGGTGCGTTCGTGGTGCTTGACCAGGCCGTGCCGGTCGTGGGTGGTCACCGTCGGCAGCGGATCGGTGGTGGGGCGGGCGGTGCCGGTGCGGTAGTACGGCACGACTATCGCCGTCGCACGGCCGGTGGCCTGAATCGCCGTCGTCGGCCAGGACAGCGGGGCGGCACCGTTGCCCCCGCCTTCGCTGGGGACCAGCAGTCCTTCGGTCTCCCGGGTCGTGCGGGCTCTCATCGGCCGGTCGATCGGGCTGGTGGAGACGTTCCACCCACCACCGGCCGGAACGAGCTGTGGGACAGCCGAGTACTTGCGCAGCCCGGCCTCGATCCGCCGGAGGGTCGCGGGCTTCAGCGGCGACTTGCGGTCCCCGATGCGCTGTCCCTTTAGGCTCCAGTCGATCGCCGCGGCAGCGGGCAGCGCGTACGGCTCGATGACCCGGTGGCGGCACTGCTGGTGAGGGCAGCGGTAGAGGTACTGCGCCCGGTAGCGGCCCCAGGGCGTGTTGGGGCGCTTCCAGGACTGCACGGCTTCGACGTCGCGCTCGCAATCCAGGCACCAGGCCATCGGCCGCGGCTGCACGTCCGGCACCGGGTCGCCTTCCTTGGTGAACACGATGTAGAGCCGATCCCTGCTCTGCGGAGCGCGCGGCGCGGCGATCGCGGGGGCGTGCATGGAGTTGAGGAACACCAGCTGGTGCCGGTAGCCGAGGCACTGCATGGCGTGCAGCCATGCTGGCCACATGCTCCACTTCGCCGCGTCCACGACGTTTTCCACGACGATCGCGCGGTAGTGGTGATGCTCGGCGAACCGCGGTACGTCCCACATCGTCGCTCGGGAGCGCTCGGCGGCCTCGGGAGGCAGGGTCTCGCCGAACAGGTCCGGCTGGTCGAACCGCTTGCGGCCCTGAGCGATGGAGTGGTTGGTGCACTCCGGGCTGGCCCACAACAGGTCGGTGCTCGGGTAGCGGCGAACGTCGATCTGGGAGATGTCGGCGCAGTCGTGCTCGGCACGCGGGAAGTTCGCCGCGTGGGACTCCACAGCCAACTGCCAGTGGTTCGCCGCGATTCTCAGCTCCACGCCGGGCACCGCGGTGGCCCCCAACGCCGAGCCCCCAGCACCGCAGAACAAGTCGGTGATCGTCAGCATCAATCCTCCAAACTCGGCTGGCGCGCGCTCAGCGGCGGGTGCGGAACTGGGGGTCGCAGCGCCAGCAGAGCCAGTCGCGGTCGTCGAGCAACAGCGGTCGGCCCTGCGCCGCGGCGTCCCAGGCCCGGCGGGCCACCGGGTGGGTGATGCTGCGCAGCTGCGGGATCGTGAGCCCCAGGTCGGGGCTGGCCCAGTCGACCTCGGCCTGTCCCAGCAACTGCGCGATCTCACGCAGTCGCGGCAGTCCCATGCCGGGCAGGTTCAGCGCTTGGCGGGCAGAGCAGGACATGAGCGAGCCGAGAAACCCGCGCACCACGTCGACCGCCGGATCATCGGCATGGAGGTCGCTCGGGGGTGTGAAGTCGTTCATCGGAACACCTCGATTAGTCACCATGTGTGGTCACTTGGGGTAGGGAATGGCGGGGGAACAGGAGAGGGAATTCGGGCGAGGGTAGGGAGAACTCCCTTACCTGCTCCCTTAGCCCTCTCCCTCGGGTTGAGCTGGTGTTATGACGCGGAAGGGAACGAAGGGACGGCAGGCGTGCGCCCCAGGCCGGAGGGCTGGTGGGGCGGCTTGCGGCCTACTCGTCGTCGCTCCCTCCTCCACGTGCCGCGAGGGCCTGACGAACACGCTCCGCATACACCGTCAGCACGCCTGCCTTGGTGACCTTGACGCCCTCGGCGTCGAGTTGGTCCTTGAGCTTGTCGGCGTTGAGCAGCTCGTAGGGCTGGTAGCGCGGGGCGAGCTTGCGCAGGCGGGCAACCACGTCGGTGGCCTTGACCTTGTCCTCGTCACCGAGGACTTCTGCGACGTCTGCCAGCAGGTCTCGCTGCTCGGGCTCTGCTGCGCGAGTGCGGGTGGTACCGGCGCGCAGCGTGCGGGCGCGTTCGGTGATCAGCTCGGCGGTGGCACCGTCGATGAAGTGGGTGCGGACAGTTTCGATGGTGTTGTCGGCGTCCTTGACCACGAGCACGCCCTTGTCCCGACCCTGCCGCAGCTCGTGCGGGGCAGCGCCACCGGCGTCGACGGCGGCGTCGCCGAGGGCCATGCGGGACTGGGACTCGGTGGCCACGACCAGCGATGCGCGGATGTGGGCGCCGTTGCGGGCGCGGATCGGCAGGTTCTCGTTGGTGGGGTCCTGGGTGCCCTGCCAGAACGTCACGTTGACCGCCCGGCCCTGGTTCTGGATCTTGCGGACCGCGTTGAAGAACCGGCTGTTGGCCTTCGACCCGCCGTACGGGTTGCCGTGTTCGTCCTTGGCGGGGCACTCGTAGGCAACCTGGGCTTCGTCAACGACCAGGATGATCGGGTGGAACCCGCTGTTGGGGTTGCGGGAGAGTTCCGCGGTGATGCCGTTGGGGTACTTGTCGGCGTTGGCCTCCAGCTCCTCAATCCGGTTGTTCATGACGTACACAGCCCACTCGACCATGTCGGTCGCGCTGGCCACGTGCGTGTCCGACGGCCCGGCGATGTAGGTGGTAACCAGGTCCTTGAACATGTTGTAGTCGCCGACGCCCTTGAGGTCGGCTAGGTGGATCTCCACCGAGGCGTCCAGCAGCAGCCACACCAGCAACGCCCGCAAGGCGGCGGTCTTGCCCTGGTTGGACAATCCGGTGATCAGCAGGTGGCACTGCCAGAGCTTGAGCAGGAACGCTTCCCCGCGCAGGGTCACGCCCCACGGAGCCTTGCCGGAGAAGATGTCGGCCTTGTCGAAACCGTCGCTGACCAGAGGAGACTCACCGATCGGCTCGTCAAGCGCACCCGGATCGGCGATCCACAGCCGCACGGTGCGGGCGGCCTCGGCCGAGGTGATGAACACCTCGTGCTCGTGACGGCCCAGACCTTCAGCGATGGCCCGCCGCTTGGCGCGCACCTGCTCGGTGGTCGCGGTCGTGTCACCGCTGCTGGGCAGAGTTACGTCCAGCTCCACACCGCACCCGGCGAGCTTGATCGGCGAGAGCATCGCCGCCCGCTGGTGCTCATCCATGCGCTCGATCGCCCGCCGCAGCGCCGGAATTCCGCAGCGCTGCAACGCCGACACCACCACGCTCGGCGTGATCTCGACGTCCTGAGCGCCGGAGCCCGGCGCGGCCAGGAACGCGGGCACACCCTGCCGGTTCCTGCGGGTGTTGTAACCCTTGATCAGGACTCCGACCAGCAGCGCCACTCCGGCCCACGGTGCCCAAGACGCTGCCCACGCGACCCAGTCGAACCCGACGGCCAGGGCCTCGAACAGCCCCGTCCACACGGTGGCGAACGTCAGCCCACCGGGTTGAATCTGGGCGATGATGGCCACGATCAACGTGATCGCGGCGACCAGCAAGCCGGTGGCCGCGAAGAACTTCGGGGCCTTCACCAGCAGCTCACCAAAGACCTTGATCCGCTCGACGAACAGCCTTCGGGACTCGTTGCGCTGTGCCGAGAGCTGCGCGGCCGTTCCGTGATCGCCTGCGGCCTGCGCTGCGGCGATCCGGGCGTCGATGTCACGGCCAGTCCATCGGGCGTAGGTGGCAGCAACGGTGTCCCAGGCACCGCCACCGAGGTAGTACAGGTGCCGGGCGGTGAACTTGACCGCCTCCTTGCCAACCAGCGCCGGAGGGATGGCCCGCTGCCGCTGCACCAGCTCGGTGGACTTGCCGCCTTCCGCGGCGGTCGTCTCCTCAGGACTGATGCGCTCGGCGACTGCGCGCACAACCTGTCCGTCGGTCTGCTCGGTGCCGTCGCGGTGAGGGAACTGGATCACCTCACCCATGGCGTTCTCCTCGTGCGGCATCATGTCGATTCACCTCGTGGGGGTGCCGTAGGGCAGGAAAAGGGTTGGGGCGGCCCCGCCCCGGTGCTCGCAAGCGGCGGAGCCGTGGTGGGTGCTTCAGGGGTTGGTCAGGCGGCCGACGTGGTCGCGTCGCGCCACTCGGCGAGGAACTCGCTGGCGTTGCCCCAGCGGGTGCCGAGCTTCTTCGCCACCGTGTTCACCGAGTCGTTCTCCGGGTCGATCTCGCCGCGCTCGACCATCGCGAAGAAGGCCTCCCGCGCCTCAGGCTTGGTGCGCTTCTCGGGCTCTCGGATCGGGCGTTGCGACGGGTTCTCGCGTGGGGTCTCGGTGTCGTTCTCGCTCGCCTTCGCCGGGTTCTTCCCACGCAGGTCAGACACGGTGGAGAACCCCCGGTTCTCGCCCCCGCGAGAGGCCTCGGCGGACCACTCCCGGAGGGCTTGGCGGATGTCGGTCACCAGGCGCGGGACGAGATAGGCGGAGAAGGCGAGTCCGGCCGGGACCACCAGCCAGACGAGATCACCGGTCCAGTGGTGGTCGGGCAGCCAGTGCGGCACCACGTTGAGCACGATCGCGACCGCGGTCAGCGCGACTTCCATGCCCACGTAGCGGTTGGCCCGGAAGGCGGCGCCGACGCCGCGGGAGAAGTCCGGCTTGGGCAGCGCGCCGAGCATCTGCGCCAGCAGGATCACCACCAGCGGCAGCGTGAACAACGGCTCCACCGCCCAGTTCACCAACCAGGTGGCGGGGTTGATCCGCTGCAACTCGGTGAACACGTTGACCGCCCCGGCCGCCACCGCGAAGGCCGCGGGCACCATCGCCAGTGCGGGCAGCCACTTCTCCGCCCACGCCAGCCGCACCAGCAGGCTTGTGGGGTCGGTGGCCCGTGCCTGGCGACGCTGGGCCTGGCGGACGTCGTTGGCGTGCTGCCGCTCAGCGTCCGCGGCTGCGGCTTCGTGGTCGATCTGCGCGTAGCCCTGCCGGATCTGGTGCCGGTGCCGGGCCTCGATGAGGGCTCGGCGGTCGGCGCGCTGCCGCGCGCCCTGGGCGATCACCTCGGCGATCTCCTCGTGGGAGGGTGCCTCAGCGAGCTCGGCGATGTCGTAGGCCTGCATCGCCCGTGACCGGGTCACCGCGGTCTGCACCGCCGCCGGGTCCGGCCGGTACGAGCGCACCACCCGGCCCTTGCGGTCCCGCACCGTCGGCCACAGCGCGACGTCGTCGACCTCGGCCGCGACCGGCGGGAAGCCGTGCGGGTCGGTCTCCAACGTGTCCTGGCTGGTCCACCGGTAGGGCTGCGTCTCGTTCTCCGCGCTGTCGTCGTGGGACAGGTAGGCGTCGACCACGTCCCCGCCCTGCTGGCGCGTCGTCATCACGCCACCTCCAGCACTCGCGGCCAGCGCGGCGCGGGCACCGCCTGCCCCAGCGCGTCGGCCAGGTGCACCGCAATCCAGGCCATCGCCACCAGCGGGAACACCGTGAGCAGCACCGCGGTGCGCACCGCCCCGGACAGCACCGCGAAGGCCACCAGGCCCAGCGCGGGCAGGCCTGCGGTGAACACGCCGACCACGGCGAACCGGGCACCGAGAATCAGCAGCCCCAGCGCGATCAGCAGGGCCTCCGCCACGCGCGTCATCCCTGCTCACCCCGATCCAGCTTGTTGACCCGCGTCCAGTAGGCAAGGATCTCCCGGCCGTGCGCGGTCAACGCCACCCGCGTGCCGATGAACACCAGGAAGTCCCCGAGCATGTCGATCACGTACTCCTGCTCGTCCACCGTGATCGGGCGGCCGTCGATCCACAGCCGCACCACCGACCAGTCCTCGGTCACGCCGTAGACGTGCAACTCACCGTCCGCGGCGGCCTGCAAGAGCCGCTCCGGCTCCCACTCCGACCGCGCCGCGGGCGTGTTGCACAGCACCAGACCGGTGCTGTCGATCCCCATCGCGTCGAGGACCAGCTCGTCGTAGTCGGTCCACTGCTGCTCTAGCATCGGAAGTCCTCCTGGTCAGTTCGAGAGGGCTGATTGGGGTTAGGGCCCGGCCCAGCAGGGGTTCTTGGCGGAATGTGCTGCTGGGCCGGGGCGGGGCTAGCGGTTCTTCTTCGCGGCCTTGCAGGCCGTGCACTTCGGCGCGGCGGGCCCGAAGTACAAGTACTCGGACAAGGTGTCGCTGGTCGGGGCCTGCAAGCCGCACCAGGTGGTGACCGTCCCGTTCCACCAGGACTTCTTCCTGGTCAGGTGCCACACGTTGCTGTTCATGTCCTCGTTCCTTCCTGCTCAGGCGGCGTGTGCCGTGGTGTCGGTCGTGGTGCAGGTCCAGCAGGTGCGCGGTCGGGGCAGGCAGTAGCCCGCGTCTCGGCCGCATCGGGTGCAGCGGCGGCGGGCGGCCATCGCCGCGGCCAGAGCCCGCCTTTGCGCCAGCGTCGGCACCCGCTTGGGCTTGGCGTGGTGGAGGTCGTAGAGCCCGGCCCACGCCTTCCCCCGGCGCCAGACGATCTGGGCGACGGGGGCGTGCCCGCCGGGGCACAGTCCGGCGGCGCGGAGCTGCCGTCGGGTCGCCAGGCCCTTCGGGGCGAGCCCGAACGGGAAGCTGGGTAGCCCATTGGCCATCCAGCCGAATTCCTTGCGGCCGTCGGGCAGTTCGACGAGTTGCAGTCGGTGGCGGCGCATCCTGGTACCTCCACTGTGGTCAGACCTGGTGGGCGTACTGCTCCAGGGAGGTCAACGCGGTGCTGATCTGGTCCTGGAACGCGTCGAGCTGGTCACGGAGCTGGCTGTAGGTGGCCATGGCCTGCTTCGGGCCGTCCTGGCTGCTCGTGCTCAGGCCGATGGCGGTCAGCTGCGAGACGATCTCGTCGAACTGGTTTCGCGCTTCCCGCAGCGCGCCGCAGGCGTAAAGGGCCTTCTCGTTGGCGATGACCACGGTCTGGCGAATCTCGTCGATACCCATCGAGGTTCCTCCTGAACTCGGTGTGGTGTGGGTTTCTGGTGTTGGTCGCGCGGCCGGAATCGCCGTGCTGGCAGGCCGGTTCGGCCGGTTCTCGAGCAGGTGCTCGCGGTAGTTGTGTTTCGTGACCAGCAGCCGAGCGAAGTGCACGAACACGGTCGTCATGTCGCCGCGGTAGGGGCCCCTGGACCACCACAGCGGGTCGCCCTGCAGGTGATCGGCACCCCGGATGACCTCGCCGCACATGTCCTCGTTGCGGACCCGGCGGGTCCGGACCGTGTACTGCGAGCCGTCGGAGCTGGTCGCGTAGGCGCGGGCCACCGCTGCGGAGTCGTGCTCGCCGAAGATGTCCAGCACGCGACCGTGGGGCGTGACCACCGCGGTATGCGCTGGCAGCCAGCTGCCGTCCGGTTGCTGCTTTTCGTAGGTGAGGAGGTCCCAGCCGGTCATGCAGTGGATCGCACCGGCCAGCCAGTGGCAGTACCCGCGCCCGAAGAACGACTTGGCGTCACCGTCGATGACCTCGGCATTCAGCAGGAACTCGGTACGTCCCCCCGCTGTCGGGCTATCCAGGCGCATCGGCATGGTGCCCTCGAACCGGCGGGACAGCTCCGGCGGAAGCTGCATGCTCGTCATCACCGCTCCCGCTTCAGTTCTGCGGGGTGCGGACTCGGCCGGAGATCGAGTGGGCGAAGACCTCGACCAGCGGCGGGTCGTCGGCGGTGATGGCTATCCCGCCGGAGGTCGTGACCGCGGTGACCTTGCAGGTGGTGCTGGCGTGCAGCCGCAGCGTGCCGCTGGTGGACCGCAGCCGGGCGGCGTCTCCGATGAACCGGTCGATGGTGACGTCGCCGGACACGGTGCGGGCCTCGACGCTCCAGGCCCGGCCGACGATGACCGAACCGGAGGTGGTGTCGGCGTTGACCGCAAGGCACGCACCGAGGTCGACGTCGCCGGACACGGTGCGGGTCCACACCTCGGTGGCCGTGTCGACGCGCAGGTCACCCGAGGTGGAGGTAAACCGGATGCACTCCGGCCTCCCCTGGATGTCCACATCGGCCGACACCGTCGTGGGCCACACCTCCGACCCCACCGGCACCCGAGCGGTGACCCTCACCCCGCCGCCCGAAACCATCCCCTGGGTGGGGTTTCCGCTGATGACCTGCCCGTTGACCACGACCACACCGGTCACGACCGCACCCTGGGCGATGCTGCCGAAGCTCTGGTGGATGCCCGCGCCGACCCGGGTCAGTTCCGGGTGCGGGATGCGGACATCCATCACCCGCCAGCCAGTCGCGAGGCCGGTGACCTCGGTGCGGGCGATCAGGTCCTCGGCGACCTCGTCGCCGGGCACCACGGGCTCGAGCACGACCTCGGCGCGCTCCCGGTCCTCCTCGATGACGACCAGCACCTCACCCGCGGCCATGTCCAGCTTGAGCTGCATCGGCCCGTACTCGCGGTACTCAACACGCTTGCGCACAGCAAAGTCCCTTCTCATTCCGGGGAAAACGGCAGATCAGAGAGCGGTGATCAGGGCGGCGGCGAACAGCCACAGCCAGTGCCACGACTGGTCCAGCGCATAAGCGCCGGTGCCCAACGTCGGGTTGTCGTCGTGGCCGGTGCGCGGCGCACCGAGCTTGTAGAAGCCGCCGCTGCCCAGCAGCTCAGCCAGGCGGGCCAGGGTGGAGCGCCGGTCGGCCCAGTAGTGCGTCACCGCCGACACCAGCTGCCCGGCCACGAACCCGCCGACCGTGATCGGCAGCCCCAGCACCAGCCACACCAGGCCCACCGCCAGCGCGGTCACCACCGTGTAGCTCGCGACGTGCTTGAAGCACGCCCACCGGCCCGCCCAGTCCGGGCGACCCTTGGTCGCCGCCTGGTGGCTGGTCTGCACCCAGTGATCCGCCACGTTGTGCGCCACCAGCAATGACGGCAACACCGCCGCGAACGTCACCGCAGAAGCTAGATCCATCACGCCGCTCCCTCCTCGAAGCCCTCGTCGAGGCCGAGGAGCTGCAGCTCCGGGCGCAGCACCACGCGCACCGCGTGGGCGCGCTCGGCGTCGCTGTCGCCGTTGGCGTCGGCCCACCGCAAGACGTCCTGCACGTGCCGTCGCAACCCCGGAACCGGCCCGCCGCTCGCGCTCTCGATCGCCGCGAGCGCCCGCTCGGCCGCCCGCTCCACCTCGTCGGCGCTGCCCTGCACCACGACCAGGCGCCGTCGACGGCGAATCTGCCGCCGCTCCTCCTCCGTCGTGCCACCCCAAACCCCCTGGGCACCGGACCGAATCGCGGTCTCACGGCACGCCACTGCGATCGGGCACCGCTCACAGACCGCCTTCGCGGACTCGATCTGGTCGAGGCGCCCCCGATCCGGGAAGAAGAGCTCCGGGTCGATCTCGGCGCACTCCGGGTGCCCACCGGCCGGGACGCTGGTCAGCAGCCGGTACAGCCCATCCCCCCGCTCGATCCGCTCCTGGGCGCTCATGCGATCGCCCCCTCGACCGGAACGCGGGTGGACAGCAGGCGCTTGGTGTCGGCCCTGCGGGCCCGCCGCGCCGCGCGCTCCAGCTGCAGCTCGTCCAGGCCCGGCCCGGCGATCAAGCCCTCGCTGTGGGCGTCCAGCGCCTCCTGCAGCGCCTGCGACAACAGCTCCAGATCACTCAGCTCCGACGCCATGACCAGCTCCGACGTCAGCTCGTTCAGGTTCTCCATGAGGTTCTCCTTCCGGTGGAACGCGCTTACAGTAGCGCGATTAGTAGCGCTACGTAAGAGCAGTCTCCGTCGTGCGGGACACACCCGCGCTAGCTCGAACGGTGAAGATCTCGCCCCTGAGGGCTACTATTTGCGCTGATAGAAGCGGCGCTGATAGGAGGTTGTGTGACCAAAGACTGGGCGGCTCTGGCCGCTGCGATTAACACCCGTTTGGCGGAGCTGGGCATGACGCAGAGGGAGCTCGCGGAGCGGTCCGATGTCAGCCCCGCCACCCTCCGGCAACTCCAGAACCCGGACTCCTATGAGCCGAAGCGTCGTAGTCCCCGCCTCCTCGCGGCCATCTCCGAGGGTCTGCGCTGGCCGCACGACCACCTCGCTCAAGTCCTTGAGGGCTCGCGCCTGGCTCCTGAGGTCGAGACCCCACTCCGCGACGAGGTCGCACAGCTCCGCGGTGAGGTCGCTGAACTGCGGTCCCGTGTTGACGAGTTGGAAGCTCGCGAAGCGACGAGGTAGCTGCTCAGGGTGCACAGGTGTCCCATGCGAGGCAATTCACCTCGCGAGACCAGTCAAGAAGGTGGAAACGCTGTCCACCGCCGACATCGCGACCGACCATCCGTCCTTGACCCACTGCGCCGACTCGGTCGGCTGCTTGACCACCAAGACCACCAGCGCGGCCACGAACAGCAGCCCCAACACCTTCTTGGCCGCGCCTCCACTGCCCTTCATCGGGAACGGCATCATCGGGTTCTTCGCCATGGCTGACTCCTGTGGTTGTGCGAGAATGGCGCTTCTGACCTGCCGGAACCTCTCCGCGGCCGCCGATTTCGCTGTCATGACTCAAGAATCGACGGAGTTTGCGATGATGAGTAGATGAGTCGCTGGTGAGCCGCTGGTGAGTCTGGCGACTCACCAGCTGTTCACCAGGCAAAACGCGGGGGAGATCATCAGTGGATGACTCGACGACGACACCGCTGAAGCGCGCGCGAATTGCAGCCGGGATGTCTCAGGGGGACGTGCGGGCCCGTCTCCGCGAGATCCGGCGCAAGCGGGGCGTCATGCCGCCGAAGGAGTCGAGCCTGAAGCGGATGTACACCGAGTGGGAGCAGGGCCGCGTCGACCCGATCGAGTGGCGAGACGAGCTCTGCGAGGTGTTCCAACTCCCGCCCGCGGCACTCGGGTTTGTCGAGGTCGCCCCACCCCCGGCAATCGAGGTGCCCTCAACCCTCGACGTCTTCCGCCTGGACGCAGAACTGGTCGAAATGCTCGAAGGTCAGACTGACCACTACCGGCTCATGGACCGGAGGGTGGGTTCGGCCATCATTCCGCAGACCGTTGCGCACGTCGAGCACATGCAGCAGGTGCTTCGAAACGCACTACCCGGAAAGCACTTCTCCGCGGCTGCTGTGGCTCTGGCGGAAGGAGCAGCACTTGCCGGGTGGCAAGCCCTCGATGCAGGCAACATCACGCAAGCGTGGGATCTGCACGACATCGCCAAGTCGGCAGCGCGGCAGAGCGACGATCCTGCGGCGCTCGCCCATGTCACGGCGCAGCAGGCCTATGCCCTGCTGGACGCAGGCCGACCAGATGACGCAGTCGAATTGGTTCAGTACGCACACACGCCGCAAACGGCGAAGCGAGTTCCGTCGCGGCTTCGTGCCTGGCTTGCGGCTGCGGAGGCTGAATTCCTTGCAGCAGCAGGTCAAGGGGACCAAGCGAAACGGCTGCTCGATCAAGCTGCCGATTTGCTTCCTTCTGGCGACTCAGATCCGGATTTGCCATACCTGATGCTCAACCAAACGCACTTGGCAAGATGGCGCGGCCACTGCCTCGCTCGCATTGGCGCCAGAGAGGCAGTGGACGCGCTGACCTCCGCGCTCGGAGGAGACCAGGCACTTTCGTCGAAGCGCGCTGAATCCAGTCTTCGGGTCGATCTAGCGCTTGCTTTGAGAAGCCGCGGAGACCTTGTGGGGGCGAAAGAACATGCCCGTCGAGCAGGTGAATTGGCAGGCAGAACCGGGTCTGCTCGACAGCGGGCCCGCATAGCCGACTTGCTGGCGAGCTAGTCCGTTCTCTGGCCAAGGGCTAGGTAGTGAAGCAGTCCGACTAGTGTGCCCGAATTCTGGATATCGCCGTTGCGGATCAGTGTTGGAATGCGATTCAGGGGTACCCACTCGAACCTTCCCTCGTTTACCTCGGTTGGGTTTCCAACCAGCTCTGCCCCGCGTCCAAGAAAAACGTGATTCGGGTTTCGGAGCATACCGACGGCAGGCTCGAAGGTAATTAGGGGTTCGAGTGATCGAGGCCGATATCCGCTTTCTTCGATCAGTTCCCGTTCGGCTGTCTCCTGCGGGTCCTCTCCCGGGTCGATGATTCCTCCGGGGAGCTCCCAATTCCAGATGTCGGGCGCGAATCGGTGCCGCCAGGCCATGAGCACATGCTCGCCCTCGTCATCGATCAGCACAGTCATAGCTGGAGCGGGAAACCAGACGACATGGTGCTCGAACCGTTCGCCAGACGGCTGCGAGATGTCGGCCAAACCGACACGGACCCACCTGCTGTGGTAGACGGTGCGCTCTCCATGAACGGTCCACTTGGACTCTTCGTTGGTCACCGATGGTCAGCCTTTCTGCTCGACTTCACGACCGCACGAGCCGCACCGTGCTGCGCGGCTCCAGTCTCCCACTGCTGAACGGCCCGTGGAGGGCCCCGTGAACGGATCGCCGGGTACTCCGTCGGCTCGACCCCCCGTGTGCGTCTGCGGCCTTCTCCGAGGCTCAGATCGGGAGATTTCGTGCGCTCAGATCGCCGTAGGCGGGCTCACAGCCGTTCCGGTGGGGAGGGGAGGCGTCAGCCAGCCGCGCAGGCCAGTCGGAACTGGGGAAGCCACGTGGCCTGCGCCTCCTGCCGAGTGTCTTGTGAGTGACGAACTGAGTGACAATCTCTCCGGACGCCTACGAACACCTACGGACACGCTCGGCCGTGTGACCAGGCCAAACAACTTTGATCTGGCTGGTTGGTCGAGGGCCTTAGTTGCCTTACAAGCAAGGGGTCGTAGGTTCGAACCCTACTGCGCCCACCACTCGTCGAACGGACCAGGTGGACGAAAGCCAGCTCCAGTCGGTGGTAGCGAATTCCTCGATGGGGCTGGCTTGCGTCCACTCGGCGCATCCTGATCACCGGTAGAGCGGTGTCGCGGGAACCACGTCACCGACCACGCTGGTGCTGTGTCGGCGATCGAGGACCGCAACGACCCCACGTCGGTTCTGCTCCGGACGCTCTCGGAACGGGAGTGCGCACGGTTCCGCAACCGCAACTTGCGCCAGCCGGGGCGGGACCGCCGAGTGCACGCAGTCGAGCTGAGGCGCTGGATCGGCGGGCTCAAGTTGCCTGCACCCGCCTGCCATCAACCGGTGGCGACCTTGGCCTTGGCGGGGGAGTCCCGCGCGGTCACCGACCCGGTCGACTGCGCCCGGTGCCTGGCGGGCAATCCGAATCCGTTCACGCCCCTGGTCGCTCTCGACGGCGGTCAGCTCCCACTTCCTCTCGAACCGCCCGCTGAGTCCGCCTGAGATCGGGCGGGGTGGCACGCCCACCATTCGTCGAACTGGGGTTGGCAACCCGTGCCCGGGCGCTTCCCGGTGATTGGTTCCCGGGGTTCTTGGGTACCTCGTTTGGATGTTCACTTTCGGGAAGTGCTGTTCGCGGCGTTCCGGTCGTGGGGTTGCCGGGGTGTTCGGGGCCGGGGCGGCCGTGGGGTTCGTGACCGCTGCCAGCGCGGTCCTCGGTCGGAAGGTCGCGGCGGCCGCGAAGGTCGGTGCGGGGCACCCGCTCAAGCACCGCGCGCTCGACCTGGCTGCCGGTGCGCTGCAGCCGAAGTACCCGCTGGCGGCCATGAGCACCTACCTCAACGGGTTCCACATGTACGCCGACGAGATGGGGCGGCAGGTCGAGGCCACGCACTTCTGCGTCCACCTGCGCCACGACCTGCACCAGTGCGTGATCTTCGACCGGAACGCGCCGGACGCCCGGTTGATCGGGATCGAGTACATCATCAGCGAGGACCGCTTCCGCGAGCTGCCCGACGACGAGAAGCGGCTGTGGCACAGCCACCACCACGAGGTCAAGTCCGGGGTGCTGGTCGCGCCCGGGGTCCCGGAGCTGGCCGAGCACGCCTACTTCACCGACCTGGTGACGACCTACGGCAAGACGTTCCACACCTGGCAGTACGACCGCGACGACTTCCCGTACGGCATCCCGCAGCTGATGATGGCCTTCACCGAGGACGGGCAGGCCGACGAGGCGATGGTCGAGGCCCGGGACCGCGAGCTCGGCATCTCCACCGCGCGCAAGCGCGAGCACCGGGCGGACATCCCCGAGCCGGACGTGGCGCCGGGCGCCAACTCCTGGGAGAGCGGCCGGACCGTGCAGACGCGCCTGGCGGAGGTCGACTTCAAGCGGTAGCTGGCCACCCGATCCAACCATCACCGGAAGACCTGGAGGTTCGACGTGTTCGCCGAGATGAGGTGCACGGTGCGGGAAGCGGTGGTGGCCGCTGCGGTCATCATCGCCGCGGTGGCGGTGGTCGCGGTGGTCGGCTCGCTCGCCGCCGCCTCGTCCGCCGAGCAGTACGCGTTGCTGCAGCGCCCGTCGTGGGCGCCGCCGCCCTGGCTGTTCGGTCCGATGTGGACGGTTCTGTACATCTTGATGGCGGTCGCCGGCTGGCGTGCCTGGTGCGCGGGGCCGGGGCGCTCGCGCAGCACGGCCATGTCCTGGTTCGCGGCCAACCTGGTGCTCAACGCCGCATGGACCCCGTTGTTCTTCGCGACGGGCCAGCGCACCGCGGCGTTGTTCGAGATCGTCCTGCTGGACATCGTGATCGTGGTGACCGCGGTGCTGTTCTGGCGGCGTGACCGGCTGGCGGGGGTCCTGCTGCTGCCGTACCTGGCCTGGACGTTGTTCGCCACCGTGCTCAACGGGGCGATCGTCGCGCTGAACTGAGCCGCGCTACTTCCCGTGGCTGGCGCGGAACCGCGCGTTGGCGGCGGCGATGTCGACGATCGGCGCGGGGTAGCCGAGGCGGTCGAGGTCCTCCGGGTCGATGCGCTGCGGGTCGTGCAGCTCCTTCGCGGGCAGGCTGCGCAGCTCGGGGAGGTAGCGGCGGATGTACTCGCCGTCCGGGTCGTAGCGCTCGGCCTGGCGGACCGGGTTGAGCACCCGGTCCGGGCGGGTGTCGGTGCCGGTGCCCGCCATCCACTGCCAGTTCATGTTGTTGTTGGCGATGTCGCCGTCCACCAGCAGGTCCAGGAAGTGCTGGGCGCCCAGCCGCCAGTCGAGGTGCAGGGTCTTGGCCAGGAAGCTGGCCGTGGCCATGCGCGTCCGGTTGTGCATCCAGCCCTCCGCCGCGAGCTGGCGCATCCCGGCATCGACCAGGGGCACGCCGGTGCGGCCCTCGCGCCACGCCTGGAACGACTCCGGGTCGTCGCGCCAGCGGTCGCCCCTCGGGCGGTAGTCGCGGTAGCTGGCCGCGGGGCGCGCGGCCAGCACCTGGTGGTGGAAGTCCCGCCAGGCCAGTTGGCGGACGAACGCGCGCTCGGGTTCGCTGTCCCCGGCCCGGTTGACGAGTTCGACCGGGGACACGCAGCCAAAGTGCAGGTACGGCGACAGCCGTGACGTCGCGTCGCCGGCGAGGTCGTCGTGCCCGCTGTCGTAGTCCGCGATGCCGTCGTCGAACCACTGCTGCACGAGCTTCCTGCCCGCGGACTCCCCGCCCGTCGGCAGCTCCGGTGACAGGTCGCCGGGGCAGAGGGCTTCGCGGGTGGGCAACCGCCCGGTCCGCACCTTCGGCATCCGCAGCGACTCGGGAACCGCGGCGGTGCGCCGGACGGGTTTGGCGGCCCAGCGGCGGAAGTACGGGGTGAACACGGCGAAGTGGTCCTTGCCGTCCGGCGCGAAGTGGCCCGGCGGCTGCGCGGTCACCACGGTGTCGTGGACGTGCAGCGCGCACCCGTTCAGCGCTTCCCGCAGGTTGTTCTCGCGGGCCTGCGCGTGGGCACTGACGTCGGCAGCCACGTGGACCTCGGTCGCGCCGACCTCCTCGGCCAGCGCCGCGACCTCGGTCGCGGGGGAGCCGGTCCGCACCACCAGCCCACCGCCGAGCTCGCCCAGTGAGGAGCGGAGGTCGCGGAGGCAGTCCAGCAGGAAGGCGGTGCGGTTGGGGCGGAGGTAGGGGCCCCGCAGGATCGCCTCGTCGAACACGAACAGCGGTACCACTCGACCAGCTTGTGCGGCGTGCTGCAGGACCGGGTTGTCGTGGACCCGCAGGTCGCGGGTGAACAGGCAGATCGCTGTGGTCACTGATCTCCGCCTCACGTCGAGGAGTGGGACGGGGGAGAGCTCCCCTCGCCCTCATTGTGGGAACGGGGACCTGCTTGGGCAGCGCGGAACCCGGGTATTCGGGGCTGGTGGGAACCGAGGGATCGAAGTTGTGCCTGGTGACCGGGGCCACCGGGTACGTGGGCGGGCGGCTGGTGCCGCAGCTGCTGGCCACCGGGTACCGGGTGCGCTGCCTGGTGCGGACGCCGGAGAAGCTCCGCGACGTGCCGTGGCGCGACCAGGTCGAGGTGGTGCGCGGGGACCTGCTCGACGAAGACGCCGTGCTCGCGGCCTGCGAAGGCGCGGACGTCCTGTACTACCTGGTGCACTCCTTGCAGCAGAAGGAGTTCGGCGACCTCGACCGGCGGGTGGCGACCATCGTCGGGCAGGCCGCTCGGCAGGCCGGGGTGTCGCGGATCGTGTACCTGGGCGGGGTGCACCCGGCGACCGGGCAGCTCTCCGCGCACCTGCGGTCGCGGGCCGAGGTGGGCGAGACGCTGCTGCGCAGCGGGGTGCCGACGGCCGTGCTGCAGGCCGCGCTGGTCATCGGTTCCGGCTCGGCCAGCTTCGAGATGCTGCGGTACCTCACCGAGCGCTTGCCCGCGATGGTCACGCCGCGCTGGGTGAGCAACCGGGTCCAGCCGATCGCGGTGCGGGACGTGGTGCACTACCTGGTCGGGGCGGCGGAGCTGCCCGCCGAGGTCAACCGCTCCTTCGACATCGGTGGGCCCGACGTGCTGACCTACGCGGAGATGATGCGCACCTACGCCGCGGTCGCCGGGTTGCCGCGGCGGTGGATGCTGCCGGTCAGCGTCCTGTCGCCCAAGCTCAGCTCGTGGTGGATCAACATCGTGACCCCGGTGCCCCGCAGCATCGGGATGCCGCTCATCGAGTCGCTGATCAACGAGGCGGTCTGCCTCGAGCACGACATCGACGAGCACGTCCCGCGCCCCGAAAGCGGGTTGACCTCTTTCCAGGACGCCGTCGCGCTGGCGCTGCGCCGGATCCAGCGCGGCGAGGTGGAGACGCGGTGGTCGGACGCCTCACCGGTCGACGCCCCGTGGGAGCCGCTGCCGTCCGACCCCGCGTGGTCCGGCGGCACCGTCTACCGGGATGTGCGCGAGCGCGGGACGGACGCGTCGCCCGAGGCCGTCTGGCGGGTTGTCGAGGGCATCGGCGGGCGCCACGGCTGGTACTCGTTCCCGCTGGCCTGGGCGGTGCGGGGGTGGATCGACCGGATGCTGGGCGGGGTCGGCCTGCGCCGCGGACGGCGTGATCCGGAGCGGTTGCGGACCGGCGATGCGCTGGACTGGTGGCGGGTCGAGGAGCTGGTGGAGGGCCGGTTCCTCCGGTTGCGCGCCGAGATGAAGGTGCCGGGCCGGGCGTGGTTGGAGCTGGACGTGGAGCCCGCCGACGGGGGCGCGCGGTACCGGCAGCGCGCGGTGTTCATCCCGCACGGCCTGCTGGGGCATCTCTACTGGTGGGCGGTGGCACCCTTCCACGGACTGGTCTTCGGCGGCATGGTGCGCCGGATCCTCGGCGCGGCCGAGGGGCGCGGGACGGCTTCGGCACGTCCGCTCCGGCTTGGCCGCGCGCCTCGGTCTGCCCGATGAGCCGACTACCGGTGCCGGGCGGCGAGCCCCTGGATGAGGGTTCGCGCGGTGATCTCGAACTGCGAGTCCCAGTCACCGAGGTGGCTGCCGAGGTGCTTGGCCAGGGTAAATCCATGTCTGTAGGTGAGACTTCGGCGGACGACCTCCGGCGGTGGGGGATCCTGGCAGCGGTTTGCGTCGCGCTCGCGGTGATCGTCGTCGACAACACGATCCTCAACGTCGCGATCCCGACCATCGAGGACGAGCTGGGGGCGAGCACCGCCCAGCTGCAAGCGGTCGTCAACTCCTACGTCGTGGTCTTCGCGGGGCTGCTGGTCGCGGCAGGCCTGGTCGCGGACCGGTACGGGCGGCGGTTGGCCGTGCTCGCCGGGTTGGGTGTCCTGGCTGGCGCCTCGGCGCTGGCGGCATTCGCGTCCACGGCGTGGTTCCTGGTCGCGGCGCGCGCGGTCATGGGGGTCGGCGCCGCGTTGGTGATGCCGGGGACGCTGGCGATCCTGGTGCACGCCTTCGCGCCCGGCGAGCGGGTCAAGGCGTTCGCGGCCTGGTCGGCGGTGGGATCGGCCGCGATGGCCATCGGTCCACTCGTCGGCGGGTTGCTGGTCGAGGAGTGGGGATGGCCGGGGATCTTCCTGGTCAACGCCGTCCTGGCCGTCGTGGCCATGGTGCTGATCAGCTGGCTGGTGCCCGAGTCCCGCGACCGGTTGGGCCGCGCGGTCGACCTGGTGGGAGCGGTGGCGAGCACCGTGGCGATGGGGGCGTTCGTCGCCGCCATCATCCTCGTTCCCGACCTCGGGCTGGCGTCACCGGTCGTCCTCGCCACCGTGGTCCTGGCCGTGCTCGCCGCCGCGGCGTTCTGGCTGCGCCAGCGGCGGGCCGCCACCCCCATGGTCGACCTGGGTCTCTACCGGGACCGGCGGTTCGCCGGGGCGAGTGCCGCGGTCGCGGTCCTGGCGATCGGCACTGGCAGCGTCCTGTTCGTGCTGACCCAGCACCTCCAGCACGTCCTGGACCGCAGCCCGCTGCAAGCGGGTCTCGCGGTCGTGCCACTGGCCGTCGGGGTGGTCGGGGCGTCGCCGGTGGGGGCCCGGATGCCTGGGTGGTTCGGGCACCGACGCTCGATCGCCACCGGTTTCACCGTCACCGCAAGCGGTTTCGCGGTCCTCGCGGTGCTCACCCCGACCAGCTCGGACGTGGTCCTCGTGGGCGGTCTGTTCCTCGCCGGAGCCGGGTCGGGGCTGGCGTCCCCGGCCGTGCACGCCACCGTCCTCGGTGCGGTCCCGCCGGACCGCGCGGGGATGGGGTCGGCGCTCAACGACACCCACCAGCAGCTGGGCATCGCGCTCGGGGTCGCGCTCATCGGCAGCGTCGTCGCGGTCGGGTACCGGTGGTTCGCGCCTGCTGAGCTGAACGTCCACGTTGGATCGTCGTTGGCCAGCACCCTGGCCGGGTTGGGCCCCGAGCAGCACGATCTGGTCCGTGCCGCCCACCTGGCCTTCACCCAGGCTCAGAGCATCGCCATGCTCCTCTGCGCGGCCTTCGCGATCACAGGTGCGGTCATCGCCTGGTGCGTGCTGGAACCGGAGTGCCGGACGTCCTGACCGTTCGATGTGATGATGGCGGCGTGATGACGAACGAGCGGGACGAGCTTTTCGAAGCGGCAGCGGGGTTGGAGCGGCTCGCGGCTGCGGCCACCGGGGGAGATTGGCGGTCCGGGGGGTTGCTCGCCACGCGGCCCGAGGTCATCGCGCACTTCGAGGGCGGGGCGACCGAGCACGTGGCTGAGGCCCGGGCGAAGACCGCTCGGTGGATCGCAGCCCTCTCGCCTGCGGTCGCAGCGTCGCTGGTCGCGTGGTTGCGGTCGGCGGCGCAGGCCGAGGACGTCGATCCGGCGGCGGTGCAGTTCGCACGGGTCCTGCAGGCGCGGTTGAGCTGATCGTCAACTCGTGGTTGACGACAAGGACTCGTCAACCTATGGTTGACGTCATGGATGAGTTGAGGATTTCCGACCACGTCTCACTGGACGAGCTGATCGCCGCCATCAAGAAGGTGCACGGGGACGAGCTGGAGCAGTTGGCCAGCGCTGTCGTCGCCGGGGATCACCTCGGGGAAGTCGCCGACCACTTGATCGGGCACTTCGTCGACCAGGCGCGGCGCTCCGGGGCGTCCTGGACCGACATCGGCAAGAGCATGGGCGTCAGCAAGCAGGCCGCGCAGAAGCGGTTCGTGCCCAAGGGGCCGGGAGAGGTGTCCGACCTCGACCCGAGCCAGGGGTTCAGCCGGTTCACGCCGCGGGCCCGCAACATCGTCGTGCAGTCGCAGAAGGAGGCCCGGGACGCCGGGAACGCCGAGATCCGCCCGGAGCACCTGGTGCTCGGGCTGCTCGAGGAGTCCGACGGACTGGGTGCCAAGGCCGTCGCCGCGCAGGGCGTCTCGTTGGAGGCCGCGCGGCAGGCCGCGGTCGAGGCCCTGCCCGCCGCCGTCGACGAGGTGCCGCACCTCATCCCGTTCGACGCCGGTGCGCGGAAGGTGCTGGAGCTGACCTTCCGGGAGGCGCTGCGGCTCGGGCACAACTACGTCGGGACCGAGCACGTCCTGCTGGCGCTGCTGGAGAACGAGGCCGGTACCGGCGTCCTGTCCAGCCTCGGGATCGAGAAGGCCGCCGTCGAGCAGAACATCACCGCCGCGTTGGCCGAGATCGCCGCGAAGCTCGCGCAGTGACCTGATCGAGTTGTGCTCCCCGGCTGCGGAGCCGAGCATCAGCTGCGGAAACCTCGGGGGAGGAGCGGCGATGGGCGGTGCGGACCCGGCCACCAGGGCGCGGTTGGCGGAGGAGATCCGCTCGCTGCGCGCCCGGCGGAAGCGCCTGGTGGACGAGCTGGTGCAGAGCTCCGGGCCGGGGGACAGCGGTGACGCCTCGCAGGAACTGCAGGGCGGGGACGAGGTCATCGCGATCGACGAGCGCATCGCCGAGCTGGAGAAGGTGCTGGTCGGTGGGATCGAAGTGCAGGGCGTGGCACCGGGCACCGAGGTGGTGCTGCGCTCGTCGGACGGGTCGACGCAGACCTACAAGGTCGTGGCGATCCCCGAAGAGGCCCTGGACGGGGAGGAGGACTTCACGATGACCTCCGACAGCCCGCTTGGCCTGGCCCTGGCGCAGGCCCACCAGGGCGACACCGTCCGCTACCCCACCCCGGACGGCGACGTCGAGGTCGAAGTCCTCAGCATCCGCCGTCCCACCTGACCCGCCACCCCGGTGCGCTTGCCAGTGGCAATCGCACGCTGATTCCCACTGAGGTCGCGGGGACCTCGCTCCCGCAGTCCGCTCCAGGGCAGGGTCGCCGGCATCGTCACCTCCTGGCTCCTGGCTCCTGGCTCCTGGCTCCTGGCTCCTGGCTCCTGGCTCCTGCTGGTGGAGGCGGTCGTGGTGGGGTTCCGGGTGGGATCGGTTTGGACCCAGCCGGGGCCTGGTGCGGGTTCGGTGGAGGTCGGGTGGCTGGCCTCCACCGAACCCGCGGTTCGGTCTCGGTGGGTCAGACTGCTGCGACTCGTTCGGGTTCTGGGGTCTTGAGGAGTTCGGACTGCTTCTCGCGGTAGGTCTCGACGTTGGCCAGCTTGATCTCCTCGTAGCCGCGGATCACGTCCGGCAGCTCGGCCAGCTCCAGCAGGGCCGGGTGGTCGGTGGCCAGCGCCTGCTCGATGACCTCCCGGTACTGCGAGACCAGTTCGCGCTCCACCCGGCGGACCTTGGCGTAGCCGAACGGGTCCAGGCGGGTGCCGCGGACCTTGCGCATCGCGCGCAGCAGCCGGAACACGTGGCGGAACCAGGGCCCGAGGCTGATCTTGCGGTCCATGCCCAGCGCGCGCAGCACCGGCGGGTGCAGCCGGAAGGCGTAGCGGGACCCCGCGCCGAACTGGGCTTCGATGTCGGCCTGCAGCCGCTCGTCCAGCGACAGCCGGGCGACCTCGTACTCGTCCTTGTAGGCCATCAGCTTGTGCAGGTTGCGGGCCACCGCCTCGGCCACCTCCACCGAGCTGCTGCGCCGCACCCGTTCGACGAACTCCGCGTAGCTGCGGGCGTAGGCCTCGTCCTGGTACTCGACCAGGTCCGGGATGCGGATGTCCAGCAACCGCGCCAGTTCCGAGCCCTCGGGGGCCTCGACCAGCGCCCGCACCCGCCGCGCGGCCGGGCTCGGCGCCGGGGGTTCGACCGGGGCCGGGGTGATCTCGGCCCGCAGCGCGTCCGGGTCGGCGATGGCCTGGCGGCCGCGGCGGAACGCCTGGATGTTGGCCGCCACCGCCGCGCCGTTGAGCTGGATCGCCTGCTCGATGCTCTCGGCCGACAGCTGCAGTGCGCCGCACTGGTAGGCCGCGCCGAGCTGGAGGATGTTGGCGAACTGGTCGTCGTCGAACAGCTCCTCGGCCAGGCCACGCGCGTCCAGGTAGAACGCCCGGGCGGTGGCGTCGTCGAGGGTGGCGCGGATGCCGGACTGCTCCGGGAAGGAGACCTCGGTGTCCACCACCATCCGGCCGGTCGGGACCTCGGTGGTGGACACCACCGCGGTGGTCCGGGCCGGGTCGGCCGCCGCCAGGTGCACCGGGTCGGCGGCGACCAGCAGGTCGCAGCCCAGGTAGAGGTCGCACTCGCCGGCGGCCAACTTCGCCGCCTGCTCGACCGGCTCGGCGGTGATCTTGAGGTCGGAGACCACCGCGCCGCCCTTCTGCGCGAGGCCGATCTGGTCCAGGGTGCGCACCTGGCGGCCGTCGATGACCGCGGCCGTGGCCAGGATCTGCGTCACGGTGACCACCCCGGTGCCGCCGACCCCGGTGATGCGGACGGTGAAGTCGTCGCTGCCGCGCTGCGGTTCGGGCAGCTCGGAGGCGGGCAGCTCGCTGACCTCGCGGTGCGCGCGGCGGCCGCTGGGCACCACCGTCAGGAACGACGGGCAGTCCCCGGCCAGGCAGGAGTAGTCGACGTTGCAGGACGACTGGTGGATGCGGGTCTTGCGGCCGAACTCGGTGGGCACCGGCTGCACCGACAGGCAGTTGGACTTCGCGCCGCAGTCCCCGCAGCCCTCGCACACCCGCTCGTTGATCAGCACCTTCTCCGCCGGGGTCGGCTGCTTGCCGCGGCGGCGCTTGCGGCGCTTCTCCGCCGCGCACTCCTGGTCGTGGATGAGCACCGTGACACCGGGTACGGTGGCCAGTTCCGCTTGCGCGGCAAGCATGTCGTCGCGGTGGCGGACGGTCGCGCCGCGGGGGAGCTTGCCGCGCAACCGCTTCGGCTCGTCGCTGGTGACGATGACCTTCGAAGCGCCCTCCAGCAGCAGGAGTTCGGCGATCTTGCCGACCGGCAGCGCGCCGACCGCGTCCTGCCCACCGGTCATCGCCACCGCCGAGTTGTGCAGCAGCTTGTAGGTGATGTTCACCCCGGCCGCGACCGCGGCGCGCACCGCCAGGCTGCCGGAGTGGGTGAAGGTGCCGTCGCCGATGTTCTGCACGAAGTGCTCGGTGCTGACGAACGGCGCCATGCCGATCCACTGCGCGCCCTCGCCGCCCATCTGCGTGATGCCGACGACGTCCCCGACCTGGTCGGGGTCCATGAACAGCGCCATCGTGTGGCAACCGATGCCCGCGCCGACCACGGTCCCGTCGGGCACCTTCGTCGAGGAGTTGTGCGGGCAGCCCGAGCAGAAGTACGGCGTGCGGGCCAGCAGCGGGACCGAGATCCGCTCGCGGCGGCGGCGCTGCCGCCAGGCGTCGACCTGCGGGACCTCGCCGTGCGCGGTCAGCCGGTCGGCCAGGCCGCGGGCGATGCGGTCCGGGTCGAGCTCGCCGAGCTCGGTGAACAGGGTCCGGCCGCCGGGGGTCTTCTTGCCGTGCACCTGCGGCGCGTCCGGGCGGCCGTAGAGGACCTCCTTGATCACCGGCTCCAGGAACGCCCGCTTCTCCTCGACCACCACGATCTCGGTCAGGCCCTCGGCGAACTCCCGGATGATGCTGGGTTCGACCGGGTGGATGGCGCCGAGCTTGAGCAGCCGGATGCCGAAGCGGGCGAGGTCGGACTCGGCCAGGCCGAGGGTGCGCAGCGCCTGGCGCAGGTCCAGGTAGGACTTGCCGGCGGCGACGATGCCGATCCGGTCCGCGCTGCCGGAGCGGGTGATCCGGTTGACGCCGCTGGCGCGCAGGTACTCCAGCGCCAGCGGGACCCGGACGTTGTACAGGCTGCTCTCCAGCCCGGCGAGCTCCGCGCCGAGCAGCCGGGCGCTGGGGCGGTGCGAGTAGGCCTCCGGGCGCATCTCCGGCGGGGCCCAGTCCGGGGTGACTGTCGCGGTGCCCGCGGCGTCGGCGACGTTGGCGACCACCTTCAACGCCGACCACAGGCCGCTGGCCCGGGACAGCTCGACCGCGTGCCGCCCGAAGTCCAGCAGGTCCTGGGAGTCGGCCGGGAAGAACGTCGGGATGTGCAGGTCGGCCAGGGCGGCTTCGGACGCGGCCGGGACGGTGGAGGACTTGGCGTTCGGGTCGTCGCCGACCAGGGCGACCGCGCCGCCGCGCGGGTCGGCCCCGGCGAGGTTGGCGTGCCGCAGGGCGTCGCCGGCGCGGTCCAGGCCGGGGGCCTTGCCGTACCAGACGCCGAGCACGCCGTCCGGGCGCTGGGTGCCGAGCCGCTCGGCGAGCTGACTGCCCATCACGGAGGTGGCGGCCAGCTCCTCGTTGAGGCCGGGCCGGTGCACCACGTCGTGCTCGTCGAGCAGCTTCGCGCGACGGGCCAGCTCCAGGTCGAACCCGGCCAGCGGCGAGCCCTCGTAGCCGGAGACGAACGCCGCGGTGCTCGCTCCCGCGCGCCGGTCCAGGCGGATCCGGTCGAACAGCACCCGCACCAGGGCCTGCACCCCGGTCACGTAGACCGTGCCCGCATCCCGGAGGTAGCGGTCGTCCAGCGTGAACGCGGCCATGTCGAACTCCTTCTCCTCGGCACGCATCGTGATCGCCGCCACTTCAGCTCAAAACGGTGTGGCGCACAACACCGCGCCCCGAAACGGTGAAGAGCGCGCAAACTTCGGTCGTTCCGGCCCTTCCGCGCCGCTGAATTTTGCGTACCATCCCTGCGCATGGCCGACCAGACGCTCGATGCGACGGATCACGAAATCCTGGCGCTGCTGCGCGAGGACGCACGCCGCACGCTGTCGGACATCGCCAGCCGCGTGACGCTGTCCACAGCCGCGGTCAAGCGGCGGATCGACCGGCTGCAGGAGATGGGCGTGATCCTGGGCTACACCGTGCAGCTCGACCACGCCAAGCTCGGCTCGGCGGTGGAGGCCTTCATCGAGCTGCGCTTCCTGGGCACCAGCGGCGTGGACGAGATCGTCCAGACCACGACCCGGATGCCGGAGGCGCAGGCGGTGTTCACCATCGCCGGTGACCCGGACGCGCTGGTGTGGCTGCGGGTCCGGGACATGGCGCACCTGCAGCGCACCATCGACGAGATCCGCCGCAGCCACCGCGTGACCAGCACCAAGACGCTGATCGCCCTGGACTCCTGGGAGCGCGGCCGCAGGTCGTCGTGAGCCGTTCGGCAGGACAGGGCGGTCCGGAGCGGACATGCTGGTGCCCATGCTCGGTGATCTGGAGTTGGCCGCGGTCCCGGCGCTGCTGCCCGCTGGCCCGCCGGGGGTGGAGATCCGCCTGGACGGGCTGGTGGTGGGGGAGCTGGAGCTGCGGGTCTGCCACGCCTGCCGGGTCGCCGTGCTGGAGCACGTCCGCGTCGACCGGCGGTGCCGCCGCCGCGGGCTGGCCACGCTCGCGGTCGGGCTGCTGCGCGAGTCCTGGCCGGACTACCGGTGGAGCGCCGGGCCGTTCGAGCCGACCACCGAGGCGCTCGGGTTCTGGCACTCCCTGACCGGTCTGCGACCCGGACCCGACGAGTGCGAACACCTGCGCAGTTGACCCCGAGCGCGCTGGACGCGCCAGGATGGGTGCATGGCTGAGCACGCGGACGAATGGCGGATCGAGGCGGTCGACCTCGACGGTTACCTGGAGCGGATCGGGCACCCGGCGGTGCCGGGGCCGTCGGCGGCGGTGCTGCGCTCGCTGCACGAGGCGCACGTGCAGGCGATCCCGTTCGAGAACATCGACGTGGTCCTGCGGCAGCACCCCGGCATCGAACTGGACACCATCCACGACAAGCTGGTCCGCCGTCGGCGCGGGGGCTACTGCTTCGAGCACGCCCTGCTGTTCGCGGCGGTGCTGGAGCGGCTGGGCTTCGATGTCGAGCGGCGGATGGCGCGGGTCCAGCCCCAGGGCTCCGGCTACCGGACGCACATGGTGCTGCGGGTCCGGGTGGACGGGGTGGACCATCTGGCCGACGTGGGTTTCGGCGCCGGGGTGCTCTCGCCGATGCCGTTCGAGGACGGCGCGGTGGTGGACCAGGCCGGTTGGCCGCACCGGCTGGTCCGGAACGGTCCACTGTGGAACTTGGAGCGGTGGGGCGACGAGGGATGGGAGGTACTGCACGCCTCCGACGAGCAGCCGCAACGCTTCGCCGACTACGAGGTCGCGCACCACTACGTCGCCACCCATCCGCACTCGCCGTTCTTCAGCAAGCCGGTGGTGTTCCGGCTGGCGCCCGGCGTGAGCCGGAAGCTGGTCGGCGGCCAGTTGACTGTGGCGCGGCCCTCGGGTGTGCCCGAGGTGGCGGAGGTGGCGCCCGAGCGGCTCGCGGAGGTGTTGGCCGGGCTGGACGTCGTGCTGCCGGAGGGGGAGCTCGACAGGCTCCGGGAACTTCTGGGAACCAGCCGGAAAGAATCCTTGACCTGAAGTAAGGTTGAAGTTCCATGCTGGTCGGGAGATTGCGATCAGCATGGAGGAAGCGGATGTTCGAGGACCGACTGCGCGTGGGCATCATCGTCGGCAGCACCCGGGAGGGGCGGTTCGCCCGGACCGTGGCCGACTGGTTCGCCGGGCAGGCCCGGCAGCACCCGGAACTGGAGGTCGACCTCATCGACCTGGCCGAGGTGGACCTGCCCGCGGTGATGCCCGCGGCACCCACCCCGCAGCTGGCGGAGTACACCGCCCGGCTGGACGCCGCGGACAGCTTCGTGGTGGTCACGCCGGAGTACAACCACGGCTACCCAGCAGCGCTGAAGGCCGCCGTCGACCTGGCGCACGCGGAGTGGCAGACCAAACCCGTGGCCTTCGTCAGCTACGGCGGCATCTCCGGTGGCCTGCGGGCGGTGGAGCAGCTGCGGCAGGTCTTCGCCGAACTGCACGCGGTGACCATCCGCGACACCGTGAGCTTCCACGGTGCGAGCGAGTGCTTCGACGCGGCGGGGAACCCCGTGGACACCACTGGTCCGGTCGCGGCGGCGAAGGTGCTGCTGGACCAGCTCGTGTGGTGGGCGCGGGCGACGGCTGAGGCGCGGAGCCGACGTCCCTACAGCTGACCGGCCCACAGCCGGGTCGAAAATGACTCAGATCGGCCCCTTGTCGGCGCCCTGGCGGCGGGTGAAGCTACCCGGCAGCGGCTTGCGCTGCTGGGGGAGGGGCCATGTGGTGGGTGCGCGTGCTCGGCACGTTGGTGGCCGTCGGTGCCGTGCTGGTCGGCGGCTTGGCCCTGCAGCCAACCGGAACCCGGTCGGTGCCGATCGAGGTGCCGCCACCGCCGCCCCCGCCCGAACCGCTGCCCGCGCCGCCACCGCTCGGACCACCGGTGCTCGCGGTGAAGGTGGACAACGCACCACCGGCCCGGCCGCCGACCGGGATCGGGGCGGCGGACGTCGTGTACGTGGAACCCGTCGAAGCCGGGATCAGCCGGCTGGTGGCGGTTTTCGGCACCCGGCGGCCGCCCGTGGTCGGACCGGTGCGCAGCGCCCGGCAGACAGATCTGCGCCTGCTGCCGCAGTTCGGCCACCCGGCGCTGGCGTTCTCGGGGGCTGCGCCGGAACTCCTGCCGGAGATCGACCGGGCACCGGTGGTCGGCGCATCACCGACCGCGGTGCCCGGCGCGTTCTACCGCGGTCCGGGGCAGGCGCCGCACAACCTCTACGTGCGGCCGTCCCGGCTGCCTGCGGGGGAGGGGTGGTCGCCGAACGCCGCGCTGACGTTCGGCTCGGCACCGCCCGGCGGGGTTCCGACGAGCGGTGAGGTGGTCGGCTACCAGTCGGCGCGGGTCGGGTTCACCTGGTCGCCGGGCGCGCAGCGGTGGTTGGTGTCGATGGACGGGCGGCCGCACGTGGCGACCGACAGCGGACGTCTCGCGGCGAGCACCGTGGTGCTGCAGGAAGTTCCGGTGTCGGACTCGCCGTTTCAGGACGTGGTGGGCAACTCCTCGCCGTTCGCGGACACGGTCGGCACCGGCCGCGCCGTGGTGCTCCGCGACGGCGCGGCGTTCGAAGGCCGCTGGCACCGCCCCGCCCCGGAGCTCGGCACCACCTACACGACCCTGGCCGGGGACGAGATCCCCTTCGCCCCCGGCCAGGTCTGGATCGTCCTCCTCCCGGTCAGGTGAGCTCGACCAGGGCTTGGACCGGCAGGTGGTCGGACGGGAAGTAGCCGTCGCGGCGGGAGGTGTTGATCGCCGCGGCGCGCACCGCTACCCGGTCGTTGTGCAGGATCCAGTCGATCCGGTCCGCGCCCTCGACGGGCTCCTGGTAACCGCCGAAGGTGCCCCACGCCGGGGTGAGCCGCCGGTCCGCGGTCGTCCAGGCGTCGGCCAAGCCGCCGCTGGTGAGGATCCGGTAGGACGCCGAGCTGCCCGCGGGGGTGTTGAAGTCGCCGGTGAGCACCACCGGCAGCCCCGCGTCGAACCCGGCGATCCGCTGGCCCACCAGCTGCGCGCTGCGCTGGCGGGACGGTTCCGACTGGTGGTCGAAGTGCGTGTTGACGTGGGCGAACTCGCGGCCGCTGCGGCGGTCGTGGAAGCGCACCCAGGTGACCATCCGGACCACGTCGTTTCCCCAGGACTTCGAGCCGATCACCGACGGGGTGTCGGAGAGCCAGAAGTGGTCGTAGTCCAGCGGTTCCAGTCGGCGGGCGTCGTAGTAGACCGACATGAACTCGCCGCGGCCGCCGCCTTCGCGGCCCAGGCCGATCCAGTCGTAGTGCGGTGGGATGTCCTGCAGCACGGCCTTGACCTGGGTGAACATTGCCTCCTGCACGCCGAGCACGGTGGGCTGCTCGGTGCCGAGCAGTTCCGCGAGGATCGGGCGGCGGAGGCGCCACGAGTCCGGGTCCGGCGGCGCCGCCCCGGTGTCGGTGCGGATGTTGAAGCTCATGACGTGCAGCTGCTCGCCCCTGGCCGGGCCGATCAGCGCCTTGCCTGCCGGTGCGGCCGACGCCTGCCCGGTGCCGAGCGCGCCCGCGACCGCTGCCGCGCCCGCCAGGCCGAGCGCACCTCGTCGAGAAATTCCAGACACAATGCCTCCTTCTCCTGCCCCGAGATCTTCACGCGCGCCCGGTCGGTCTCGGTTGACCGGACGGCGAACTTCGTCGGAACATCCCGGCTCGTTGTCGGTCGGCGCGGCTAGTCTCGAAGACATGAACGATCGTCGCCTCCTGCTGGTGCACGCCCACCCCGATGACGAGGCCACCGCCACCGGTGCCACGATGGCCCGCTACTGCGCCGAGGGAGTTTCCGTGGCGCTGGTGACCTGCACCAGCGGTGAGCTCGGCGAAGTCGTCGCCGACGACCTCGCGCACCTGCGCGGTGCCCCGGACGCGCTCGGCGAGCACCGGCGCGGCGAGATCAGCGCCGCGCTGGCCGAGCTCGGCGAGGTCCGGCACCACTGGCTGGGCGGCCCGGGCAGGTTCCGGGACAGCGGGATGGCCGGTGCGGACGGCAACACCGCGCCGGGCGCGTTCGCCGCCGCCGACCCGGCCGAGGTCACCCGCGCCATGGTGGAGGTCCTCCGCGCGGAGCGCCCGCACGTGGTGGTGACCTACGACGAGAACGGCGGTTACGGGCACCCGGACCACATCGCCGCCCACCGCGCGCTCATGACCTCCCTGGACCCGGCCGCGGACCCGGACTACGCGCCGGAACTCGGCGAGGCGTGGCAGGTCCGGAAGGTGTACTGGACGACGCTGCCGCGCTCCATCCTCAAGCAGATCGACGAGGCGGCCGCGGTGGGCTTCGAACCGTACACGGTGCCGGACGAGGAGCTGACCACGATGGTCGACGGCCGCGACCACCACGCGGCCAAGATCGCAGCCCTCCGCCGCTACCGGAGCCAGGTCGACCTCGACAACGAGGACTTCTTCGCGAAGATGGTCCTGCGCCCGGAATTCGCGCTGGAGCACTACCTCCTGGTCCGAGGTGAACGAGGCCCCGGCACCGGCCCCCACAACTGGGAACCAGACCTCTTCGCAGGCCTCCCCCAACACTCGTGAGTGGGGATGGTGGTTCTAGCGACTGTTGTCGCTCACGAGGGGGGCGGGGTGTGGTCGTGAGTGGGGATGGTGGTTCTAGCGACCGTTGTCGCTCACGAGGGGGGTTGGGTGCGGTGGCCACGGGCCCAGGTCCGGTAGTGGGCCGTTCGGCGTGCGCTCCGGGGTTCGGCCCGCCAGCCAGGCCGCGAGGTCGTGGGCGCGGCCGGTGATCTCCACCGCCCCGGTCGACCACGTGCGGTCGCCGTCGGTCGCCCGGAGCGCGAAACCCTCGGGCAGGCGCGGGAGCAGGAACTCGATGGCGTGGCCGGAGAACTCCGCGCTCCACCGCTCGGGGCCGACGCCGATGTCCAGGTCCACCAGGTGGATCCAGACCTCCCGCCAGCGCATCCGCACGATCCCGGCGAGGTCGCCGTTGCGGAACCGCACCGGGCGGTCCCAGTCCGCTTCGCCCGCCTGCGACCAGACCGCTTCCAGCGCCGCGCTGTGCCGGGCGAGCCGGGCCCGGTGCTCCTCGGAGCCGTCCCCAGCGAGACCTTCGATGATCGCGTCGCGCTCGGCCTGCCCACCGTCGTAGGCGTCGACGAGCTCACCGCGCAGCGCGTGCGCCGAGACCCGGGCGAACGCTCGCGCGTTGTCCGCCAGGTGGGCCAGCACGTGCCCTCGGGTCCAGCCGGGGAGCAGCGACGGTGCGGCGACCTGCTCGTCGGTCAGGGTCGCGATGGCGTGGCGGAGGTACTGGTGGCCTTCGAGGACGGCGTGCAGCGGGAGTCTCACGTGCCGCGATCCTAGCCCCCGCCGCCGACGGCAGGGATCACTCCGGCGTGTAGCTGCGGTAGGCGGCGACGAGCTGGGCCTCGGCAGCGTCGAAGTAGCCCTCCAGGCGGTCGGCCGCGTCCTGCACCCGACCGGCACTGATCAGGTTCGAGATCTCCCGGTGCGGCTTCAGGTACGGCTCGTGGAGCTCGCGCGGCCGGGACATCCGGTGGAACGCCAGTCGCAGCTCGGCGAGCAGCCGGCGCATCGTCTCGTTCACCCGCGGGCTCCCGGCCAGCGCCGCCAGCGCCTCGTGGAAGCGCATGTTCGCGGTCCCCACGTCCCACCAGCGCTCCTCGGTCGCCGCGCGCTCGCCCTCGGTCACCGCCTGGTCCACCGCCGCGACCAGCCCCGCCGGGGCGCGACCGGCCCGGCGCACCGCGCTGATCTCCAGCAGCCGGCGAATCCGGTAGAGGTCGATCACGTCCTCGTCGCTGAGCACCCGGACGAAGACCCCGCGGTGGAACTCGTGCACCAGCAGCCGCTCGTGCACCAGCAGCCGGAACGCCTCGCGCAGCGTGTTGCGGGAGACGGCCAGCGCGCGACCCGCGCTCTCCTCGGACAGCCGGGTGCCCGGGGCCAGCGCCCCGTCGATGACCCGCTGGCGCAGCAGGTCGGCGACCCGCTCGGCCGTGCTCGTGCGGTCGAGTAGCGACCGGTCGGCCGCCAGGAGGTCCGCCCACGGGTCCGCGGTCACTCGTGCTCCCCACACTCGCTGTTGATCTCGAGTGTAACGAGGAAGTTCCACGAAGGGTATTGCAGGATTGTTCAACAATTCTCTATCTTGACCCGAACCGCCTCCTCGCGGCCACGTCGACGTTCCCCTCACCGGCCTCCGGTCGGTGCCCAGTTGATCGGAGTGCCATGGCTGAAGCGACCACGGCCGAGAAGGGATCCTCGGCCGTCAAGCGGAGCACGCTGCTCGGCGCGGTGTTCCTGATGGCCACCAGCGCCATCGGCCCGGGCTTCATCACCCAGACCACCGAGTTCACCATCCAGCTCGGCGCGGCCTTCGCCTTCGCGATCCTGGTGTCGATCCTGGTCGACGTCGCCGTGCAGCTGAACGTCTGGCGGGTCATCGGCGTCTCCGGCATGCGGGCGCAGGACCTGGGCAACAAGGTGGTCCCCGGCCTCGGCTACGTGATGGCCGCGCTGGTCGTCTTCGGCGGGCTGGTGTTCAACATCGGCAACATCGCCGGGACCTCGCTCGGCCTGGACGCGCTGGTCGGCCTGGACGCCAAGATCGGCGGCACGCTGTCCGCGGTCATCGCCATCGGCATCTTCCTGAGCAAGAAGGCCGGGGTGGCGATGGACCGGATCGTCGTGGTGCTCGGCGTGGTGATGATCCTGCTGACCGCGTTCGTCGCCTTCTCCTCCGCGCCGCCGGTCGGCCTGGCGCTGACGCAGGCCGTGTGGCCCAGTGAGGTCGACTTCCTGTCGATCACCACGCTCATCGGCGGCACCGTCGGCGGCTACATCACCTACGCCGGGGCGCACCGCCTGGTCGACGCCGGGGTGACCGGTCCGGAGCGGATCGTCGACGTCAGCCGCAGCTCGGTGGTCTCGCTGCTGGTGACCGGCGTGATGCGGCTGGTGCTGTTCCTCGCGGTGCTCGGCGTGGTGGCCGGGGGCGTGGCGCTGACCTCGGCCAACCCGACCGCCGAGGCGTTCCAGCACGCCACCGGCGAGCTCGGCATGCGGCTGTTCGGCATGATCCTCTGGGCGGCCAGCATCACCTCGGTCGTCGGCGCCGCCTACACCTCGGTGTCGTTCCTGGTGACCTTCTCGCCGAAGCTGGCGCGCGCCCGCAACTGGCTGGTGGTGGCCTTCGTGGCGGCCTCCGCCGCGGTGTTCCTGCTGCTCGACAAGGCCCCGACGACGCTGCTGGTGCTGGCAGGCGCGCTCAACGGGCTGATCCTGCCGGTCGGTTTCGGCGTGCTGATGTTCGTCGCCGCCAAGCGCCGCGACCTGCTCGGGGGATACCGCTACCCGAGGTGGCTGCTGATCGTGGGTGTGGTCGCCTGGCTGCTGACCGTGTACCTGGGAATCAACTCGCTCGGCGGCATCGCCGCGCTGTGGAAGTGAGGTGGGCATGGACCTCAACTCGGACCTCGCGGAGGGCTTCGGACGCTGGGAGCTCAGCGACGACGAGGCGCTGTTGGGCATCGTGACCAGCGCGAACGTCGCCTGCGGCTACCACGCCGGGGACGCCACGGTGATCCGCGAGGCGGTCGAGCAGGCAGCCAAGCAGGACGTGGTGGTCGGCGCGCAGGTCAGCTACCGCGACCTCGCCGGGTTCGGTCGGCGGTTCATCGACGTGCCGTCGCGCGAGCTGACCAACGACGTGCTGTACCAGATCGGCGCGCTGGCCGGGTTCGCCCGCATCGCCGGGACCGAGGTCGCCTACGTCAAGCCGCACGGTGCGTTGTACAACGCGATCGTGCACCACGCCGACCAGGCCGCCGCCGTGGTCGAGGCGGTGCGCGCCTACGACCCGGCGCTGGCGGTGCTCGGGTTGCCGGGCTCGCAGTGGTTGGAGCAGGCCGAGCGGGCGGGGCTGCGGGTGTTTCGGGAGGCCTTCGCCGACCGCGCCTACACCCCCGAGGGCACGCTGGTGTCGCGGCGCGAGCCCGGCGCGGTGCTGCACGACCCCGAGCTGATCGCGCAGCGCTGCCTGCGGCTTGCGGCCGGGGAGCCGATCGAGGCGGTCGACGGCTCGCGGATCCGCGTCGAAGCGGATTCGATCTGCGTGCACGGGGACAGCCCCGGCGCGGTGGCCATCGCCGAATCCGTGCGTGACCGCTTGGTCGCCGGTGGTGTGCAGCTGAAGCCGTTCGCCGCGCGAGGGCTGTGATGCGGTTCCTGCGGTGCGCTGATTCGGGACTGCTCGTCGAACTGGCCGACCTCGAGGCGGTGCAGGCGCTTTACGCCGCGCTCGCCGAGGCGCCGCCCGAGGGGGTCACGGACCTGGTCCCGGCTGCGCGGACGTTGTTGCTGCAGCTGGACCCGAAGCGAGCCAACGTCGCGGCGATCGAGGCCGCGGTGCGCGAGGTCGAGCCGCGCCGGGCGGTCGACGGCGACGGGGCCCTGGTGGAGGTGCCGGTCGTCTACGACGGTGCGGACCTCGCGGAGGTGGCGAAGCTGACCGGGCTCTCCGAGCGCGAGGTGGTGCACCGCCACACGGGTGCGGAGTGGACGGTCGCCTTCGGTGGCTTCGCACCGGGTTTCGGCTACCTCGCCGGTGGTCCGCCGGAGCTCGCGGTGCCGCGCCGGGTCGAGTCGCGGACCAAGGTGCCGCCCGGGTCGGTCGGGCTGGCGGGTGCGTTCAGCGGCATCTACCCGCGCGAGTCGCCTGGCGGGTGGCAGCTGATCGGGCGCACCGACCTGGAGGTCTGGCGGGTCGACCGGGACCCGCCCGCGTTGCTGCGGCCGGGTGTGCGGGTGCGCTTCCAGGAGGTCCGATGAGCTTGGAGGTGCTGGCCACCGGGCCCCTGTCGACCATCCAGGACCTGGGGCGGCCGGGGTTGGCCGGGATCGGCGTCGGTTCCTCGGGCGCGGCGGACGGTGGTGCGTTCCGGTTGGCCAACCGGTTGGTGGGCAACGACGAGGGCGCGGCGGCGGTCGAGGTCACCTTCGGCGGGCTCGTGGTGCGCGCCACCCGGGACCTGACCGCAGCGGTGACCGGAGCGCCGTGCCCGATCACTGTGGACGGTCGTGCCGCCGCGGTGAACTGCGTGCTGCGGATCCCCGCCGGGGCGGTCGTGCGGCTGGGCGTCCCGGACCGGGGCCTGCGCAGCTACCTCGCGGTGCGCGGCGGCATCGCCGTGGAACCGGTGCTGGGTTCGCGGGCCACCGACGTGCTCGCCGGGCTGGGCCCGGATCCGCTGGCGCCGGGCGCGGTGCTGCCGGTGGGGCCGCCACCAGCGCGGTTCCCGCAGGTCGACCTGGCGCCGGTGCCCGCGTGCGCGGCCGACGAGATCACGCTGCGCGTGGTGTTCGGGCCGCGGCACGACTGGTTCACCGACGACGCGCTGACCGCGCTGGTCAGCAGCTCCTACGAGGTCACCGCGGACAGCAACCGGATCGGCATGCGGTTGTCCGGACCGGCGCTGGAGCGGTGCCGCACCGAGGAGCTGCCCAGCGAGGGCATGGTCGCAGGCGCCCTGCAGGTGCCGCCGTCGGCGCGGCCGACGCTGTTCCTCGCCGACCACCCGGTGACCGGCGGCTACCCGGTGATCGCGGTGGTCGTCGCCGCCGACCTGGACAAGGCGGCCCAGGCCCGACCCGGCCAGCGCGTCCGCTTCCGCTGCTGATGAGGAGAATCTCAATGACCAATCCGCAGGAGATGTCCCCGGCGCAGGCGCGCGCCGAGTTCCGCGCCGGGCTGCGCGTGCCCACCTCGGGCTACAGCGCGGGGTGGACCCAGGCCAACCTGATCTCGCTGCCGCGCGAGTTCGCCTACGACTTCCTGCTGTTCGCGCAGCGCAACTCGCGCTCCTGCCCGGTGCTGGACGTGACCGAGCCCGGCGGGACCAGCGCCGAGATCTTCCCGGGCGACCTGCGCACCGACCTGCCCGCCTACACCGTCTACCGGGACGGCGAGCTGGTCGAGCAGCGGTCCGAGGTCACCGACCTGTGGCGGGACGACCTGGTGTCGTTCCTGGTCGGCTGCAGCTTCACCTTCGAGGCCGCGCTGCTGGAGGCCGAGGTCCCGGTGCGGCACATCGAGGCGGGCAGCAACGTGCCGATGTACCGGACGAACCGTGAGTGCCGCCCGGCCGGTCGGCTGTCCGGGCCGCTGGTGGTGTCGATGCGCCCGATCCCGGCCGAGCTGGTCCCCACCGCCGTCCGCGTCACCTCGCGCTACCCGTCCGTGCACGGTGCCCCGGTGCACGTCGGCGCGCCGGAAGCGCTGGGCATCGCCGACATCGACCGACCGGACTTCGGGGACGCGGTGGAGGTCCGCCCCGGCGAGATCCCGGTGTTCTGGGCTTGCGGGGTGACGCCGCAGGCTGCGGTGATGCGGTCCAAGCCGCCGTTCGCCATCGGCCACGCGCCGGGCCACATGGCCATCACCGACTCCCGCGACAGCCGCTACCTCGTCCCGTAGCGGCGGGCGGAGGCGTCGACCTGCGCCAGCCGCCGCAGCGCGAGCAGCAGCGGCTCGACCAGCACGGTGCCCAGCACCATGTAGCGCACGGCTGCCTCAGTCGATTCCAGCGGGACGTCGGCGACCTCGCGCTCGGCGATCGCCCGCATGGCCTGCGCGTAGGAGACCACTTCGTCCTCGGAAAGCGGGAAGTCCGCTGCTTCGAGGGCGGTGAGCGCTGCGGCGAGTTGCCGGACAGCCTGCCTGTCGGCGCTGCGCACCTGCCAGCCGAGGCGGTCGAGGAGCGACTCCGCAGCGCTGGTGTCCACGTCCTCGTCGACCGCTGGGCCCAGCGAGCGGTGCGCGGCGCCGAGCAGGTCGTGGGTGGAGTCCGCCGGGTGGTCCAGCTGGTCCAGCACTTCCCGGGTGGCCGCGACGCTGAGCCCGCCGACGCCGATGAGGGCGCGCACCAGCCGGAGCCGGGCCACGTGCCCCTCGTCGTACTGCGCCTGGGTCGCCGACGTGAGCTGGCCTTCGTGGAGCAGCCCCTCCCGCAGGTAGTACTTGATCGTCGCCACCGGGACCCCGCTGGCGCGGCTGAGCTCCGAGATGCGCACGCGCGACTCCTCAACGTTGGATAGTGCTGCTATCTTATGTTGGATAGCGTCGCTCTCCAAAATCATCCGAAGGGGTCGGACCCGTGGAACCGCTCATCACCCTCGTCGTCGTGACCGCAGTGCTGCTCGTGGCCGGGGCCGCCGGAGTGCGGAGGTTGCGCCCCTGGTCGGTGGCCGTCCGCGGCGGGCTCGCCGCCATGTTCGTGCTGACCGGCGTCGTCCACTTCGCCTTCCTGAGGGAGGAGTTGATCGCGATGGTCCCGCCGGCGCTGCCCGCACCGGGACTGCTCGTGACCGCCACCGGCGTGCTCGAACTGCTCGGCGCGGCAGGGCTGCTGCTCCGGCGGACCGCGCCGTGGGCCGCGGCCGGGCTCGCCGTGCTGCTGGTGGTGATGTTCCCCGCGAACGTGCACGCAGAACTCACCGACCCGGACGGGTCGCTGCTGGGCCGCACGCTGGTGCAGGTCGGCTACCTGACGGCAGCGGTCTCGATCGTCGTGCACCACCTGCGCGAGCGTCCGAACAGGACGCTGGAAAAGGTCCGCTGACACCGCGGTTCGGCCGAATACCGCTTCACCGGCCGGTTGAGGTTCCTGCATCCTGCGGTGTCCCAGCCGCCGTTCCGGCTGTTGACTCCAGCGTGGAGTTGGCAGCGGAACGAGGAGGCGCGCGTGGGGGCGCAGTCGGGTCGATTAGGCAGGGCGTTGGCGGTCGCGGCGGCCGCGCTGGTGGTCAGCACCGGGGCGGTGGCCACCGTCGCGGCCGAGCCAGCCGGGGCTGAACCGGTCTCCTGGGAGAAGTGCGGTCCAGCCGAGCTGAGCGGGGTGCCCATCACGCAGCGGCACCTCTTCCGCTGCGCCACCTACCCGGTGCCGATCGACCACGACGACCCGGCGAAGGGCACCCTTGACCTGGCGATGATGCGGCGGGCGGCGACGAACCCGGATGAGCGCATCGGCTCGCTGTTCCTCAACCCGGGCGGCCCCGGCGGCAGCGGCTACGCCCGGCCGACGACGGCGGTCGACCGCTTCGACCCCGAGGTGCTGGAGCGCTTCGACATCGTCGGCTTCGACCCGCGCGGGGTGAACCGGAGCGATCCGCTGCGCTGCTTCAAGTCGGCGAAGCAGGCCGAGCGGGTGCTGGACCGCATTTCGTCGGTCCCGGTCACCGACGAGCAGATCGGCACCACTGTGGACGCCTACCAGGATTACGGCGAGGCCTGCGCGAAGAACGCCGGTGAGCTGCTGCGGCACATGTCCACGAAGGACGTCGCGCGCGACCTCGACCTGATGCGCCAGGCGGTCGGCGACGAGCAGCTCAACTACGTCGGCTCCTCCTACGGCACTCTGCTCGGCGCGACCTACGTCAACCTGTTCCCGGAGCACAGCCGCGCGATCGTGCTCGACGGCAACGTCGACCCGCAGCTGCGGACCGCCGACGGCGTCCAGTACGACCGCGAGCGCGCGCAAGGCTTCGAGCTGGCGCTGGACGGGTTCCTGCAGCGCTGCGCGGAGAACCCGCGGAAGTGCGCCTTCGCCGAAGGCGATCCGCGGGCGAAGTTCGACGAGATCCGCGACCACCTGCGCGAAGGGCCGATCACCATGCCGGACGGCGCGGAGGTGACCCTCGACCAGTTCACCGACAGCACCGGCAGCGCGCTCTACGACCCGGCGAAGTTCCGGCAGCTCGCCACCGACCTGCAGTCGCTGCACCGCCAGCTGCACCCGGAGCCCGGGCTGGTCCCGGAACTGCTGACGCTGCTGACCGTGCCGACCTCGCTCGGCCGCCTCGACGCCGACTCGGACTACGTCGACGACAGCTACTTCGCGGTGAACTGCAGCGACAAACCGATCCCGCACGATCCTGACCGGGTCGCGGACACCGCGGCGGAGTGGGAGGCGGAGTCGCCGACCTTCGGCCGCACGCAGGCCTTCAGCGACGTGGCGGGCTGCTCGCTGTGGCCGGAGACCGACCCGGACGTGCACAGCGGACCGTGGGCCCACCAGGCCGAGAACCCGGTGCTGCTGTTCGGCAACCGCTACGACCCGGCGACGCAGTACGAGTTCTCCCGACGCATGGAGCAGCAACTGGGCAACGCCCGGCTGGTCACCGTCGACGCGCACGGCCACTGCATCCTGGGCCGCAGCTCGTGCGCGGACACCATCACCGCGGACTACCTGGTGGACCTGCGGGTGCCAGAGCCCGGCCAGACGTGCCAGCCCGACGCCCAGCCGTTCAACTGAGCTGAGACGCGAGAGGACCCCCGCCCGAGGAGAAAGGGCGGGGGTCCTCCTCCGCTTGGGGTCGATACGCCGGTCGCCTCTGCGGCGAGTGGCGCGACGCGGCTCCAGCCGAACGGTGTTCCGCGAAGGCGTTAGTTGAGGCCCGGGGGACACGAGCGCATCGACCGGTCTGTTCAACGGGTGGGAGCGGGCTGGTGTTCCGGGATCTGCTGTGAGCCATCCCTCACTCGATCGAGACCTCGTCCCGACACGCGACGGTTCGACGCTTGACTACCGGGATCGCGCTGGTCCCGGCCCTAACTTCCAGACATGGACTTCCACAACGAGATTCGTGTCGGACAGCACACCTACGGGATCAACGCCAAGGGCGAGCCCGCCAGCGAGGACCAGCCGGCCAGCGTGGCGGTCGAGTTCACCGGCGCGGACGCTGACGGTCGCGTCGTGGCGGAGGGCAACCTGCTTGTCGCCGTCGACGGACTGGGCGACGCCAGCGCCTTCCTCGCCCGGACCCTGGACGGCTTGGCGGCGCTGCACGCGCCGTGGGCGAGCGGGCGCGGGCGCAGCCGACCACGCCCGCCGAACGCCGGGCGGCCGTGGACCGAGGCCGACGGGGAGCTGCTGCGGGAGCGGTGGCTGAGCGCGCTCGGCGAGTCGGCGGGGCGCTTGGCCGGAGAGCTCGCCGAGGAGCTCGGCCGCACCCGGGCGGCGGTGCGCGCCCAGCTGCCCAGGCTGGGGTGCGATCCGGACTTGCCGGGGCGGCCGCTCGGCCAGGCCTGACGTCGGCGCAGGTCGCAGCCGGTCGTGCTGAATTCCGGAGAAGTTCGGTTCGCGAATCGGGAAACATTCGACCGGGTCGGCGAAATCCGGGTTTGCGGTACGCCGAAAGGATGGGTTGGCGAATCGGAACGCGCAATTGTGCTCCGACGCGTTCCGATTCGGTTTTGCATTTCCTCGACGAAAGGGGGTAGGGTTCCGGATCGGAGAAGGGGAGTAGTCCGCGAATGCCGCGGTCGACATGCTGGTGCCCGTTGTGCGCACCCGGTCGCGGAGCCTTGGAATTCGAGGTGGGCGAGACCTTCGGAACCGGCGTTGAGATGCCGGGCCGAAGATGCTGCGCGCCTTCGTCCTGGCCGTGATCGGAGAGGTGGAATTCGTCGTGCTGGGCAGCCTTGCGCTGAGTTCGGTGGCGATCTTCGTGGCCGAGCTGGGGGACAAGTCCCAACTGATGGCGATGACGTTCGCGACCCGCTACCGCGCCTGGCAGGTGCTGGTCGGCATCACCGTCGCCACGACGCTGGTGCACGCGGTTTCGGTCGCCCTGGGCTTCGGGATGGGCGAACTCCTGCCGACCGAGTGGATCGCGCTCATAGCGGGCGTGGCGTTCCTGGGGTTCGCCGCGTGGACGCTGCGCGGTGATCACCTGACCGAGGACGAGAAGCGGAAGGCCTCCCAGCGCGTCGGTTCGGCGGTGCTGGTGGTGACGGTCGCCTTCTTCCTCGCGGAACTGGGCGACAAGACGATGCTGGCCACGGTCACGCTCGCCACCCACCACGACTGGCTCGGCACCTGGATCGGCTCGACGATCGGCATGGTGGTGGCCGACGCCCTGGCCATCGGAGTGGGCCTGCTCCTGGGCAAGCACCTCCCGGAGCGCGTGATCCGCTACGGGGCGGCGGTCCTCTTCGCGCTCTTCGGTACCTGGCTCGTCATCGACGCGACAATCGCCCTGACGTGAGGACAGGACAAGCGGGTGCGATCCCAATCGGAATCGCACCCGCCCACCACCGAAGCAGCCGAGCCGGGTCTTTGATTTCGAAACCAGCAGCCGAGGTGGCGGCGCTGGGGTTTCCGCTGTCGGTACCGCTGTGCGAACCAGTTACTGGGAGAACATCAGCACTTCTCGAAGACGACCGGAGCGGAGCGGTAGACCGCTCCTGTGGAGCTCGCTGTCTCCGTGTACACCTCGACCGTGCCGCCGGTGTTGCAGGGGGCCTTGGTGGTCAGGTTGATCTCGGTGCCGCTCTGCACCAGTTCGCCGATGACCTTGGGGGCGGCGTCCTTCTGGGCCACGACGATGCGGACGTTGACCGTCGCTGTGTTCAGGCAGCCGGTGCGCCCGCCGTTGGCGACCAGCGTGTCGGCCTCGCGGGTCGGGTGGTAGGCGAAGAGGGTGCACGCCGGGGCTTGCTCGGGGGCGGCGGCGATCGCGGGAACAGCGGGTGCGAGCGCGAACGCGGTGAGTGCGGTCGCAATGCCGAACAGGACGGGTGAACGTCGCATTCCGATGCCTTCTTTCCGTCTGCTGAATTGCCAACAGGGGCATCGGGAGTCGATCACCGGGCGTGTTGGCTGTCAATCCGGGTTCGAGAGGGAAAGAATTTTTCACCCGGGTGAGTAGCGTCATTCGGCGTGTCGGACGCGTTCTCGCATTCCGGGGTTCCGCCGCGGGCCAACGAATATGAATCTGAGTCGCATATCAGCATGGCTGCACCACGTGCAACAGCTCTGTTAATCTTGCAGACCGGCCGAGGGGGTGTCTATGTCCAAGACGGTCGCCAAGGCGGTCCACGTGCTGGAATCCCTCGCCGAGGCACCGCGGACGATCGCCGAGCTGGCGCGGGAGCTGGGTGGGCACAGCTCGTCCACACTGCGCATGGTGCAGCCGCTGGTCGACGGTGGGTTGATCACCCGAGGTCCGGACGGCCGATACCGGCTCGGTCTCCGGTTGGTCGAACTCGGCCAGCAGGTGCTCGACGAGATGGACCTGCGGGTGGTGGCCCGCCCGCACCTGATCGCGCTCGCCGACGCGACGTGCGCGACGGTGCACCTCGCGCAACTGGTGGACGACCAGATCGTCTACGTGGACAAGATCGAGGGCGCGGCGACGATCCGCACCTGGTCGCGCATCGGCCGGGCGGTGCCGCTGCACACCGCGGCCGTCAGCAAGGTGATCCTGGCCGCGCTGCCCGCGCCGCACCGCGACCGCCTGCTGGCCGCGCACACCTTCACCCGCTTCACCGAGCGCACCATCACCGACCCGGCCACCTTCCGCGAGCACCTCGATTCGGTCGCGCGCGTCGGCTACGCCACCGACCAGGCCGAGTTCGAGCCCCTGGTGCACTGCACGGGCGTCGCGATCCCGGACGCGACCGGGCAGCTGGGGGCGGCGATCTCGCTGACCACCGTGCGCGCATCCGTCGACCAGCCCACGGCGGACAACCCGCTGCACCGGATGCGGGAAGCGGCCAACGCGATCGCCACGGCGCTCGGCCGCCCACTGCGCTGATCCCACTCGGGTGATCGACGGAACTCCCGGCAACCCGTGACCCCGCCAACGGGTGTTCGTTAGCGGAATGTTCGGTCGTACCCGGAGAGGAACGCGATGACCTGGATGATTTACGGCGCCAGCGGCTACACCGGCCGGTTGGTCGCAGACCTGGCGATCGACCGCGGCGAACGCCCGGTGCTGGCAGGTCGGGACCCGGCGAAGGTCGCCGCGGTGGCCACCCCGCGGGGCCTGCCGCACCGGACCTTCGACCTCGCCGACCCGGCCGCGGTGGACGCGGGCCTGCGGGGCGTCGACGTCGTCGCGCACTGCGCCGGGCCGTTCTCCGCCACCTCGGCGGCGATGGTGGACGGCTGCCTGCGGGCTGGCGCGCACTACCTGGACATCACCGGCGAGATCGATGTCTTCGAGGCGGTGTTCGCGCGCCACGACGAGGCCCGCAGCGCGGGGTCGGTGCTGCTGCCCGGTGCGGGTTTCGACGTGGTGCCGACCGACTGCCTGGCCGCGATGGTCGCCGCCGAACTGCCCACCGCGACCCACCTGGACCTGGCCTTCCAGGCCAGCGGCGGGATCAGCGGCGGCACGCTCAAGAGCGCGCTGGAGGGCGCGGCGGTGGGCGGCCGGGCCCGCATCGGAGGCGAGGTGCGGGAGGTCCCGCTCGGGTGGCGGCGGCGGGAGGTGCCGTTCCCGTCCGGCCCGCGGCGGGTCACCTCGCTGCCCTGGGGCGATGTCAGCACGGCCTACCGCAGCACCGGGATCGGCAACATCACCACGTTCGCCCACCTGCCCGGCCTGGACCGCGCGGGGAGGAGGTCGAGCCGGTTGTCCCAAACGCTCATGCGCACGCACCTGGTGCAGCGGCTGGGCAAGGCGGCGATCGGCGCGGCCGTGCGCGGCCCGGGCCACATCGCCCGCTCGCGCAGCTGGGTCGAGGTCTACGCAGAGGCCACCGACGACACCGGGCGCAGTGTCTCAGCGGCACTGATCGGCCCGGACACCTACGACCTCACGGCCGACTCGGTCCTGCGCGCGGTCTCCGCCCTCCATGCCGAGCCCCCGCTCCCCGGCGCGCACACGCCGTCCACGGCCTTCGGCGCGGACTTCGTCCGCCGCCTGCACGGGATCCGGATCATCGAACCCGCCCGCCGCTGACACCCCGCCGATCAGGCCGGGAGGAGCCGGAGCCGACCTCCGGGACCGGACGCCGAGGCGAGGAACTCCAGGTGGGGGCCTTCGCCGGAGGTCGGGTGCAGGGCGCAGAACTCGGGGCTGTCGCCGGTGAGGTCCATGCCGGTGGTCCCGGCCCAGCTGCGGGCCAGCGCGCGCGGGTCGGGGGTGTCGACGACGACCGCCGCGACCGGGCCGGTGCGCTCGTAGACCTTGCGGGGTTCGAGCACGCACAGCTCGTTGCCCTCGACGTCGGCCATCACCACCCAGGGCACGTCGTCGCGCTGGTCGATGTCGGCGAACCGGGCACCGGCGTTGAACAGCCGCTCGACGACCTTGTTCTGGTCGTCGTGCGATCCGCTGCGCAGGTCCAGGTGCACGCCGTTCTTGCCGGTCTTGGCGGCTGCGCCCGGCACGAACCGCAGCTCGACGCCCGGCCCGACGGGGCGCACGGTGGTGCCCGACTCCGCGTCGAGCTCCCAGCCGAGCACGTCGGCCCACCACTGCGCGAGCCGCCGCGGTTCCTGCGCCGAGAACTCCACGACCACCGGTGCCATGGTCGGAAGCTACCGCAACCGCCGGGCCGGGACCGGGAAAAGGACTGGCGCGAGGTCGTCCCGGTGGGTGAAGCTACTGGTCGTGCTAGTGCGCGACGCTGATCTCCAGGACTGGCCGGCGATCTGGCCCTTCATGCGGAACATCGCGGCGGCGGGGGAGACGTTCTCCTGGGACCGCGACATCTCCGAGCAGCGGGCCCGGGAGCGCTGGTTCCGGGAGCCGCCGGGCCGAACGGTGGTGGCGGTGGACGGCGGTGCGGTGCTCGGCAGCGCGGTGTCCGGACCGAACCACGAGGGCCCGGCCGGGCATGTCGCGACGGCAAGCTTCATGGTCGACCCGGCACACGCCGGGCGAGGTGTCGGTCGCGCGCTGGGGCAGCACGTGCTGGCCCAGGCGAGGGCCGACGGGTTCCGCGCCATGCAGTTCAACGCCGTGGTGGAGACCAACACCAGGGCGGTCGCGCTGTGGCAGTCGCTGGGCATGGAGATCGTTGCCACGCTCCCACAGGCCTTCCACCACCCGCAGCACGGCTACGTCGGCCTGCACGTCATGTACCAGCTGCTGTGAGCCCCACCCGGAGGTCGGCGAGGAGCGTCGGCAGCACGACCTCCTCCTCGACGGCCCGGGCCGCGGTGGACATGAGCTCGGCCAGCGCCGGGTCCCACGGCGTTGCGCCCGGGGCGCCGACGAGGTTCGGCAGGTCGGTGCGGTCCGCAGCCGCCCGGTCGACCGCCTCGCGGTAGTCCGCGGCGGACATCCGCCACGGCCGAACACCGTGGTGCTCCCACAACGACCGGGTGATGCCGACCCCGGCCCAGTCGAAGTCCCCGTGGTGGTGCAGCGACGCACCGTCGGCCTGCAACCGGTCCAGCAGCGTCAAGGCGACAGTGCTCGGCTGCCCGGACAGGCACACCACGGGGTGCTCGATCCGCTCCTCCACGACGGACTCCAACACCCGCGGGTTCTCGCACACGGCCACGGCGGTACCGGCCGCGACCAGCCGTTCCGGAGCGGCACGCAGGTCGAGGTGGGTCAGGTGCACCGGAAGCCCCACCGCGAACCGCTCCCGAACCCCACGCGACCAGTCATCAGAACCCACCAGCGGCAGGCCCCAGCACAACACGGTCGCGGACACGGCATCGAGCGTGACCCCGCACCGCTCCCACAAAGCTCGCCGCTCCCGCTCGTTCCCCGGTGGCTCAACGCCCTGCGCCAGGGCAGCAGCCTTGAGCACAACCCGGCTCAACGCAGTCCCGTTGTCGAGCTGGTGCGCCCCACCAACCCGCGCAGCGAGCTCACCGCGCGAAACCCAGGTCTCAGGCGCCCGGGCCAACGCGAGCGAGGCCAGAACCCCGGCGGCCCGCCGCGCGACGCCGGGCAGCTCATCAGCAGCAATCCGCCCGTACTGGTGAACCCACTGCATCCACGCCCCAGCCCATGCAGCCTCCGCAAGCCCGTGCTGCGCCAAGGCCGATCGCAGCACCTCGAACGAACGCTCCCGCTGCTCATCCCGCGAGCTCGAGACGCGCTGAACCACCGGCCGCCCATGCACGATCTCCAGGACTTCGGCCAGCCCCAGGCCGAACCGAGTGCCCCGCACCGCATCGTCCAGCTTGGAAACGTTGATCCGAGTCCCCTGCCCCCACATCGGCCGCCCGTAGACCTCCCCGACGAGCCGCCGAGCCTCATCATCAGGCAGCTCCAACCGGAAGGTCGCAGGTGGAGAAGGAGCCTCCAACGCCTCCCGAGCCTTCTCCCACAACCCCCGCAGAGCCGCAACACCCCACACAGCCCGAACGTCATCCGCAACGCCCACAGAAACCCTCCCTGTTCACAAACCCTAAGAGCATGATGGGAGAAAGCCCCAGAACCCCCACCAAGGGGCCCACCCCACACCCCAACAGCAGTCCCGCGCCCGAGAAGCAGTGACGAAAGTGGTCACGGCCTCCCGAGGAGTGGCGACGACCGCGGTTATGACTCCCGAGGCGCGGTGAGCCTGCGGTCACGGCGGTCGGAGGGGTGGTGACGACTGCAATTTCGATTGAAATTGCAACACCACCCAACCCAACCACCCACCGCTTTGAACCCAGGTCAACCCCCACCCCACGACACCGCTCCGCACCAACTCCACCCAGGTATCACCACTGAGCCCCAAGCCCCAAGCCCCAAGCCCCAAGCCCCAAGCCCCGAACCCCGACCCCGCACCGAGGCCGGAAGGCCGAGCCACCGCTGGGACTGCGGCGGAAGCGTGAACCTGGCCGGAAGACGACCCACCAGCACCGAAGATCCCCTGGGATCGAGGGCGGTGGCTGCTCAGCGTTGCGCGGCCCGGCGGAGAAGGCGAGGAGAGGACAGGTTCGTTGAGCGAGCAGAAGGACCGTATGTTGCGCGGTGACTGGTACTTGGACGAGCCCGACCTGGTCGAGGACCGGCGACGCTGCTGGCGACTGCTCGACAGGTTCAACAGCACCTCGGCGGACGAGGACGACGCGCGGCACCAGGTCCTGGACGACCTGCTCGCTCAGTTCGGTCCGGGCGCGACCGTCCTGCCGCACTTCCGGTGCAGCTACGGGTCGCAGGTCCGGATCGGGCCGGGCAGCTTCGTCAACAACGACGCGATCTTCATGGACGACGCCCCGATCACGATCGGTGCCGATGTCCGCATCGGTCCGCGGGCACAGCTGCTCACCGCGCTGCACCCGGTGCAGGACCGCGAACGACGACGGGCTGGGTGGGAACGCCCAGCCCGCATCACGATCGGCGACAACGCGTGGCTCGGTGGCGGCGTGATCGTCTGCCCAGGCGTGACCATCGGCGCGGACGCGGTCGTCGGGGCGGGCAGCGTGGTCGTCCGGGACGTGCCGGACCACGTGCTCGTCGCCGGGAACCCGGCGCGGGTCATCCGGCGGATCTGACCCCCGCCGCGACGCTACGCGTCGGCCCGGTGGAGCGAGGATCCGGTCCAGGTCGTGTGGGTGCAGGCGATGCCGTGGCCGCTGCGCGGCCGGAGCACGTCGTAGATGTGCATCTTCGGGATCTTCGGCGAGACGCCCCACCCGCTGGGCCAGGTGATCAGCCAGTCCATGTCCAGGTCGACCAGCAGGCCCAGCATCCGCGCGATGGTCGGGTCGTCGAGGCGCTCGAACGCCTCGTCCAGCAGGACCAGGCGCAGTGGGCCGCGGCCGTCCGAGGAGACGCTGACCGCGTCGTAGAACGCCGCCGCGGCCGCGAACAGCGTCACGTAGGAGATCAGGCGCGTTTCGCCGGAGGACAGCTGGCGCAGGCGCCGGACGCGGGGTTTGCCGTCCGGGCCGGTGTCGCGGACCCGCACCGTGAAGGCGAACCAGGAGCGGTAGTCCAGCGCTCGGGCCAGGATTTCCGCGTAGCCGCCCGACGTGCTGTCCCGCTCGGCCTCGATCAGGTCGGTGAACACCCGGCGCAGCAGGGCGTCCTGGTCGTCGCTGCGGTCGGCGAACGGGGTGCGCACCAGGTCGATCGCCTGCTTGATGTCGTCGCCGAGCGCCGCAGACGGCTGCCAGTCCAGCTGGACGTGCACGCCCTGGCTGGAGCGGGCGCCGTCGAGCACCTCGTTCATCCGCTTGCACAGGTCCTCGGCGATGGACATCTGGCCGCGCAGGCGCTCCGCCAGGTCGCGGATCAGGTAGTCGGCGAAGATCGACTGGTAGCGCTCGTTGAGGTAGCCGCGCTGCTCGCCGAGTCGCTCGCCGACCCGGCGCGCCGCGTCGGCCACCGGCTGCGGGCCTTCCTCGCCGGTGACGGTCACCGTGAGCAGCCCGTGCTGGTCGGCGGCGGTGATGTCGTAGTTGCCGCTCAGCGAGTGCTGCAGGGTTTGCAGCCGGTTGAGCACGGTGGCCTCCGACGAGCCGCGCCGGTCGGTGCTGGTGAGCAGCTCGGCGGCCTCGTCGAGGTCGGCGGGCAGCTCCTCGGCGACCTCCGCGGCCGACCACAGGCCGGGGATGCGCAGGGCCTGATGGAAGGCTTCGGTCGCCGACGACGCGTCGTGCTCGCGGCCCGACAGCTGCGACTGTTTGTTCTCCAGCTGCGTCTCCAGCCGCGCCGCGACCTCCCGCAGCGAGCTGATCTTCTCCCGCGCCTGCGGCAGCTGCTTGCGCAGCTCGGCGCGCTCGCGCTCGAAGGCGCTCACCTTGTCCGAGATCTCCTGCGCCTCGCCGCCGACGGCTGAGGTCAGCTCGGCCAGTCCGGTGGCCTGCTCCGCGTAGGCGGCGCAGCGCTGCTCGGCCTGCGACTCGGCTTCCATCCGGTCGGCCACGGCGACGTCGTGGTGCAGGGAGATCTCCTGCAGGTCGGCCAGCGTGGGCAGGCAGCGCGACTCGATCGCGTCGCGCAGCGCGTCGATCCCGCTGCGGGCGTCGATGGCGGCCCGGTGCGCGGCGTCGAGGGCTCGGGTGTCGGCGGGCAGGTCCGCCTCGCCCGCCGAGCGCACCAGCTCGGCGTGCGCGGCCTGCCAGCGCTGGTCGGCGCTCTCGTGCTGCTCGCGCAGCTGCACGACCTTCTGCTCGCTGTCCGCGGCGGCCTCGATCGCGGTGGTCAGCTTCGCGTGCGCGGTGAGCAGGTCGCTGTCGTCCGGGTAGGACTCCAGGTGCTGCTCCAGCTCCGCCGCGTGCTCGGACGCTTCGCGGTGCCGCCGCTCGGCTTCGCCGACCTCGGCGCGCAGCCGCGCCAGGTCCTCCTCCAGCTCCGCGATGCGCCGCGCGCGGGCCGCTTCGCGGGCGCCCGCTCCGACGTACTCCGCGGCGTCCTTGCGCCACGCGCCGGAGAGCACCCCGGCGCGCCAAGTTCCGTCGACCGACACCGAGAGGCCCGCCCCGCCGTCGGTGGACACCGCGGACAGCAGCGCGGCGACCCGCTCCGGTGGCACCGGGCAGTCGGTCACGGCGGCGGGGGAGAGCAGGTCGGCGAGCGTGCCGCCGGTGCTCGGGTTTGCAGGTTCGGCGAGCAGGTCGGCCAGGCCGGGCACCGCGCCGCCTGCGGTGACCCAGGCGTTGAGCAGTCCGCTGGACTGCAGTGCCGCTTCCAGCCCGGCCCGGTCCTCCGGGCTCACCGACGGCTGGAAGTCGACCAGTTCGTAGAAGGCGCGGCCGCGGTCGGGGTCCCGTTCGGCGTCCGCCCAACCCGGGCGGGCCGGGGTCTGCTCGTGACCGGCGCGGAGTTCGGCGAGTTCCCGCTCGCGGGTGCGGGACTGCGCGTGCAGCTCGGAGATCTCCTGCTCGACCGCGGAGACCTGGCGGCGCGCTTCGTGCAGCTGCGGCCGTGCCCAGCGCCGCGCCTGCTCGCGGGCCTGCCGCGTCGCGGTGCGATCCTCGGCGATCTCGTCGGCGGCCGGCGGTTCCGGCGCAGGTTCCTCCACAGTGGACGGCCAGGCGGCGGTCCACTTCTGCGCCCGCTCCACCCAGACCGCGGCCGCGTCGGAGAGCTCCTGCTGGGCCTGGTTGCGCCGCCCGGCCGCTTCGGTCGCGGTCAGCTGCGCCTGCCGGGCCAGCCGCTGCAACTCGGACACCGCGTCCTGCTCGGCGTCCAGCTCCACGGCCTGCTGGTGCAGTGCGAGCGTCAGTGCCGAGCGCTGCCGGGCAGAGGCCGCGATCTGCTGCGAGTCCTCAACCACAGCGCGGAACTCCGCGGCGAGCGAGTCGGCGTCCAGCTGCGGGGCGACGGCGCGCTGCACCGCCTCCGGCACGGCATCCGGCTCCGGGGAGGTGCGCACCTCGGCCTGCTCGGCGCGCAGCTCCGCGGCCGGGATCGCCGGAGGTCGCGGCACCAGCGACCCGTCCAGACCCGCGGTGGACAGCTGCTGCGACGCTCGCGCGGCGGCCTGATCGGCCGCCTCGGTGTCACCGGACAGCCGCCGCAGCACGCCCACGACCGACTCCGCCGACCGGTGCTCCTGCGCGCGGTGCTTGGCAGCGGTGTCCAGCGCGGACACCGCCGAGCTGCGCGCGCTCTCCACCAGCTGCTCGCGGTCGCGGAGGTTCTGCAGCTCGGAGTAGGCCGGGTGGGAGCGCAGGGCGTCGATGCTGGACTCCAGCTCGGCTTCGCGCTGCTCCAGCTCGGCGATCGTCCGCTCCGCGGCCTCTCGGTCCTGCTGCTTGCCGGCGACCTGCTTCTCCAGGGTGGACAGCTCCTCGCGCAGCGCGCGCAACTTCTGCTGAGCGGTGCGCATCGCCTCGGCCCGGTCCCGCAGCGCGCCGAACGCGTAGCCGGAGTAGGTGGACAGGAACGCGGTCAGCGCCTTGTCCGCGCCGGTCAGCCGGACGATGTTCTCCCGGATCGACTCCAGGTCGTCGAAGGAGGTGGCCAGCCGCTCGATCAGACCGGCGTCCAGCGGCGGCAGCGCGTCGGAGAGGATCTGCTCCAGCTGGCCCTCCAGCACCTTCAACCCGACGTCGGGGTTGCGCAGCGTGCGCTGCAGGTGCAGCAGGTCGCCGTAGCGGGCGGCGGGCACGCCGTAGACGGTGGCCGCGACCTTGGCCCGGAACGCCTGGTCGTCCAGCACGCAGTCGGCGCCGAGCAGGTCGCGCAGCTGCGCCGAACCCAGCGGCACCCGGTCCGCGCCGACCAGGTGGAGGTTGATGCCCACCCGGCGGCTGGTGATGAACCGCCACGAGTCGCTGATCGACTGCGAGGTCTTGGACGCCTTCACCCCAACGCCGCAGGTCAGGAACTCCTCGCCGCCGTCGGGGGTGTCCCGGCGCAGCTCGATCCAGGCGTAGCCGATGCGGTTCGGCCCACCCGGGTACTCGTCGAGCATCAGCCGCCGGATGCTGACCGTGTCGAAGCCCTTGGACCCCAGCTGCCGCAGGTCGCCGTCCAGGCACAGCGGCAGCAGCAGCTCCAGGGTGCGGGACTTGCCGGAACCGTTGGTGCCCTGGAAGATCGCTCGCCCGCCGTCGAGGTCGAAGGTCGTCTCGGCGTACTGCCAGATGTTGACGATCCCGCCGCGGTGCAGCCGCCAGCGGTTCACCGCGGTCCCCGTGCTCTCCTGGCTCACCGCTGTTCCCCCTGCTCCTCGTCCAACACCATCTCGTCAAACAGCGACCAGCCCGGTGGCTCCGGGGCGGGCGGCTCCGGTTCCCGGTTCGGCGCCGGGGTGGCGTCCGGCTGCGGCAGCCACCGGTGCGCGGCCGGGCTGAGCAACCAACTCCCGTGCGCGTCCCGCAGCAGGCCGAGCCGGCGCAGCAGCGCCACCACGGAGTGCACCAGCTCCTGGTGGTCCTCGGTGGCCTGCCGGGACCACGCGGCGGGGTAGGCGTCGACCAGCTCCTGGCACACGTCGGTGAGGTCCTGCCAGGTCACCGGGTGCTTCCCGGCGGCGTCCGGGGCCGACCGGGACAGCAGCTCCGGCAGCGCCAGCAGCGCGATGCGGGCCACCGTGCCCGGGCCGGGGAAGGCCACGTCGGTCAGGTAGTCCTCCGGGTCGCAGACCACCACGCCCTCCGCGCGGCACTCGCTGACCAGTCCGAAGAACCGCTCCAGACGGCGGGATTCGGTGGTCACGTGCTCCCGCAGCCAGGTGGCCTGCTCGGCCGGGAGGTCGCTGTAGAGCACCACCGGGTCCTCGACCAGCCGCCGCCGCACCGCGTGCTGCACGTTGCGCGGACCGGCGGCTCCGGCCAGCTCGATCAGCTGGGCGGGGCTGTCGGCCTCGGCCAGCGGCCCGGCGACGAGCTGCCCGAGCAGGTCGGTGTCGATGGTGATCAGCGCTTCCGCGGACGACTCGGCGGTGACCGAGCCCTCGGTCTCGGTGATCACGCCCAGCGCCACCAGCTGCCGCAGCGCGGCGGTGAGCGCCCGCCGGTCCGCGGGGTCGTCGACCACGGTGATCTCGGCTTCCGCCGCGGCGGCGCGCACGTCGCTGACCAGCCGCGAGAGCAGCACCTGGCGGCCGATTCCGGTCAGCGCGGCCAGCGTCAGCGCCAGGTAGGCGTAACCGCGTGGGCTCAGCGCCGCCTCACCGCGGGTGGTGTCCCCGCCGGCGCCCGACTTGTGCAGGCGGGCGAAGCGCCGCTCCACCACCAGCCGGTAGCCCAGCAGCGAGGAGAACACCTCCTGCAGCACCGCGCGCTGCCGGTAGATCATCGGCAGCAGGTCGCCGTCGGGGCCACCGGCGCGCAGCAGCGGGCGGCGCAGCAGCACCCGCGCGCAGCGCACCACGTTCGCCGCGTCGATGTCCGGCAGCTCGTCGAATGTCGTGGTCATCGGGCGGCCTCCTGGGGGATCGCGCCGTCCCCGCTGAGTTCCAGCACGGTGTCGCGCAGCGTCAGCACCCCGGCCGCGCTGGCGATCTCGGTGTGCTGCCCGGCCACCGGCCGCACGGTGACGCGCAGGCGGTGCACCGGGTCGAGCGCGGTGCCCTGCTCGTCAGAACCTTCGCGCTGCGCCATCGCCAGGGTCAGCAGCTCGCACAGCACGCCGAGCGCGTCGGGCGACAGCCGCTCCTCGCCCAGCCGCGAACCGGCCGCGGCGAGCTCGGCGACGGCTGCGCTGCGCTTCTGGTCGGCCTCGCGGGCTTGGGCGAGCAGGGTTTCCTCGGTCATCGGGTCGTCGAGCACCCGGGACGTGCGGCCCCGCGCGCCGCGATCACCGCGGCTGCGCACGCTGACCGTGACGTCCTGGACCGGGCCGTCGCGCCAGGACACCTTGTCGTTGTCGGTGTCGTAGTCCGGCGCGGGCTGCAGGTGGCGGGCCGAGTGCAGCCCGAACGCGGCCGAGTGCAGCTGGTGCGCGGTGGCCTCGTCGGCGCCGTCGAACCACTTCGCCAGCTTCAGCAGCTCACCGCGGCGACCCGGCACCAGCCCGCCCCCGGAGGTGGCCCGCTTCACGCTGGCCAGCAGCGAACCGATGGCCCGCGCGGTGGCCTCCCGCAGCGCGGCGACCTGGCTGGGGCGGCCCGGCGAGTCCACGAACCAGTCGGTGAGCTCCTGCCAGTCCGCCGCGGTGCGCCCGCGCGCCCGCTCCACGTCGGTGCCCAGCTGGTCGGCCGGGCCCAGCAGACGCAGCAGCTCGCCGCGGACCCCGGCCAGGCCAGCCAGCGAACCGGCGATGGACTCGGTGTGCCGCAGCACGTCCTCGACCACCATCTGGATGTACTCGACCAGCAGGTTCCGGAACCCGGAGATCTCCTCCGGCGCCAGCTGGTGGCGGGTCACCACCTGGCCCAGGTAGGCGTAGAAGTCGCGGACCGTGGCGGCCAGCTCCGCGTGCTGCAGGAACACCGTGGTGACCTGCTCGGCGAGCCGCTCCCGCGCCTGCCGCGCGACCTTGGCCCGCGGGTCGCGGCCCTCGGCGGCCAGCGCTTCGGACAGCGCGCTGGCGATCCCGGCCAGCCCGCGGTCGATGGCGGGCAGCAGCTCGCGGGACACCTCGCGCGCGCCCTCCGGCACCCGCAGCAGCGCGTCGACGTCCCGCTGGACCCGGACCGCGAGCTTGCTGACTTGGTAGCGCACGCTGCCGTGCTGGAACTCGGCGATGCTCGACGCGATCGTCTCGCGCCGCCCCACCACCAGGTTGCCCCACTTCACCAGCCGCTTGAGCCGGTCGATGACGGTGTCCACATCGGACTCGCCGGGCGCCACCCGGCCCTCCCGCTCGGCGGCGGCCAGCGCCGCGGCGACCTCACCCGCGGACAGGTCCGCCAGCAGCGTCGAGGTGAACAGCCGCATGATCGCCAGGTAGGTGCGGTGCTCAGGTGCCTGCAGGTAGGCGAACAGCTGCAGGCGCTGCCCGTCGTCGCGGGTGTCGTCGAGCGCGTGCGCAGGCACGTCCGCCGCGGTACCCGCGACGCCCGCGCGCAGCACATCGGCTTCGTGGTCCGGGGCCGTCACGGTCCGCCACGATATCCCGTGGGGCGGACACGGCCGGTCACCTGGCATGCGGTGACCGACCGCACCGGCCGCGGGGGTAGCGTTTCGGGGCAGCTTTGCGCGCGGGGGAGGCCCCGGGCAGGACGATTCTGGAGGAACGGCACCGGTGAGCGCGGGACGGGCGGTCGGACTCTTACTCGGCGTGGCTGCGGATGCGGCGCTCGGCGACCCGCAGCGCGGACACCCGGTCGCGGCCTTCGGCAAGGCCGCCCAAGCCGCCGAGCGCGTGCTGCACCGCGACCAGCGGTTCGCCGGAGTGCTCTACACCGGGGCGTTGGTCGGCGGCACGGTCGGCCTGGGGATGCTGGCGCAGCGGCTGGCCGGGCGCAGCCCGGTGCTGGAGGCCGCCGCGACCGGTCTGGTGACCTGGGTGGTCCTCGGCGGGTCCTCGCTGGCCGACGAGGGCACCGCGATGGCCCGGCTGCTCGACGCGGGCGAGGTCGACGCGGCCCGCGAGCGGATCCGCAACCTGTGCGGGCGCGACTCCGCCGTGCTGGACGGCCAGGGCCTGGCCCGCGCCACCGTCGAATCGGTGGCCGAGAACACGTCCGACGCCGTGGTCGCGCCACTGGTGTGGGGCGCGGTCGCGGGCATCCCCGGACTGGTCGCCTACCGCGCGGCGAACACCCTCGACGCGATGGTCGGCCACCGCTCGGCGCGCTACCGCAACTTCGGCTGGGCCTCCGCGCGGCTCGACGACCTGCTCAACCTGGCGCCGTCCCGGCTGGCGGCGGTGCTGACCTCGGCGTGCGCGCCGGTGGTCGGCGGCTCGGCCAAGGGCGCGTGGCGCACTTGGCGCCGCGACGCCTCGGCGCACCCGAGCCCCAACGCCGGGCAGATCGAAGCGGCCTTCGCCGGAGCCCTCCAGATACGCCTCGGCGGCCGGACGGTGTACGGCCACGTGGTGGAGCAGCGCCCGGTCCTCGGCGAAGGCCGCACGGCGGACGCCGGGGACGTGACCCGCAGCGTCGAGCTCTCCCGCGTGATCGGCACGGTCACCGGAGTCCTGGCGGCGGGCTACGCCCTCACCCGAACCCTCCGCCGTAACCGCCGCTGACCCGCGGCCGACCGCTGCTCAGGCTCCTGTCTCCGGGCTCCTGACCATTCGATCTCCATCGAGGTGATCTCACCGGCCCCGCGCAGACGAGTCGCCGGATGATCCACAGTTTCAACTGAAACTGTAACCACCGGCGTGTCGGGCACCCGACATACCGCGGAAGGCGCAGTTTCAATTGAAACTGCGGTGGAACGCGGGCCCCGGGGCTGCGGAACCCGGGGTTGATCAGGGCTTGTTGCTCGGTTCCGGGTTCGCGGCTTGGCGGCGTTCGGCTTCTTCTCGTTCTCGGCGCTCGTCCTCGGCGATCGCTTCGGCGACCGACATCTTCTTGCGGCGGGGTTGCTCCGTGCCCTGCGCGGGTTCGGCGCCTTCGCGCCAGGCCGGGCGGGCGCCGGGGCGCAGTTCCGAGTAGATCAGGTAGGCGATGGCGATGATCGCCATGATGCCGAAAGCGATCCACTGCAGCGCGTAGGAGAAGTACGGCCCGGACTCCAGGCGGGGCAGGGGCAACGCGCCGAGCACGCCGGGCTGGCCCTCGTTGAGGGCGAAGTAGCCGGGGCGCAGGTCGATGCCGGTGCCCTCGGAGATGGTCCGGGCGTTCAGCGCGTAGGCCCAGCGGTGCCCGTCGTGCTCGAACAGCGGGCGCTGCTTGCTGTCGTTCTCGTCGGCGCGGACGCGCGCGGTCAGCGTCACCTCGCCGGTCGGCGGCGCGTCGTAGGCCGGTGCCCGCGTGCCGTTCACTGGCCGGACGAAGCCGCGGTTGACCAGCACCGTCGTGCCGTCGTCCAGCCGGAACGGGGTCAGCACCTCGAAGGCGGGCTCGCCCAGCACGGTGCGCTGCCAGCCCAGCGTCTCGCCCTCGGGCAGGTACTGGCCGCGCAGCAGCACCTGCGACCACTCGGTGCGCTCGTCGGGCACCTGGCCGGCGGGCAGCACCTCGGTGAGCGGGCGCGGCGGGGTGTGGAACGACTCGGAGATCGCGTTGTTGCGGGCCTGCGCCTCGTCGCTGCGGCTGAACTGCCAGGGCGCCAGCAGGGTGAAGCACAGCGTGGTGAAGACCGCGACCAGCGCGATCAGGCCGAGCCAACCGGGTCGCAGCAAGAACTTCAGACGCACCCCACCACGGTAGCTCAGCTACGCTGACCTGCGGTTTTCGGCTCCACTCGAAGCCGTCCCAGGGCGCGTCCCAGCAGGTCAGCTCCCGTGGCGGAGCGCGCTGTTCGTCCGGATCAGGGCTGGTAGCGGGCGGCGATCTTGGTGATCTGGCCGCTCTTGTCGAACCAGATCTTGGCCGACTGGGGGTGCTGCTCGGCGAAGTCGGCCACGGAGATCGGCACCACGCCCAGGCCCTCCTCGTCGAGCTGGGGACCAGCGGTCGGCGCGCCCCCGGCGAACGGGCTGAGCAGCTGGGCGCCGGGCGCGAGCGTGGCCGTCAGAGTCGGCCCGTCACCAATGACCGCGTGCGGTGCCCCCATGCCGGAGTCGACCCACCTGCCCTCGACGTAGGAGAGCGTCCAGCCCCCGCCCTCCTCGGTGAACTCCAGCTCCATGGCGACGTCGACGGTCTTCGCCACCTCGTTGGTCCGCAGGGCCGCGGCACCCGCTGCCGCGGCGGGCTGCTCGGCCGGGGTGGCGCACCCGCTGACGATCAGCGCGGCGGCCAGCAGCCCGCCGGGGATCAGCGCGGCCAAGCGGTTCGTCTTGCGCATCTTGCTCTCCTGACACCGGGTTGTATCCGATTCCTCGTTCAGGGAGACGCCCCGGGGCTGGTGAGGTTGAGAGCAGAGGCCCGGTTGCTCGAACGGGCAGTCGTGGAGGTCCGGCCGGGCAGTCAGCCCGCGCGGAGCGCTGCGCGGGCAGCGCGGACGGCTTGGGCGGCGTAACCGCTGCCGAAGAGGACTGCGTGGACCAGGAGCGGGAACAGCTGGTGGAGGGGGATGCGGTCGCGCCAGTCCGCCGCCAGCGGGTGGACCTCCTGGTAGGCCGCCACGACGCGCTCCAGGTGGGGGCAGCCGAACAGGTGCAGCATCGCCAGGTCGGTCTCGCGGTGGCCGCCGTGCGCTGCCGGGTCGATGAGCCAGGCCTGGTCCGCGGCCCAGTGCACGTTGCCGCTCCACAGGTCGCCGTGCAGGCGGGCGGGTGCTTCGGCTGGACCCGCGAGCCGGTCGATGTCGGCGCAGACCCGCGAGATCACCGCGCTGTCGGAGGCGCTCAGCGTCCCGTCGTCCACCGCGCGCCGGAGGTAGGGCTCGATGCGGTGCGCCGCGTAGAAGGTCGGCCAGTCCGGCTCGGGATCGTTGCGCATCGGCGCGAGCCCGATCCAGGCGTCGGCCGGGCCGCCCGGCGGTGGTGCGCCGAACGCGGGTGCACCGGTCGCGTGCAGCTCGGCGAGCCCTCGACCGAGCCGCTCCGCTGCCGCTGCGGTGGGCGCGGACTCCGCGATGTGCGCGGTGACCAGCCAGCGCTCGGAGTGCCCGAGCACCTCGGGCACCGCCACCACGCCGGGCTCGGCGAGCCAGGCCAGGGATGCGGCTTCGGCCGCGATCGCGCCCGGCATCGTCTCCGGCGCGGTCTTGGCGAACACCGCGGTGCCGTCGTCGAGGCGCACCGCGAACGCCGCCGCGGTGTCCCCGCCGCCGAGCTGCCGGACCTCCACCGGCGCGCGTCCGGTGAGGGCCGCCACGGCCGACTGGGCTTCGTCACGCACCGGCATCACAGCCGTTCGCGGACCCAGTCGAGCAGGCCGGGCATCGCGGCCTCGACCATGGCCAGCACGTCGTCGAAGCCGCTCGGCCCGCCGTAGTACGGGTCCGGGACCTCCGCGCCCTCGCCGGCCGCGGGGTCGAAGGAGCGCATCAGGCGCACCTTCGACGGGTCGTCGGCGAGGCGGCGCACCGCGCGCAGGTGCCCCGCGTCCATCGCCAGCAGCAGGTCGGCGTCCAGGTGGTGGTCGTCGACCTGCGCCGCGACGTGCTCGGTCGGGTAGCCGTGGTCGGCGAGGACCTTCGCGGTCCGCGGGTCGGCGGGCTCGCCGACGTGCCAGGGCCCGGTCCCGGCGCTGGAGACCTCGACCTGCCCGTCCAGCCCGGCCCGGCGCAGCTCTTCCCGGAACACCAGCGCGGCCATCGGGGACCGGCAGATGTTGCCGGAGCAGATGAAGGAGATGTGCACGTCCGCGAAGCATACGGGCACACCGCCGGGCCGACTCAGCGCCGCGCGAGCCCGACCAGCCGCGCACCGAGCACCACCACACCACCGAGGGCAGCGGTGAGCAGCAGCACGGCGAAGGTGGGGTAGAGGTAGGGCACCTGGATCAGGGCGACGTCGCGACCTCGGTAGAGCGCGCCGACCACCCGGTGGATCGACGTGCACAGCACCGCTGGGAGCACGAGCGGCACCAGGCGCACCACGGTGCTGATGCGCCCTGTTCGAGCAGCAGCCCAACGGCGCGCCCGCACCGCACCGCGTGCGGAGAGCAGCGCGACTCCGACGGCCAGACCCAGCAGCACGGCGTCGATGATGGGGAGCGCGCTGCCCGGGGGTTGGGGCGGTTGGCCCGTCACCAGGTCGATGAGCTGGTGGGCGAGCGCGGCGGCGTCCCCGTGGGCGAGCCCGGTGTTGGCCATGACCGCGATCCCGTACCCGGAGTCCGGGAGCAACGCCTGGTAGGCGGTCGAGGTGAACAGGTCGCCGCTGTGCGAGATCACGCGCTCCCCGGACCTGGTGGTGCCGACCGACCAGCCGAGCGCGTAGGACCCGGCTGACGGGGCGTGGGCCGCGGTGATCGTCGCCGGGGACGCGATCGGCGTCCCGCCGGGTCCGCGACCGGAGTTGTTCTGCGCGATCAACCAGGCCGCCATGTCGCGCGCGGAGCTGAGCACCCCGCCGGAGCCGCCGCCGAACGCGGGCGGTTCGGGCACCGCGACGGCTCTGCCCAGGACCACCACGTGGCCCGCCGCGCTCGGCGGCAGCTCGTCGGCGGTGTCGATGGCGCGGCTGTCCCGCATGCCGAGGGGCGCGAACACGTGCGCGCGCAGGTAGTCGGCGAAGGGCTGGCCGCTGGCCACCTCGACCAGCCGGGCGGCGACCTGGTAGTTCGGGTTGTGGTACTCCCAGTGCTCGCCCGGTTCGGCGACCAGCGCCGCCGAGCGCATGCTGGCCACCGCCTCCGCCAGCGAGCTCGGCTGCGGCCTGGTGAACGGGTGCACGGTCGAGTCCGACAGCCCGGAGGTCTGGTCGAGCAGCTGGCGCACGGTGATGTCCTTGGCGCGCGGGTCGGCGAGCTGGAACTCCGGGAGCTGGGCGCGCACGGGCGCGTCCAGCTCGACCCGGCCATCCTCCGCGAGCTGGAGCACCGCCAGCGCGGTGAAGGACTTGCTGACCGAGGCCACCGCCATCGGCGTCCGCTCGGTGATCGGGGCGCCCGCGGGGGTGTGGCCGTAGCCCGCGGCGTGCAGGACCTCGGTGCCGCGGGTGACGGTGACGGCTGCGCCGGGCAGCCCGGTCGCCCGGAGGTGGTCCTGGACGGTGGTGTCGATGTCGGCGGCCGAGGGTGGGGGCGGGGTCGCGAGGACGAGGGCCGCGACGAGGGTTCGGACGATCACGCACCGAGTCTTCGCCGGTCCGCCGCGCGTCCACATCGGACCAGTGGGTGATCTCCCGGGTCGGACCGTGGTCCGATGTCGGGCCGGTTCCCGCTGGATATCGTGCTGCCGTGAGTAGACTTCGGCCGACCGGGCGCGACGCCCTGGCGGCGGTTCCGCTGGTGCTGGCCGAGGGCGGAGCGCTCGGGTGGGTTTGGGCCGCCGCGCTCTGCGCGCCCCTGCTGGTCCGCCGTCGCTGGCCGGTCGCGGTCCTCGCCGGGTCGGTGGTGCTGGGTGCCGTGGCCGTCGTGGTGGGTGTCGCCGACGACGTCGCGGCGGTGGTGGTCGCGATCGCGGCCTACTCGGCGGCGTTGGCCACCCCGGCGCGCTCGGTGCTGGTCGGCGCCCTGGCCGGGGTGGGTGCTGCCGGGCTGGTGGTGGTCGTGGTGCCGGGCCTGCCGCTCGTCAAGCCTGCGGCCGGAGCGGAGTCCTTCGCCACCACGCCGCTCACCGTGTTCGCCTTCAGCACGGTGCTGATCAGCGGCTCGTGGGCGCTCGCCCGCTTGGTGCGGGTCCGGCGCGAGCAGGCCGCGCAGCTCGTCGAACTGCGGGAACGGCAGGCAGTGGCGGAGGAGCGGTTGCGCATCGCCCGGGACGTCCACGACGTCGTCGGGCACAGCCTCGGCTTGATCGCGATGAAGGCCGGGGTCGCCAACCACCTCGTGGACAGCCACCCGGAGGCGGGGCGGGAAGCGCTCGGCGCGGTCGAGCGGATCAGCCGCGAAGCGCTCGACGAGGTCCGGGCCGTCCTCGGTTCGCTGCGGGACAGGACGGAGGAGGCGGAGTTCGAGCGGCTGGTGGCCGACGTCCGGTCCACCGGTGTCGAGGTCGAACTCGACCGGGCGAACCTCGCATCGGTACCGCTGGACGTGCTGGACTCGGCGCACCGCATCGCACAGGAAGCGCTGACCAACGTGCTGCGCCACGCCAGGGCGTCCCGGTGCTCGCTGAGCCTCAGGGTGGACCGCTGCGAGCTGAGCGTGTCCGTCGTCGACGACGGCGCGGGCCGCCCCGGACCGCCAGGCCACGGTGTGCGCGGGATGCGGGAACGGGTCGCGCTGCACGGCGGGACGATCGACGTCGGACCGGAGCCCGGTGGCGGGTTCGCGGTGCGCGCCCGGCTGCCGTTCGCGGAGGCCACCAGTGGCTGAGCAGCTGCGCGTGCTCCTGGCCGACGACGAAGCGCTGCTGCGCAGCACGCTCCGCCTGCTGGTCGACGCCACCCCGGGAATGGTGGTGGTGGGTGAAGCCGACACCGGCGCCGCCGCCGTCCGGGTGGCTGCGGCGGCTGAGCCCGACCTCGTCCTGATGGACGTGCGGATGCCGGAGCTGGACGGAATCGCCGCCACCGCGCGGATCACCGCCCGGCCCCCCGCGCCGCGGGTCCTCGTCCTCACCACGTTCGACCTCGACGACTACGTGTACCGGGCGCTGCACGCCGGAGCCAGCGGGTTCCTGCTCAAGGATGTCCCGCCCGCGCAGCTGCTGGACGCGATGCGCGTGGTCGCCGCCGGGGACGCGCTGCTCGCCCCGAGCGCCACCCGGCGGCTGATCGCGGAGTACACGCGCGTGTCGGCGGCCGCGAGCGCCGCGCCGCCGCGCCGGGAACTGGGCATGATCACGCCGCGCGAGCGGGAGGTGCTGGTGCTGATCACCCGCGGGTTGTCGAACACCGAGATCGAGCAGTCCCTCCACTTGAGCCGCAGCACGGTCAAGACCCACATCGGACGCCTGATGAGCAAGCTGGCGGCGCGGGACCGGGCCCAGCTGGTGATCGCCGGTTACGAGGCGGGCCTGGCCGACCGGTGGGGCTGACGGCACCCGGGTGCCTCGGCGGTTACCGCGCTGAGCACCAGGTTCCCGCGAAGTCGACGACGCCCCGACCAGGCCGGGGGTGCTTGCCTGGATGGGCTTTGTTTCCTCCTGGTTAGACTGCCGTCGATGAGCAGCGGGCACGAGCAGGAGTTGTTGCGCCACCACGGCGATGTGGACGCCGGGAGCGGACTGCTCGACTTCGCGGTCAACGTCCGGCTGGACCGTCCGCCCGCGTGGTTGCGCCAACGCCTCGCCGCGGCGCTGGACGGCCTGGGCCGCTACCCGTCAGCCGCCGATGACCTCGCCGCACGCGCGGCTGCCGCCACCCGCCACGGCCGCGACGCGGCCGAGGTGCTGCTGCTCGCGGGCGCTGCGGAGGGCTTCGCGCTCCTGCCGTCGCTGCGCCCCCGCTTGGCCGCGCTGGTGCACCCGTCGTTCACCGAACCGGAGCTGGCGCTGCGCGGCGCCGGGGTCGAGGTCACCCGGGTACAGCTGGACCCTGTCGGGGGCTACCGGCTGGATGCCGACGCGGTGCCCGAGCAGGCGGACATGGTCGTGGTGGGCAACCCGACCAACCCGACGTCGGTGCTGCACCCGGCGTCGGAGATCAGGCGGCTGCTGCGGCCCGGGCGGGTCGTGGTCGTCGACGAGGCGTTCAGCGACACCGTGCCCGGCGAGCCGGAGTCGCTGGCCGGGTGTCGGGAACCGGGGCTGCTGGTGCTGCGCAGCCTGACCAAGATGTGGGGACTGCCCGGCCTGCGCGCGGGGTATGCGCTGGGCGCGCCGGAGTTGCTCGCCGAGCTCGGCCGCACCCGCCCGCACTGGCCGATCAACTCGCTGGTGCTGGAGGCGGTGGTCGCCTGCTGCGAGCCGTCCGCGCTGGCCGAGTCGGAGCGGGCCGCGGTCGAGTTCGAGGAGCACCGGGCCGGGCTGGTCGCCGAGCTGGGCGCGATCCCCGGGCTGGAGGTCGCGCTGCCCGCGCGGGCGCCGTTCCTGCTGCTGCGGGTGGCCGGGGGCGAGCAGGTCCGGGCGGAGCTGAGGGCGCGGGGGGTTGCCGTGCGGCGCGGCGACACGTTCCCCGGCCTCGGCGCTGACCACATCCGGGTCGCGGTGCGCGATCCGGAGCAGAACGCCTTGCTGGTCAAGGCACTTCACGATGTTCTGGGACGGGGGTGAACCGGTGGCGGTTCGGATTCGGGACGTGGTCGGGGCGTTGGAGGCGGCCTACCCGGCAGGTCTGGCGGAGGATTGGGACGCGGTCGGCCTGGCCTGCGGCGACCCGGACGCCGTGGTGCAGCGGGTGCTGTTCTGCGTCGACCCGGTCGAGGCCACTGTGGACGAAGCGGTCGACTTCGGTGCGCAGCTGCTGGTTTCGCACCACCCGCTGCTGCTGCGCGGGGTGCACGGCGTACCCGCCGACGACCCCAAGGGCCGCATCGTGCACCGGCTGATCCGCGCGGGCATCGGCCTGTACTGCGCGCACACCAACGCCGACAGCGCCGTGCGGGGCGTGTCCGACGCGCTGGCCGCAGCGATCGGCCTGACCGTGACGCGCCCGCTTGCCCCGCACGCCGAAGGTGCGAGCACCGGGCTCGGGCGCATCGGTGAACTGCCCGAGGCCGAGCCGTTCCGCGACTTCGTCACCCGCGTGGCGAACAACCTGCCCACCACGGCGTGGGGCGTGCGCGGCGCCGGTGACCCCGAGCGCCCGATCCGCACCGTGGCGGTGTGCGGCGGTGCGGGCGACTCGTACCTGGCCACCGCCGCGGCCGCCGGGGTCGACGCCTATGTGACCGCTGACCTGCGGCACCACCCAGCCGGGGAGCACATCGCCCGCGCCGACGTGCCGGGCGCCGAGGTGCCCGCGCTGGTGGACGTGGCGCACTGGGCCAGCGAGTGGCCGTGGTGCCAGCAGGCCGCGGACGTCGTGGCCGCCGCGTTGCCGGATACAGTCGAAGTCCTCGTTTCCACCCGCCGGACCGACCCGTGGACGCTCCACGCCGGTGCGGCACCAGACCCAGGGAGGGCGCTGGCGTGAAAGCCGACCCCGCCGTGCAACGACGGCTGCTCGATCTCGCGGACGCGGACGCGGAGCTCAACCGCGTCCAGCACCGTCGGCGGTCGCTGCCCGAGCTGGACCAGATCGGCGAGGCCGAGCGCGAGGTGCGGGCCAAGCGCGACGAGCTGGTGGTCGCCGAGACCGCGTTCAGCGACCTCGACCGCGAGGTCAAGCGGCTGGAGAACGAGGTCGAGCAGGTGCGCAAGCGGGAGCAGCGCGACCGCGACCTGATGGCCGCGGGCGCCTCCGCCAAGCAGCTGGAGGACCTGGAGCACGAGCTGCAGACCCTGGCGCGGCGCCAGGGCGTCCTGGAGGACGAGCAGCTCGAGGTCATGGAGCAGCGCGAAGCGCTGGAGACCAACGTGACCAAGTCCCGCGAGGCGCTGACCGAGGCCGAGGCGAAGCTGACCGAGGTGCAGGAGCGCCGCGACGAAGCCCTCTCCGGGCTCGAGTCGTCGCAGGCCAGGCTCCAGGGCGAGCGCGACCTGATCGCCAAGTCGCTCCCGGAGGACCTCCTCGCGCTCTACGAGCGCATCCGGGCCAAGGGCGGTGTCGCGGCCGGGCTGCTGCAGGGCGCCCGCTGCGGCGCGTGCCGGATCGAGCTGGACCGGACGGCGCTGAACGAGGTGCGCGAGGCGGCCGGCGACGACGTGGTCCGCTGCGAGGAGTGCGGCGCGATCCTGGTGCGCACCGGGGAGAGCCGGTGAGCTCGGCCGTCCTGGTCGAGGCCGACGGCGGCTCGCGCGGCAACCCCGGGCCCGCGGGCTGCGGGGCCGTCGTGCGCGACGCCGCGTCCGGCGCGGTGCTGGCCGAGCGCTCGGTCGGGCTGGGCACGACGACCAACAATGTCGCCGAGTACCAGGGCCTGATCGCCGGGCTGCGGGCGGCCGCCGAGCTGGGCGCTGCCGAGGTCGACGTGCGGATGGATTCCAAGCTGGTCATCGAGCAGATGGCGGGCCGTTGGAAGGTCAAGCACGCGAACCTGCAGCCGCTGGCCGCCGAGGCCCGCGACCTCGTCGCCCAGTTCGACCGGGTCGGCTTCGAGTGGGTGCCGCGAGCGCGGAACACGCACGCGGACCGGCTGGCGAACGAGGCGATGGACCAGCAGGCGGGTGGATCGAGCAACCCCGGACCGAGCGCGCGCACCGGCGCGGCTGACTCGGCATCGTCGGCCCAACCGCCCGCTCCGAGCGACTCCGCGTCGAGTGCGCGGACCCAGCCCGGTGGTTGGCTCGGCGCCAATGGCACGCCGACGAGGATGTTGCTGCTCCGGCACGGCCAGACACCGCTGTCGGTGGAGCGCCGGTACTCCGGGCGCGGCGACGTCGCGCTGACCGAGCTGGGCGAGCGGCAGGCGCGCGCGGCGGGCAAGCGGCTGGCGGCGATGGACGGCGTGGTCACCCCGGAGGGGGTCGCGCCGGTGATCGCCTCGCCGCTGACCCGGACCCGGCAGACCGCGCAGGCGGTGGTCGAGGCGACCGGTGGCGAGCTGCACTTCCACGACGGCCTGCTGGAGACCGACTTCGGCGACTGGGAGGGGCTGTCCTTCCGGGAGGCGTCCGAGCAGTTCCCGGAGCTGCATGGCGAGTGGCTCGGCAACCCGGCCGTCGTGCCCCCCGGCGGCGAGAGCCTCGACGAGGTCTACCAGCGGGTGTCGGCGGCCCGCGACGACCTGGTCACGCGCTACGCGGGCCAGACGGTCGTCGTGGTGAGCCACGTGACCCCGATCAAGGCCCTGCTCCGGCTGGCGCTGGGCGTGGGGCCGGAGATGTTCTACAGCCTGCACCTGGACCTGGCTTCGCTGTCCATCGTGGAGTTCTACCCGGACGGGCATTCCTCGGTGCGGTTGGTGAACGACATTTCCCACTGGCAGGGGTGAGGTCCGCTCCAGGCGGGGTGCCTGGAGCGGTTGGTCCTCTTCGTGAGGCCCTGGGCGCGAGCCTGGGGCCTCACTTTTTTTCGCGGGTTCGTGCTGGTTGGGGGCTCGCTGCGGGGTTTTCGGCTTGGTGCTTCGGGGTTGGTTCTTGTTCGCGGCGGTGGGTGGTTGCTTCTCGGGGTGCGGATTCACTGGGAATTGGCGTTGTGGCGGAACCTGCGGTGGGGTTCGCCAATTTCCAGTGGAATCGCGCCGCCGTCACTTTGGGATTCGGTGTGGTGGTGGGTTCGGGGTTGAGCGGGCCGACTGGTTGATGGCCCCGGGGGTGGGGCGTGGGGTTGGTACGGACCATTGACATGTGTGAGGTGGGTTACTAGCGTGCCTGAAACCGTATGGGAAGTTAACGGATAGGGGTGCTGGTGGCTCGGGAGTCGGGCGGGGCTCGGGATGGGAGCCCTCGGTTGTTGCGGGCGATCAACGATCGGGCCGCGATCGAGGCGATGCTGGCGCGCGGGGCGCTGACGCGGGCCGAGCTCGAGGCCGCCATCGGGCTCTCCAAACCCGCGACCGTGTCGCTGCTTGCCCGGCTGGAGGAGGCCGGGATGGTGCGGCGGGGCGAGCTGCGCGGCGGCAACCGCGGGCCCGCGGCGCAGATGTGGTCTGTCAACGGCGATCTCGCGCACGTCGCCGGGGTGAGCCTGGTGCCCGGTGAGGTCGACGTGGTGATCGCGGACATCACCGGTGAGGTGCGGGTCGAGCACCGCGGCGCGCTGCCGTCCGAGGGCGGTGCGCCCGAGGGGTTCGCCGCGGTGCTGGCCGAGGCCGCCGGGCGCGCCGGGCTGCGCACCGATCAGCTCGCCAAGGTCGTCGTCGGCGCCCAGGGCGGGGTCGACCCCGCGACCGGGCACCTCGGGTTCGCCCCGCACCTGCCCGGCTGGGAGGGCTTCGACGTGCCCGGCAGGCTGCGCGAGGTGCTCGGGACCGACGTCGTGGTGGACAACGACGTCAACCTCGTCGCGCTGGTGGAGATGACCACCGGCCGGGCCCGGGACGTGCGCGACTTCGTGCTGGTGTGGCTGGGGGACGGCCTCGGTTCCGCGGTGGTGATCGACCGCGTGCTGCACCGCGGGGCCACCGGCGGCGCCGGCGAGATCGACTGGATCCGGGTGCCCGACCGGGCCCACCAGGACACCGGTGTCGACCGCGGTGGCGACCGCCTGGGCCAGCTCCTCAGCTACCGCTCGATCACCAAGCTCGCCCAGGCGCACGGGATCAAGGCCCGCGACGCCGTGGCCGCGGTGCGGTCCGCGCGCAGCGGTGGCGACGCCGGGAAGGAGTTCCTGGCGGACCTGGCCCGCCGGATCGCCACCGGCGTCGCCGGGGTGGTCAGCGTCCTCGACCCCGAACTGGTGCTGCTGACCGCCGAGATCGCGCAGGTCGGCGGCCCGGAGCTGACCGACCTGGTGACCGCGGAGCTGCACCGCCTGGTGGTGCCGCGGACCCCGGTCGAACCCGCGCAGTGCACCGACGACGCGGTGCGCGCCGGGGCGTTGCACGTCGCTCTCGGGCTGGCCCGGGAGCAGGTGTTTGGGCTGCCCGTCACCGCGGTGGGGGTCCGGTCCGTCCCGCACGACGACCAAGTCGAGGGCTGCTGAGCCCGACCTGTCCCGGAAGGCAACGAGGAGGCGCGATGAGATCGAGGTCCCAGGTCAGACGTGGGCTGCTGGCCCTCTCGACCGCGGCGGCGGCACTGGTGGCCGCGTCCTGCACCGCGGGGTCCACATCGAACGGACCGCAGCCCGCGCCGGGCCCGGACGAGCAGGTCACCATCACGGTGTCCAGCCAGTTCGCCGACCGCGAGCTGGAGGTGCTCAACCGGGTGCTCGACGACTTCCACGCCCAGCACCCCAACATCACCATCAACAGCCAGGGCAACCAGGACGACGACAAGATCACCCAGGCCATCCGCGGCGGCAACCCGCCGGACGTGGCGATCTCGGCGGAGACCATCAACCTCGGCCAGTTCTGCTCCAGCGGCGCCTGGCAGGACCTCGGCCCCTACCTGCAGCGCGACCAGGTCGACATGGGCCAGATCGTCGACGTCGCCCAGGAGTACACCCAGTTCGAGGGCAAGCGCTGCGCGATGCCGCTGCTGGCCGACGTCTACGGCCTCTACTACAACGCCGACGCCTTCGCCCGCGCGGGCATCACCGAGCCGCCGAAGACCATGTCCGAGCTGACCGACATGGCCAAGCGCCTCACCGAGTTCAACCCGGACGGCTCGATCAAGGTCGCCGGGTTCCTGCCGGTGCTCGGCTCGCAGGCCAACCACCCGTGGAACTGGGCGCCGCACTTCGGCGCCGAGTGGATGGACGAGCAGGGCAAGTCGGTGCTCGGCCAGGACCCCGCCTGGCAGGAGATGTACCGCTGGCAGAAGGAGCTCGTCGACTTCTACGGCTGGGACAAGCTGGTGCAGTTCACCGCCGGGCTCGGCCAGCAGTACTCCGCGGACAACGCCTTCCAGCGCGGCAAGGTCGCGATGATGATCGACGGCGAGTACCGCACCGGCTTCATCGAGGACCACGCCCCCGAGCTGCGCTACGGCACCGCGCCGTTCCCGGTCGCCGACAGCAGGCCCGAGCTCCACGGGACCGGGTTCGTCACCGGCACCATCATCGGCATCCCGCGCGGGGCGGAGAACGCCGGCGCGGCCTGGGAGCTGGTCCGCCACCTGACCACGAACACCGACGCGCTGGTCGAGCTGGCCAACGGGCTGAAGAACGTGCCGACCACCAAGGAAGCCCTGCACGACCCGCGGGTGGAGCGCAGCGAGCAGTACCAGACCTTCCTCGACCTGTTCGACAACCCGCAGCTGGTGCCCAGCCCGCCGAGCCCGAACGGCAGCGCCTACATGAAGTCCGCCGAGGACTTCTCGGTGAAGTGGCAGAGCGGCCAGGTCGGCGACCTCGCCGCCGGGCTGCGCGAGCTGGACGCCCAGATCGATGCCGCCAAGGCGCTGGGCGGCAACTGATGACCGCGACGCTGGAGAGGACGGAGTCGGGGCGCGCCGCCCCGGCTCCACCCCGCAAGGCGCGCCGCAGGCGACTGCAGGTGCTGGCCTTCATGTCGCCGTGGATCATCGGGTTCAGCCTGTTCTTCGCCTACCCGCTGCTGGCCACCGGCTACTTCTCGCTCACCAGCTACGACCTGCTCACCCCGCCGGACTGGGTCGGCCTGCGCAACTACGCCTACCTGCTGTTCGGCGACCCGGTGGTGCGCATCGCGGCGGCGAACACGCTGTGGCTGGTGCTGGTCCTGACCACGCTGCGGGTGGTGTTCGCCCTCGGCGTGGCCGCGGTGATCGCCCGGCTGCGCCGCGGGGTGGGGCTGGTCCGCACGCTGTGCTACCTGCCCGCCCTGGCGCCGCCGGTCGCGGCCACGCTGGCCTTCACCTTCCTGTTCAACCCCGGCACCGGGCCGGTGAACGGGCTGCTGGGTCTGCTGGGCATCGACGGCCCGCTGTGGTTCAACGACCCGGCGTGGGCCAAGCCGGCGCTGACCCTGCTGACGCTGTGGGGCTGCGGCGAGCTGATGATCATCATGCTGGCCGCGCTGCTGGACGTGCCACAGGAGCTGCACGAGGCGGCCGCCCTGGACGGTGCCGGTCCGGTCAGCCGCTTCTGGCACGTCACGCTCCCGTCGATCGCGCCGGTGCTGCTGTTCGGCGTGGTCAACTCGATCATCTTCTCGCTGCAGTACTTCACCCAGGCCGTGGTGGCCGGGGCGGTGGCCTCCGGGCAGGCCGAGGTGGTGGGCAGCAGCAAGGTCCTGGGCTTCCCGGACAACGCGACGCTGACCTTCCCGGCCTGGCTCTACCAGCAGGGGTTCCACTACTACAACATGGGCTACGCCGCGGCCATGGCCGTGGTGATGTTCGTGGTCTCGCTCGGCTTCACCGCCCTGCTGATCCGCCGGATGCGCGGCGGCACCAACGCTGAGGAGGTGGGCTGAGTGGCCGACGTGGCTGTGCTGAGGACCGGCGCGCGCAACGCCGACCTCGTGCGGAACCGGCGGAACAAGCGCCTGCACTGGATCGCGGTGCACAGCCTCGGGCTCGCGCTCGGGGTGATGTTCCTGCTGCCGCTGGTGTTCGTGCTCCTCACCGCGGTGATGTCCGACGAGCAGGCGCTGACCGCGAACCTGTGGCCGCAGGAGTGGCACTGGGAGAACTTCGCCGAGGTCTTCACCAAGGCGCCGATGCTGCGCTTCCTGCTCAACAGCCTGCTGTACTCGACGCTGGCCACCGCGTTCATGCTGATCTCCAGCATCCCGGTGGCCTACGCGCTGGCCAAGCTGCGCTGGCGCGGCCGCGGCGTGTCGTTCGTGCTGGTGATCGCGGCCATGATGCTGCCGCCGCAGGTCACCGCGGTGCCGCTGTACATCCTGTGGACCCGCTTCGAGCTGACCGGCACGCTGTGGCCGCTGATCATCCCGCACCTGTTCGGCGACGCCTTCAGCATCTTCCTGCTGCGGCAGTTCTTCCTCACCATCCCTCGGTCCTACGTGGACGCGGCGAAGGTGGACGGCTGCTCGGAGTTCACCGCGATGCTGCGGATCGTGGTGCCGATGGCCCGGCCGGGCATCGCCGCCGCGGCGATGTTCTGCTTCCTCTACACCTGGAACGACTTCTTCGGCCCGCTGCTCTACGCCGGGGAGAACCAGCAGTCCTGGACGCTGTCCATCGGGCTGGCCTCGTTCCGCGGCATGCACAGCGTGGAGTGGAACCTGACGATGGCGGCAACGGTCCTGGTCATGCTGCCGGTCATCGTGCTCTTCCTGCTCGCGCAGCGCGCTTTCGTCCGCGGCATCACCTTCACCGGAGTCAAGGGGTGACCATGAAACTGACCGTGGTGGGCGGGGGTTCCACCTACACGCCCGAGCTGATCGACGGCCTGGCCCGGCGCCGGGAACCGGCGGTAGAGGAGATCGTGCTGGTCGACCCGGACGCGGAGCGGCTGGAGGTGGTGGCCGGGTTCTGCCGCCGCCTGCTGCGCGAGGCCGGGCACCCGGCGCGGCTGACCACCACCGCCGACGTGGTCGAGGCGGCCACCGGGGCGGCGGCGGTCCTGCTGCAGCTGCGCGTCGGCGGCCAGCAGGCCCGGTACGGCGACGAGACGTTCCCGCTGGACTGCGGCTGCGTCGGCCAGGAGACCACCGGCGCGGGCGGCCTGGCCAAGGCGCTGCGCACGGTGCCGGTGGTGCTCGACATCGCCGAACGCGTGCGCACCGCCGCACCGGACGCGTGGATCGTCAACTTCACCAACCCGGTCGGCATCGTCACCCGCGCGCTGCTCTCCGAAGGGCACCGCGCGGTGGGGCTGTGCAACGTCGCGATCACCTTCAGCCGCTGGATCGCGGACCTGCTCGACGTCGCGCCGGACGAGGTCCACCTGGAGCACACCGGGCTGAACCACCTCACCTGGGTGCGCGGGGTGCGGGTCGGCGGGCGGGACGTCCTGCCGGACCTGCTCGGTGAGCACGCAGAAGCGATGTCCGAGCACATCGGACTCCCGGCGGAGCTCTTCCGGCGGCTGGGCGCGGTTCCCTCGTACTACCTGAAGTACTTCTACGCCCACGACGAGGTCGTCGCCAAGCAGCGCACCGAACCGCCGCGGGCGAGCGTGGTCGCCGACGTGGAGCGGGACCTGCTCAAGCGCTACGCCGACCCGGCGCTGACCACCAAGCCGGAGGAGTTGTCCAAGCGCGGCGGCGCGTACTACTCGGAGGCGGCGGTGCAGCTCGTGCACGCGCTGACCTCCGGTGGGCCGGAGGAGCACATCGTCAACGTGCGCAACGGTGGCGCGCTACCGTTCCTGCCCGACGACATGGTGGTCGAGACGAACTCCACTGTGGACGCCGATGGTGCCCGGCCGCTGCCGGTGCGCCCGGTGGAGCCCGCGCTGGCCGGGCTGATCGGCCACGTCGCCGGGTACGAGCAGCTGGCGCTGGACGCGGCGCTGCGCGGCGGCCGGGACCGCGTCGCCGACGCGCTGCTCGCCCACCCGCTGGTCGGCCAGCACGCGATCGCCGACCAGCTCGCCGACGAGCTCGTGCGGCGCAACGCCGACCACCTGCCGTGGGCCCGATGAAGCCCGCGGTGCTGGCCATCGACGGCGGCAACAGCAAGACCGACGTCCTGCTCGTCGCTGACGACGGCACGGTGCTGGCCTCCGTGCGCGGCCCCGGGGCCTCCCCGCAGCACGTCGGCGTCCAACGCAGCATGGACGCCCTCGCCGCGCTCGCCACCGAGGCCACCGCCCAGGCCGGGCTGCCCGCCGGGCCCCCGTTCGCGCGGCACACCGCGGCCTGCCTGGCCGGGGCGGACCTGCCGCGCGAGGAGGCGGAGCTGCACCGGGCGATCGCCGAACGCGACTGGTCGGAGACCCTGGCGGTGGACAACGACACCTTCGCGCTGCTGCGCGCCGGGACCGACGACGGCGTCGGGGTGGCGGTGGTGTGCGGGGCGGGCATCAACAGCGTCGGCGTCGCCGCCGACGGCCGCACCTCCCGGTTCCCGGCGATCGGCCGGATCTCCGGGGACTGGGGCGGTGGGGCCTTCCTCGGCCAGGAAGCCCTGTGGTGGGCGGTGCGGGCCGAGGACGGCCGCGGCGCACCCACCGAACTGCTGCCCGCCGTCGTGGCCCACTTCGGGACGCGCAGCGCCGCCGAGGTGGTCGAGGCGCTGCACTTCGGCGAGCTCGACCACGCGGTGCTGCACGAGCTGTGCCCGCTGCTGTTCGAGGTTGCCGAAGCCGGGGACGCCATCGCCACCGAGCTCGTCGACCGCCAGGCCGAGGAGATCGGGCTGATGGCCTCGGTGACCCTGCGCCGCCTGGACCTGCTCGACGCGCCGACCGTCGTGCTCGGCGGCGGCGTGCTGGCTGGAGCCGGTCGACGGCTGGTGCCCGACATCCGGCGCCGGTGCGCGAAGGTAGCCCCCGAGGTGCAGGTCCGCCTGGTCGAAGCACCCCCGGTGATCGGCGCCGGGCTCCTCGGCCTGGACCACGTCGGCGCGACCCGGGCCGCGCGTGAGCGCCTGGCCGGGGCAGCGCTGTGACCAGGTGCGTGCCGGGGGCCGACCCCGGCACGCACCCCCGGCGTTCTAGACTGGGAGGTGCGGATGAGTCGGCTGGGTGACCGCGGCGGGAGCGATCCCGTCGAGGAAAGTCCGGACTCCACAGGGCAGGGTGGTTGCTAACGGCAACCCGGGGCGACCCGCGGGACAGTGCCACAGAGAGCAGACCGCCCGGCGGACACCGCCGGGTAAGGGTGAAACGGTGGTGTAAGAGACCACCAGCACCCCGGGTGACCGGGGTGGCTAGGTAAACCCCACCCGGAGCAAGGCCAAGAGGACGCCCGACCAGGCGTCTGCGCGGACGATCGAGGGCGGCCCGCCCGAGTCCGCGGGTAGGCCGCACGAGCCCGTCGGCGACGGCGGGTCGAGATGGATGGTCACCGAAGGGACGGCCGCGAGGCCACCAGAACAGAATCCGGCTTACAGGCCGACTCATCCGCTTCCTCTGTTCTCGTGGCTGGGTTGCTGGGCGGTGCGGGTGGCGGACCCCCAGCACCCGCCCGGACCGCGGGTGCCCTGTTCCAGGTGCGGCCACCGGTCCGGCGCCCTGCCCCGCCCCTCCTCCTCCACCCGGGCTGCTGCCGACTGCTCGGAGTGGGTGGTGTGCCCGGGTTCCGGGTTTGGTGGTGGGGGCGTTCTGGGGTCGGGTCCCCGCAGGTGGATCGTCCACTGTGCACTTCAGGGTTCATCCGCGCGGTGGCCCTGCCCGTTGGTTGCTGTGCACGGGCCGCTACGCTGAGGTATCGCGTCTAGATCACCTCAGCCCGATCCCGCTCCGCGAGTTCACATTCGCGTGATCCGGTCGGGTGCATCATGACGCGATGTGCGGAAATCCACTGGATGACCGAGCCGTGCACGGTGCGTTACGAAGGGGTTCGCAAGCGGGTGAACAGCCACGAGATTCCAGGCCGGAACCGACCTGGTGAGCGCGTTTTTCCCGGTGGTGCGCCGAAAGCGGCAACCCCGAACGGCCTATTCGCGGCGTGACGGCAACCGGTCGGCAGTGCCATGCCCCGCCACACCGGAATCCGCAACCACTACTTCTGGTGACCATGTCATGTTCTACTCGTACCTGCGTGCCGGATCACCCCCGGCGCGCTGAGGTACCGGCCCGACGACACTCCGCGCACTCAGGGGTAAAGAGATGATCGCCACGTCGCTGGACACACTGGCGCAACTGGACGTACTGGCCCAGCAACCGGGACAGGTGGGCACGAGCGGCATCCAGGGCTGGATCCTCGACAACCTGGTCCCGCTGCTGCTGCTGGTCGTCGCGATCCTGCTGCTGTGGCTGGGTGGTGGCAAGGGCGACAACGCTGGCGTGATGCGGCGCGTCGGCGGTGTCATCGTCGCCCTGACGATCATCGGCCTGGCCGTCAGCACCAACGCGGGGGTGGACATCGGCACCTTCATCGCCGGCCTGTTCAGCACTGGGGGCTGACCAGTGCGAATACGCACCGACGACGAGATCTACCGGGTGGACGCCGTCTGGCTCGGCCCGCCGCGGGCGACCTTCCCGTGGCGGGCGCGCTACGTCGCCTGGGGCGTGGGCCTGGTGGTGTTCCTGATCGTGCTCGCGGTCGAGCGCCGGATGAACATCGGCTTCGGCTTCCTCTCCACCGGCTGGGCAGTGGTCATCACCATCGCGCTCACCCGGATCATCTGCGCGAAGATCGGCCACGAACGGCCGCTGGGCGCGGTGATGGCGATGTGGCTGCGCGAGCTCACCGCCCCCCGGGCGAGGACCTCCGGCACGGGCGGGGCGGCCAGCGCGGCCCGGATCAGGGTGCGCTCCCAGCGCCCCCGCCCCAAGCCGAAGGCCGCCAACCGGAAGAAGACCCCCAAGCAGCAGACCCCCAAGCAGCAGGCTCACCGCGGCCACCCCCAGCGGCAGCAGCGGCCCGCCCGGTCCGGGGGACCGGCGGCCCGCAGCACGGTTCCCAGCAGGCGCGCGCGTAGCAAGGAGGTTCGCGGTGTTCGGTCGCCGGCGAGGCCGTGAGCGCAACACGCACCAGGTCCCTGGCCCCCGCGGTTCGCACGGCAAGGTCCGCAGCCCCAAGGGCAAACCCGCCAAGCGCGGTCGGACCCCGGGTGACGAGCAGTCGATCCCGACCTACACCCCGTCCATCGCGGCGCGGTCCATCGACGGCCACCTGCTGCGCACCGGGCAGGACGTGTTCGCCTGGTACCGGCTCTCCCCGCAGCGCTGGTCGTTCCGCTCGGACTCCCAGCGCCAGGACCTGATCGCCGCGATCGCCGGTCAGTACGCCGAGCTGCAGGGCCGCTGGCTGCACCTGCGCGTCACCAACCGGCCCTACCCGATCCGGATGTGGGCCGAGGCGCACGTGCACAACGCGCGCCACCCCCTCCCGGACACCCCCGGCGCGCTGACCTTCGACGACTACATGGTCGGCGAGCAGCAGCAGCTGATGGGCCGCTCGATGGCCGAGAAGGAGGTCTACCTGGGGGTCCAGGTGCAGACCCGCAACGTGGTGGACCGCGCCGTCGAGCGCGCCGCGCCGCTGCTGCGCAAGGTCTTCCCGGAGGCGGTGGACGCCGAGCTGATCGCCCTGGACAGCGAGATCGAGCACCTCGACCAGGTCATCGGCTCCGCCGGGCTGGACGGTCGCCCGGTCACCGCCGAGGAGGTCTCCTGGCTGATGCACCGCTCGTGCTCGCTGGGCCTGCCCGCGCCGCGCAACCTGCCCGCCGTCCCCGGCGCCCCGTGGGAACCCGAGGACCTCGCGTCGTTCACCGACGCCTCCGACATGCACCAGGACCCGTACGCGCCGACCGTCACGGTCCGCGGCCGCACCGGGTCCAACGCGGGCATCGTCCGGCACCTCGCGGTGCTCACCGTCGGGCAGACCCACGGCCTGCAGATCCCCGAGATCGACGACCCGTGGATGCAGCACTCCGACCGGATGCCCGCGCCGGTGGAGTGGTCCGCGCGGATCTACGTGCGCCGCCCCGAGGACGTCGGCGGCGAACTGCAGCGCCAGATGAACAAGGTGCGCTCGCAGGTCCGGCACTACACCGAGGAGCACGGCCTGGAGCCGCCGACCTCGCTGGCCCGGCAGGCCAACCGGGTGCTGGAGGTCGACGACGAGATGACCTCCGGGTTCACCGCGCTGGCCACCCGGGTCAAGTCCTGGTGGCGGCTCGCGGTGTCCGGCCCCACCGAGCGCGACGCGCTGCGGTTGGCCCAGCAGATCCTCGACCTGTACAAGCCGAAGATCGCCATCGAGCACCCCGAGGCCCAGTACGCGCTGGCCCGCGAGTTCATCCCCGGCGAACCACTGGCCAACAGCGCCTACCTGCGGCGCGGTTCGGTGGTGTGGGCGGCTTCGGCGGTCCCGCAGGCCACCGCGGAGGTCGGCGACCGGCGCGGCATCCTGCTCGGCGAGACCTGCACCGCCACCCGGCGCCCGGTCGCCTGGGACCCGTGGATGGCCCAGGAGGTCCGCGACGCCTCCGGCCTGACGGCCATCGTCGCCGGTCTGGGCGGCGGCAAGTCGTTCCTCGGTGGCGGGACCGTCTACAAGACGTTGCGGGCTGGGGCGAACTGGACGCTGCTGGACCCCTCGGGCCCACTGGCCGCGCTGTGCGAGCTGCCGGAGCTGCGGCCCTACGCCCGGCCGATCAACCTGCTCAACGCCCAACCCGGCATCCTCAACCCGTACCGGGTGGTCGCCGAACCGGAGCTGGAGCACTTCGTCGACGAGGACGACCCGGAGCGCAGCTGGCGCCGGGAGCGCGCGCTGGCCGCCGCGACCCGCCGCCGCCTGGTGCTCGACGTGCTGACCGGCCTGCTGCCCTACGAGGTGGCGCGCCTGCCGCAGACCCGGATCGTGCTGCTGCGCGCGGTCCGCGCGGTCGGCGGACGGCCAGACGCGCACCCGGGCATGGTCTTCGAGGCGCTGCGCCGCGACGCCAGCGAGCACCACGAGCACGCCGTCGTGGTCGCCGACTTCCTGGACGAGATCCGGGAGCGGATGTCGCTGCTCATCCCGGAGGTCAACGCCGACCCGTACTCCGAGCGCCGCGAGGACCGGCTCACCGTGCTGACCATGGCCGGGCTGGCGCTGCCCAAGGACGGCGTCGGCCGGGAGCACTGGACCGACGCCGAGGCCCTCGGCGTGGAGATGCTCAACCTGGCCGCCTGGCTGACCCAGCGGTCGATCTACGAGCGGCCCAAGAACGAGCGCAAGGGCGTGTGGATCGACGAGGCATTCTTCCTCTCCGAGGTGCCGACCGGCCGGGTGCTGATGAACCGGTTCGCCCGCGACTCCCGGAAGTGGAACGTCCGGGTCCTGCTGTCCAGCCAGATCCCGGCCGACTTCCTGCGCATCCAGGGCTTCGTGTCGCTGCTGGACTCGGTTTTCATCGGGCGGCTGGACGACGAGAACGCCCAGGCCGACGCGCTGCGCCTGCTCAAGGTGCCGGTCGGCGCCGGGTACGAGCAGGTGGTGGCCGCCCTCGGCCGCCGACCCGGCCCGGCGCGCAACAGCACGGAACGCGACCGCTCGCCCCGGCAGTTCATCTTCGGCGACGGCGCCGGCGGGGTGGAGAAGATCCGCATCGACTTCTCCGGCCCCCACCTGGAGCACCTGCGCAACGCGCTGGACACCACCCCCGCCGTGGACGAGGACGTGGAACCGCGCGCGCTGCAACCGGCCGACGGCGCCAACTCCGACTCGGCCACGCACGCGCTGCCGCCCACCGCGGACTACCCGGAAGACCTCGACGAGACCTTCGACGAGTTCGAGCTCGAAAGCGTCGGCATCGGCTACGGCGATGACGGCAGCGACCGCTCGACCCCCGTGGGCGAGCGGGGAGGGGAAGATGCCCGGTGACCGGCGCCCTGCTGGCGGTCGCGCTGGCCGCGGTGATCGGTGCGGTGCTGCTGAGGCGGCGCCGCGAGGGGCGTGAGCGCGCCAAGCGGCGGGCGTTCACGCTGGTCGCGGGACTGCTGGCGCTCCAGGCGCTGATCGGCGCCCCGGCCTTCGGCCAGCCCTTCGACTGCAAGGAACCCCCGAACCCGGAACGCCCCGGCTCCGGCATGGTCGGCGCGCTGGACCCGGGTTCGCTCGGCACCGGGTACCCGGGCAGCGCCTACAACGAGGTCGGCTACGCGGGCCTGGTCTGGCACACCTACGACCTCGGCTGCGGTCCGCAGGGCGTGACCAACCCGAACGCCACGGTCGACACGTGGGTCGGCAACGAGCTGTTCAACATCGCGAAGAACCTCGTCGGCGCCACCAACGGCCTGCACTACGCGCTGCTGAACGGGAACCTGCTCGAGCCGTTGGACGACCTGGTGTCGACCGGCACCGTCGCGCTCTACGACAGCGTGTTCACCCCGTGGTTCGGCCTGGTCGCGCTGGTGCTGGCCATCGTGCTCTTCCGCTACATCTGGACCGGTGACCTCGCGGCCATCGGCAAGCGCGGGATGTGGGCGCTGGCCGGGCTCTGGTTCGCCTCCGCGACCTACCTGACCCCGCTGGTGTACACGCACGCGCTGGACGACGTGCTGATCACCGGCACCTCGGCGGTGCAGGCCGGGTTCCTGCAGGAGGTGGGTGTCGACGAGCGGCACGCGCTGCCGACCCTGCTGCACGACCAGGTCATCTACCGCAACTGGCTGCAGGGCGAGTTCGGCTCGGCCAACTCGCCGCAGGCCGAGGAGATGGGGCGTGACCTGCTGCGTGCCCAGTCCTGGACCCGCCAGGAGGTCAACGACGGCGTCGACGCCGGTTCGGCGGAGCCGAAGAAGCAGGCGTTCCAGGACGTCGCGGGTCGGCTCAGCGGCACGAGCGCCTACGGCTACTTCCAGGGCGTGGACGGCAGCCGGGTCGGCGCCGGGGTGCTGGCCACCGTGCAGGCCTTCGCCTACGCCTCGTTCCAACTGCTGGCCAAGGCCACCATCCTGCTCGCGCAGGTCCTGCTGCGGGTGCTGATCCTGGCCGGGCCGCTGATCGGCCTGGTCGCGCTGGTCTACCACCAGGTCCTGCGCACCATCGGCCGCGTCGCCGGGGCCGCGGTGCTCAACGTGGTGATGGTCGCGGCCATGGCTGGCCTGCACACCCTGATCCTGACCTGGATCTTCGACCCGCTGCGCGGCTTCAGCCCGCTGGTCCAGATCCTGCTCGCCGCGCTGGTCACCGCGGTGTTCCTGATGGTGGCCAAGCCCGTCCGGCGGATCGGGCAGATGGTCGAGCTGTCGGTGGGCACCGTCGGCCGGGCGGTGCCGCGGGCGCCGCAGGGCATCTTCTCGCGGTTCCGGCGCGGGCGGCCGCAGGACGACGAGGAAGGCAACTTCTGGGACCGCGCCCGGAACATGGACCCGGACGCGGAGCGCACCGAGGCGCCGCGGGAGCGGTGGCGCAGCCGCCCGGAGGCCCAGCACGCCTCGGTCGCGGCCACCGCGCAGCGGCTCGACCGCGAGGCGCCCGCGTCGGTGGCGGCGGGGGCCAGCACCGCGCTGCCCAGCGGGGCGCCGCGCCGCCCGGGCGGCATGCCCGCGCTGCCGGAGGCCCGCGCCACCAGCCGCGTCGTCGACACCAACCCGGTCGCGGACGCCAAGTGGGACGGCGTCGACGAGGACCCGGTGCTGATCCCGTCCCGCACGGCCGGGTCCCCGACTCCGGGCCCGGCGGAACCCACGAGCCCGCGCCGCGCCGACATGGAGGTCGTCGCGGGCCGCCCGGTCTACGTGATCTACCGCCCCTCCCGAGGCTTGGAGGTGGCCGATGGCTGAGGCGATGATCATTGCGATGCCGGGTGCGCGGCGCTCGGCGGACAGCCGGAAGGGGGTGGCCTGATGCCGATCCGGACGCACCGCGGACGAGCCGCGGTGTACCGCAGGTTGTGGGGCTGGCCGCTGCGCTCGCCCAAGCACCTGGCCGCGGCGGTGGTCGCGCTCGCCGTGGTGGCCACGTTGATCGGTTTCGCGCTGCCCGAACCGCCGCCGAGCGACAACCTCGCCGAACCGGCTGCGACGACCCAGCCCCCGGCGCACTCCGCGGTGGTGCCGCGGCCGACGAAGGCCCCACCGACGATCTCGGTGCCCGCCGACCCGCCCCCGCAGACCGCCCCGGACCCGGCCGGGGTGGCGGTCGTCGAGGAGTGGGGCAAGGCGTGGGTGGACCACCCGGTGGGTGCCGACCGCGCGCAGTGGTTGGCGAAGCTGGAGCCGCTGACCACCGACGAGTTCATCACCGAGATGGCCTCGGTGGACCCCGCCAACGCGGGCAACGTGATCACCGGTGCTGCCACCGCGATCAGCTCGACCGGGGGCGCGATGGTGGTGCGCCTGCCCACCGACATCGGCGTGCTCCAGGTGACCGTGACCAAGACCGACGCCGGTTGGCGAGTGGCCCAGTACGACAAGGAAGGTTGACATGCGCAAGCTCGTGGTCGCATTCGTCGTGCTCGCGGGTTTCGCAGGTCTGGTGGGCATCGGCGCGGTGACCGTGCTGCTGTCCGGCGGCGGAGGTCGCGCGGGCTGGTCCAGCTGCAGCTCGGACCTCGGGCCGTGGGGGGACGGGCAGGAGCGCGGTGAGCGCGACGCCACCACGTTGTCCGCGGAGTCGGTCGACATCGCCCAGCGCATCATCGAGGTCGGCCAGCAGCGCGGACTCCCGCCGCGCGCCTGGCAGATCGCGATCCAGGCGGGCAAGACCGAGTCGAACCTGACCAACGTCAACTACGGCGACCGCGACTCGCTGGGCATCTTCCAGATGCGCCCGTCCATGGGCTGGGGCAGCGCGCAGCAGGTCACCGACGTGGACTACGCGATCAACAAGTTCTACGACGTGCTCCTCGCGGTGCCCGGCTGGGAGGAGATGCGGCCCGGCACCGCCGCGCAGAAGGTGGAGCGCTCGGCGTTCCCGCTGCGCTACCACAGGTGGGAGGCGATGGCCGCGCACCTGGTCAGCACTGAGGGCAACGTCGCCGGCTTCAGCGGGTGCGAGGACCTGCCGAGCGCGGGCGTGCTGGCCGGGCAGGCGCTGCAGTACGCGCACGCGCAGCTGGGCAAGCCCTACGTGTGGGGCGCCGCCGGGCCGAACAGCTTCGACTGCTCGGGGCTGACCCAGCAGGCCTGGAAGGCCGCCGGGGTGGAGATCCCGAAGTACTCGCAGACGCAGTACTTCCAAGGTGGCGTGCACGTGCCGCTGAACCAGGCGCAGCCCGGCGACCTGGTCTTCTGGGGCAAGGGCCGGGACCCGAGGGGCATCCACCACGTGGCGCTGTACCTCGGTGACGAGCAGGTCCTGCACGCGCCGCAGCCCGGCGAGTCCGTCGAGGTGGAGAAGCTGTGGGACGGCGGCGAGCTGCTGCCGATGGTGGTCCGCCCGGCCGCCGACACGCCCCCGGAGGAGGCTGCTGCTCCTGCCGTGGACGGCCAGCGTTAGGTAAGAATGGCGGGGGCCTGCTGACGTTGAGAGCGCGCGGCTCGGCGTGGTCCCCAGGGACCCGCCGAGGCGGTGGGGTGGCTGCGCCGCTCGTGCCGCGTCCGCGCGACTTCTCGGAAAGGGTGCACGATGTTCACGCCAGACCCGATCCCGCGGCCGTCCGGTCCGCCCGCGTCGAGCACGCCGCTGGGTGACTACCTCGCCCAGCCGCGTCCCGGGGTGAACGCCGGGTACGCGGTGCTGCCGCGCTCGCTGGCCGAGGCGATGCCGCTGCCGTGGCAGCAGCAGATGAGCAACCTGCTCGCCGAGTTCCACCAGGCCTTCGGGCACCTGCAGTGGCCGATCTACCGGGTGGTGCCGTCCCGCTACGAGCGTTTGGTGGACCTCGACGACGACCAGCTCGCCGAGGTCGGCTGCACCGTGGAGGTCGACGACAACGGCGAGCTCGAGTACCGGTTGCGCGACGGGCGCCGGGTGGCCAACCCGGAGACCCAGCAGGTGCTGGTGTCCTGCCTGGACCCGATCCCCCGGCAGGGCCCGGGTGGTCCGCAGCCGACCCCGGCGGCCCCGCCGCCGCCCGCCTGGTGATCGAGTCCGCGCGCCGGTGCGCGGGACCGCATTCGGACATCCCGGTCCAGTCGGCGCCTGGTACGTGACAGGTGCGCGGAGTCGTGCGAGGCTCGGAACATGCCCCGCGGACGCTGGTACTTCTGCCTGAAGCATCGGCAGGTCGAGCCGAAGGCCGGCTGCCGAGCCGCTGAGCGCCTGGGGCCGTATCCCGACCAGGAGACCGCGGCCCGCGCGCTGGAGATAGCCAGGGAGCGCACCGAGGCGGCCGACGAGGCCGACTCGCGCTGGAAAGACGACGAGGACTGAGCCTCGTGGCGGCGGCGGTGGGACCACCAGGTGGCACCGGAGTTGCCGCTGCCGCGCAGGACTTCGCGGCGATCCGCAGCGAGCTGGGACTGCCCGCGGACTACCCGCCAGCCGCGCTGGCCGAGGTCGAGCAGACCGCGGCGCAGCCGGTGCCCACCGGCGCCCGGGTGGACGTCACCGACCTGCCGCTGGTCACCGTCGACCCACCGGGCGCCAAGGACCTCGACCAGGCGGTGCTGGTCCGCCGCCGTCGGCGCGGCTACCGGATCCACTACGCGATCGCCGACGTGGCGGCGTTCGTGCCTCCCGGTGGTGCCCTCGACGAGGAGGCCCGCCGCCGCGGCCAAACCCTCTACCTGCCTGACGGCAACGTCCCGCTGCACCCGGCCCGGTTGTCCGAGGACGCCGCGAGCCTGCTGCCGGGCCAGGTGCGCGCGGCCGTGCTGTGGACCCTCGACCTGGACCCGGACGGGTTGCCGGTGCGCGTCGACGTCCGCCGCGCGCTGGTCCGGTCGGTGGCGCAGCTGGACTACGACGGGGTGCAGCGCTCGCTGGAGCGGGGTGTCCCGCACCCGTCGATCGCGCTGCTGCCCGACGTCGGGCGGTTGCGGCGGGAGCAGGCGGTGCGCCGCGGCGCGATCGAGCTCGGGCTCCCCGAGCAGCAGGTGGAGTCCGACGGCGTGGGCGGCTGGCGGCTGGTGCTGCGGCCGCGACTGGTGGTCGAGGCCTGGAACGCGGAGATCTCGCTGCTCACCGGCATGTGCGCGGCGGAGATGATGCTCTCCGCCGGGATCGGCGTGCTGCGCACGGTGCCGGACCCGGAGCCGGAGACGGTCGCCGGGCTGCGCCGCTCGGCCGCTCGGTTGGGGGTGGACTGGCCGGTGGACCTGCCGCCGGCGGTGGCGCTGGCCGAGCTGGACCCGATCCGACCCGAAGCGCTCGCGGTGCACGTCGCGGCGACGCGGCTGCTGCGCGGGGCCGGGTACACCGCCTTCGGCGACGGCGCGCCGGCGAAGGCCAACCACGCGGGCATCGGCGCGTCGTACGCGCACGTCACGGCCCCGCTGCGGCGGCTGGTCGACCGCTACAGCGCGGAGGTGTGCCTGGCGGTGGCGGGGGACCGGCAGGTGCCCGGGTGGGTGGCGGAGGCACTGGCGCAGCTGCCCTCGGCGATGGGCAGCTCGGACCGGATCGCCGGTCAGGTGGAGCGGGCCTGCATCGCGCAGGCGCAAGCGTGGTCGCTGGTCTCGCGGGTGGGGGAGGCCTTCCCGGCCACCGTGCTGCGCGCGGCGAACGGCGTGGCGGGCGAGGTGTTCGTGGCCGATCCGCCGGTCATCGCCCGCTGCACCGGGGACGGGCTCGGCGAGGGCCAGCAGGTGCAGGTGCGGTTGGTGGTGGTCGACCCGGCCCGTCGCGAGGTCGCCTTCGAAGTGTCCTGACGCACACCTCCGTGGCGGATTCCCGCGCACCGGTCGATTGTTGAGCTGAGAAGTCGACGGTGACGAAAGGGGCCAGTGGTGGCTGAGGTGCGGGAGATGACCATCGGTGTCCTGGGCGGGACCGGGGCGCAGGGCCGCGGGCTGGCGATCCGGTGGGCGCGGGCGGGGCTGAAGGTCGTGATCGGCTCGCGCAGCGCTGAGCGCGCTGAGCAGGCCGCGGCGGAGATCGTCGAGGTCGCGGGCGGTGACGTCACCGGTCAGGACAACGCGGGCTGCGCGGCGGCGGCCGACATCGTGCTGGCGGCGGTGCCCTGGGACGGCCACGCGGAGTTGTTGAAGTCCCTGCAGACGCAGCTGGTGGGCAAGATCGTGGTCGACTGCGTGAACCCGCTGGGCTTCGACAAGAAGGGCCCGCACGCGCTGCCGGTGCCGGAGGGCAGCGCGGCGCAGCAGGCCGAGCAGCTACTGCCGGACTCGCGGGTGACCGCGGCGTTCCACCACGTCTCGGCGGTGACCCTGGCCGACCTGGGCGTGGAGCACGTCGACCTGGACGTCCTCGTGCTGGGTGACGACCGCGAGGCCACCGACGTGGTCCGGGCCCTGGCGGACACGATCCCCGGCGTGCGCGGCATCTACGGCGGCCGCCTGCGCAACGCCCACCAGGTGGAGGCCTTCACCGCGAACCTCATCGCGATCAACCGGCGCTACAAGGCCCACGCCGGGCTGCGCATCACCGACGTCTGAGGCGCCACCGGGTGAGGGCGTTGTTGTCGCGCGGTGGTCGTGGCGGCACGCTGGGCGGCGGAGGTGGTGGCGGTGCTGCCGGAGGAAGCGAGTTCCTGGAGCGACGACGAGCGGGAGCGGGCCGATGCCCTGCTCGACGGTCACACGGTGGTGGTCAACGTCCGCAGGAGCGGCCCGCACAAGCACCTGGTGCCGTGGCTGGAGGAGTCCGGTCTGCTGACCTACGTGGGGCACGCCGGGCCGCGGCACTCCTGGCCGGAGTCGGAGTTCGCCAGCCCCTTCCTCAAGGAGGCCAAGGTCGACCGCGAGGCGATGGTCCGGCACTACGAGCAGTGGCTCGACGAGCAGCCGGACCTGCTGGCGAAGCTGCGCAGCGGCGAGCTGTCCGGCCGGGCCCTGGGCTGCTGGTGCGCGCCGAAGCCCTGCCACGCTGACGTCCTCGCCAAGCGCGCGGGCTGAGCCTCGGCGATCCGGTGCGATCGCCGCGGCCGCCTCGGTTCACATCTCGGCGCGGCGGCCGCCGTCCACCGTCCACGCCGCCCCGGTGACGTAGGAGGCACGGGGCGAGAGCAGGAAGACCGCGACGTCCGCCAGTTCGGACGGGTCCCCGGAGCGGCGCAGCGCCGCCGCCTGCTCGGCGGCCTGCTGGGCCTCCGGGTCGCCGGCGGCGAGTTCCCGGGCTCGTTCGGTGTCGAAGCGGCCCGGCAGCAGGGCGTTGACCCGCACGCCGCGCGGCCCGACCTCGTTGGCCAGGTCCTTGACGAAGCCCTGGGTGGCCGGGCGGGCGACGTTCGAGCTGGCCAGGCCGGTCAGCGGCTCCGCCCCCGAGGTGGAGGTCAACACGACGACCGAGCCGCCGCTAACGAGCTCGGCGGCGACCTCGCGGGCCATCCGGACCGGCGCGATGGTGGCGATCTCCAGGCCGCGGCGCAGCGTGTCGTCGTCGAGCCCGCTCGGCAGCCCGGCGGGCGGCCCGCCGTGGCTGACGAAAAGCCCGTCCAGCCGCCCGAACTGCTCCCGCGCGCAGTCGATCAGGCGCCGCGGCGCGGTGGGGTCGGTCAGGTCGGCGGCGAGCCCGCGGGCCCGGTCGCCGAGCGCGGTGACGGCGGCGGCGGTGTTCTCCTCCGACGAGGACGAGACGACGACGTCTGCACCCTCGCCGACCAGCGCCCGCGCGGTGGCGAAGCCGAGCCCCTTGCTGGCGCCGGTGACGATGAAGCAGCGCCCGGAGAGATCCAGATCCATGCCCGGCACCCTAAGCCGCCCCAACCCGCCCCGGGAAGATCACCACCGACCCATCGCGACCGGGCTCAACCCGCACCGGCGGGGGCCTGCCCACCTGGGAAGAACCGCCAGAACTGGGGTTCAGCGCCCCGGGGGTTCCTCGGCTCCGCCGGGGCGTCCTGCGGGGATGTGCCGGGGCGCAAGTCGCGTGGGACGGGTTTCCCCGGACGCGGGGTGGTGCGCGGGCCTAGGGTGGCGGCATGGCTGGAGCGCAGTTCGGGGCGGAGACGTCGGAGCGCGGCGAGTGGGTGCGGCAGGCGAACCGGTTCACCGACCGGATCACCGCCGACGGTTCCTCCGGGTGGCCGGTGGAGCCGGGCCGGTACCGGCTGGTGGTGAGCCTGGCCTGCCCATGGGCACACCGGTCGGTGATCGTGCGCCGGTTGCTGGGCCTGGAGGACGTGCTGTCGCTGGGAGTGGTGGACCCGGTCCGCGACGAGGCGGGCTGGCGGTTCGGCCTCGACCCGGGCGGCCGCGACCCGGTCACCGGCATCTCCCACCTGTCCGAGGCGTACCTGGCCGCCGACCCGGAGTTCGCCGGGCGGTACACGGTCCCGGCGGTCCTGGACGTGGCCGAGCGCAGGGTCGTCACCAACGACTACCCGCAGATCACCCTGGACCTGTCCGCGGAGTGGGCCGCGCACCACCGCGCAGGCGCCCCGCAGCTCTACCCCGAGCACCTGCGCGCGGAGATCGACGAGGTCAACGCCGGGGTGTACGCCGACGTCAACAACGGCGTCTACCGCTGCGGCTTCGCCACCTCGCAGCAGGCCTACGAGGAGGCCTTCGCGCGGCTCTTCGCCCGCCTGGACCGGCTGTCCGAGCGGTTGGTGGACCAGCGCTACCTGGTCGGCGACACGATCACCGAGGCCGACGTCCGGCTGTTCACCACGCTGGTCCGCTTCGACGCGGTCTACCACGGCCACTTCAAGTGCAACCGGCACAAGCTGACCGAGCTGCCGGTGCTGTGGGCCTACGCCCGCGACCTGTTCCAGACCCCGGGTTTCGGCGACACGGTCGACTTCGACCACATCAAGCGGCACTACTACGCCACCCACCACCAGATCAACCCGACCGGCATCGTCCCGGTCGGCCCGGACCTGTCCGGTTGGCGCACCCCGCACGGTCGGGAAGCCCTGGGTGGCAGGCCCTTCGGCGACGGCACCCCGCCTGCCTAGCCGCCATTCGAGTGGCCGATCTCGCTACCCGCGGATCACCGTGGAGCCGATCGGTTCGGACTAGGTCCAAGCGGTCCACCTGGGAACAGTGGGCGCGGGTCGCCTGCGGGTAGCGCGTCAGAGCGCCGGGCGGAGGTGCGCGTGCGCCCACGCCGCGAGCGTGGTCGGTGTGGTGGTGAGGATGCTGCGCTCGTCCTCGGGGACGAAGCCGTCGCGCAGCCCGGTCGACATGCCGACGATGCCTTCGACCTGGCCGTCGCTCACCCCCGCCGAGCGCAGCGCGGCCCGGAACTCGTCATCGGAGATCCGCTCCGCGCGCACCTCGTGCCCCACAGCCAGGCTCAGGACCTCGGCGACCCGCGTGAAGGTCAGGTCCTCCGGGCCGTGCACGGCCTGCACGCTGGCACCCGACCAGCCGTCGGAGAGCAGCCTCGCGGCCGCGACTTCGCCGATGTCCCGGGGATCCACCCAGGCCATCGGGTGGTCGAGCGGCCACGGGGTGCGGAGCACACCGCGACGCAGGTCCGCCAGCTCCATCAGGAGGTTGGTGAAGAAGTAGCCGCAGCGTAGGTGCAGCACGCTGGCCCCGGTCCCGTCGAGCAGCTCCTCAGTGCGGGCCAGCCCGTCGATCTCCCCGGCCCCGTGGCGCTTCTCCGCGCCGATGCTGCTGAGGAAGACAGTGCGGGGGATGCCGTTCTCCCGCACCGCGCGCGCCGCATTGGCGCCCATCCGGGCGTACCCAGCGGCTGGGTCGTCATCTGGCGTGGGCGGGTCGACCCAGAACAAGCTGTCCGCGCCCTGCGTCGCGCGGAGGACGGCATCGGCGTCGCCCTGGTCGCACTGCACGACATCAACCCGGTCGCGGGTGGCTGCGTCGAGCTTCTCCGGTGCGCGCAGCAGCAGCGTCGGGCGCACCCCCGCCTGCACGAGCAGCTGCACGACTCGTGAGCCCACGTGTCCGGTGGGCGTGGTGACAATGATCTTCTTAGGCATGCCCTGGACGCTACGACCAGTCGCGGCCGGAACCTGGCCGCGATCGCGGGGGCTCCCGGAACGAGAGCCCCCGCGGCCCGGTCAGTGGAAGGAGTGCTCCGCGGCGGGGAAGGCGTGCCCGCGGACGTCCTCGGCGAAGCGCGTGGCGGCGTCGGCGAGGATGCCGCCCACATCGGCGTAGCGCTTGACGAAGCGCGCCGTGCGACCGGTGTTCATGCCCGACATGTCGGTCCACACCAGCACCTGCGCATCGCAGTCCGGTCCGGCGCCGATGCCGACGGTGGGGATGCGCAGCTCGTTGGTGACCTGCTTGGCGGCCTCCGCGGTCACCATCTCCAGTACCACGGCGAAGGCACCGGCCTCCTGCACCGCCAGCGCGTCGGCGAGCAGCTCCTCGGCCGCGTCCCCGCGCCCCTGCACCCGGTACCCGCCGAGGCCGTGCTCGCTCTGCGGGGTGAAGCCGATGTGCGCCATCACCGGGATTCCGGCCGAGACCAGCGCCTCGACCTGCGGGGCGTAGCGCCGCCCGCCCTCCAGCTTGACCGCGTGCGCGCGGCCTTCCTTCATGAACCGCGTCGCGGTGGCCAGCGCCTGCTCTGGCGAGGCCTGGTAGGAGCCGAACGGCAGGTCGGCCACCACCAGCGCGCGCTCGGCGGAGCGGGTCACGGCGCGGACCAGCGGCAGCAGTTCGTCCACGGTCACCGGCAGCGAGGACTCGTAGCCGTAGACGTTGTTGGCCGCCGAGTCACCGACCAGCAACACCGGGATCCCGGCCTGGTCGAAGATCCGCGCCGTGTACATGTCGTAGGAAGTGAGCATCGGCCACGGTTCGCCACGCTCCTTCAGCTGCTGCAGGTGGTGGGTGCGGACCCGCCGCTTGGTGGGGGTCGAGCCGTACGGGGCAGCTGTTTCGCCCTGGTTCTGGGCAGCAGTCATCGTTGACCGTCCTGTTCCCTCGAGGCCTGCTCGGCAGGTCCCCGGGTAGTGGGGGTTGGTTGCACCCAAAAGCGTCGCACGGTCCGGCGGCTGCGCCGAGCCCTGGCGGGGCAACGTCACACCGGGAGCACTTCGCCTCTGGCCCGCCGCGCGGCGTGGGCGGAACGTGCGCAGGCGGGAGGGATTTGGCGATGCGCAACCAGGACACCCACCGCGAGCTGCACGAGCTCTTCAACGAGCGGCAGCTCGACGAGGTGGACCACCACTTCGGTGCCGAGTTCGCCTACATCGACCACCCGCGCCGCGGCACCCTGCGCACGCTGGCCCAGTTCAAGGAGTGGCTGGGGCGGTGGACCAGGGCGTTCCCGGACGCGCGGGTGATCGGCGCGTCCTACGTCGACGGCCCGGGCTTCTCGGTGGCCTACTTCCACTGCCGCGGCGAGAACGACGGCCCGCTCGGGCGGCGCGCACCGACCGGCCGCCGGATGGACATGGCCTTCTGCGAGACGCTGCGCTACGACGAGCACGGCCGGATCATCGGCGGCGAGGTCTACTACGACCAGCTGACCCTGCTGGCCCAGCTCGGCCTGGTCGAGCGGTCGGCCACCCGGCCCGAGTGAGCGGTCAGCCGATCCAGGGCTCGGCGATCCGGTCGTAGGTGCCGTCGTGCACCGCGAGGTTGAGCCACTGGTCGACGTACTGCTGGAACACCACGTCGCCCTTCGGCAGCAGGTAGGCCTTCTCGCTGAAGGTGAACGGCTGGTCGGGGTGCACCGAGCACAGCTCGGGGTGCTGCTTGGCCTGCCATCGGGTCTCGGCGGCGTCGGTCATCATCAGGTCGGCCTCGCCGTCGATGATCTGCTGGAAGATCGTGTTGTTGTCCGGGTGGTCGACGATGGTGGCCTGCCTGAGGTTGGCGCGGGCGAACTGCTCGTTGGTGCCGCCGGGGTTGACCACCGCCCGCACGCCGGGCTGGTCGATCTGCTCCAGCGTCTGGAACCGCGCGGCGTTCTCGCAGCGGGTGATCGGCGTCTTGCCGTCCACCACGTAGGCGGTGCTGAAGAACGCCTCACGAGCGCGTTCCAGCGTGATCGACACCCCGCCGACGGCGATGTCGCACTTGGCGGTGAAGTCCTCGACCAGCGTCTTCCAGGTGGTGGGCACGATGGTGGCCCGCACCCCGAGCTGCCCGGCGAGGTGGTGCGCCATGTCGATGTCGATGCCGCTCCACTGCCCGGCCTCGTCCCGGTAGGTGAACGGCCGGTAGTCCCCGGTGCTGCACACCCGCAGCTCACCGCGCTGCACGACCTCGTCCAACCGGTTCGCGGCGGCCTCCGGCGCCGGTGTGCACGACGCGCTCACCGCGACGACACCAGCCACTGCCAACCCGACCCCGAACCGCTTCCACCGCATGACGCCCACCTCTCGATCTTCGCCGCCCATGCATAACCGCTCGCACCGGCAAAAGCCAGCGCTGGTCCCGGGGAACCGCGGCCCGTCCAGTGCGTCCAACGGGCATGGGTGATCGAACGGGGATCAGGTCCGCTGGTTCCTGGGCGGGCACCGCCGCAGCGGCGACCACCCCGTTGGCACTGCTGGTGATGTGGGTTGAGTTGCGGTGGATCGCCGCCCTGTGGCGCGAGTGCGGACTGGACGACGCCAGCGGCGGGGTCGGATTCAACTTCGTGGTCTTCCCGGTGACGGTCTTCGTCAACGCCCTCCTGGTGCCGATCGCGGCTCTGCTGTTCGCGGGTTGCCGGCGCGTGGTGGTTCGCCTGGTCGACAAGGGGTGGGCGCTGCGATCGGCGCTGGCATCGACGATCCCGGTCGGCGTGCTCCTGGCGCTGGCGGCGGGTGCGCTCGTCCCGGTGCTGGCCTTCTTCGCCGCGAACGCCCAGATACCGCCGGACTACCCGACGTCGTGCGCGGAACTGGGCGACGGCAACGCCGGAACACCGAGATGAGTTCCGCGCCGCCCGGTGGTCCACCCGGGCAGGACGAGGAGGTCTGCCATGGACGGGACGTTCACCGCGGAACTACGCAGGAGCCCGGAGCCGGGCGGCTGGACCTACGTGGTCTGGCCGAGGTCGGTGGAGCACCCGGCACGCGCGGCTTGGTGGAGGTCCGCGGCACCCTGGGCGACGGCACGCACGAGCTCCCGGTGAAGACCGAGATCCGGGCCGGGCTGGACAAGCGGTCCGGCGACGAGGTCGTCGCCTCCTGGTGCGCTCCTGGCCAGCGAGTCCGGAGATGGGAAAAACGGTGAAAAGGAACATGCAACCAAACGGCCGGACCAGCGTCTAAGGAGTGGGAGCGCGTAGGACGCGGGAGGGAGGGTTCTGGGGGTACCTCCCTCCCGCGGCCGGTCGAACCGACCTAGCCCGCCGCGGTCAGCGCGCGGATGGTCGACACCGCGAGCGCTGGTTCGTCGGCTCGGAAGCGCACCTGCCCGACCTCCTGCGCGGTGCCGTTCGGCAGCGTGACGCGGATCGGCTCGGCGAGCTCGACGCGCACGTTGGTCTGGTTGCCCACCACGATGGCCAGTTCCCCCTCGTGGAACTGGAAGGTGGCTCCGCGGTGGGACTTGCGGGCGGCCGAGACCGAGGTGATCGACTCGAGGGGGAGCTCCAGTTCGAACCGTGCCCCGTTGCGGAGCACCAGCCGGTCCCGGCCCACGAAGTGCGGCCGGGTGACCAGGACGGCCAGCAGCACCACGACTTGCAGCACCGCGCAGACGTCCACCAGGTGCACCACCGGCCACGGCACGAGCAGCCCGACCAGCGCCGTCTCCAGCGCCAGCACGCACGCCAGGACCAGCATCATCGGAACCTGCTCGCGGGCGTAACCCAGCGCGGTGTCGCCCGGACCGACACCGATCCGCCGCCGCAGCAGCAGTGCCGCCAAGCTCGCCGCCCACCGCCGGACCGCCAGCGCGCGCAGGACCTTTCTCATCGTGCACCCCCGGTGCCGCGCTGGGCCGCCAACCGGATCGCCCGGCGCAGCACCTCGGCCTGCGCGGGCTCCACCGAGTTGAACAGGGCCCTGCTGAAGGCGTCTCCGAGCATGGCCTCCACGTCGTCGTCGCCGATCAAATCCAGGACCGCGGCCGGGATGTGGTCCACGAGGGCCTGGGCCAGCGGCGCCACGCGGGGATCGTCCGGGGCGGCTTCGGCCAGTTCGTCGAGCCGACGCTCCAGCTCCTGGCCGCGGGCACGAACCCCCGGGTCCTGGATGGCGGGGAGGACGGCTGCGAGGACCTGATCGCGCTGGTCACCGCTGGTGGTGTCCATCAGCGCGAACAGCTCCCGCTCCAGAGCCGCCAACGGTGCGGGCTGGTCGGCGGTCCGCAGCGCCGCCAGCAGATCCGCGGTGCCCGGCGAGACAACGCCCTCGGCGCCCAACTCGCCCCGATCGGCGCGTTCGATGAGCTGGCCGATCCGGGCGCGGCGTTCGCGAATCCGCCGCTCCTGCTCGGCAAGGTCGCGGTCCAGCTCGACCAGGACTTCCCGCAGCTCGCTCCCGCTGTCGTCGGCCAGCGCGTCCCGCACCTCGTCCAGGCTCATCCCGAGCTCGGTGAGGCGGCGGATGCGAGCCAGCACCACCGCATCGCGCAGGCCGTACCGCCGGTACCCGTTGGCCGAGCGCTCCGGCTCAGGCAGCAACCCCTGGTGGTGGTAGTGCCGAACAGCCCGCGTGGACACACCGACCAGCGCGGCGATCTCCCCAATTCGCATGCCGCCAGTAGAAACGTTGACGCCGCGGCAAGGTCAAGCGCTGGCTTGCGGGGCGGGGTGGTGGGAGGCTGGCCGCGACCAACGTGCAGGAGTCGTTCATGTCATTCACCGACGAGGAGATCGCCTACCTGCGGTCGCAGCCGGTCGTCCGGTTCTCCACCGTGGCCGCCGACGGGCAACCCGACCTGGTGCCGCTCGCCTGCGAGTTCGACGGGACCCACTTCTGGATCGGCGGGGCTGGTTCCTCGGTCCTCGGCACCCGGAAGTTCCGCAACGTCCGGGACGGGAACCCCAAGGTCGCCCTGCTCTTCGACGACCTGGTGTCCCTCGACCCGTTCATCGCACGGGGCATCCGCGTCTACGGCGAGGCCGAGGGTCCGATCGAGCGGGTCGGCAAGTTCGGGCCGGGTGTGTACCTGCGCATCACCCCGACCACCTCCTGGAGCTGGAACATGGCGGGGGAGCCCGTCGGCGAGAACTGGTACGAGATGCGCCGCACCGCGCACCCAACGCCGTCGGGTAGCTGAGAACCCGCTCTCCTGGGCGGAAAGGACGCTGTCTCACCGCTCCGGCGTGGTCATCGCCCGGTACGCGGCGCGGAGGAGGTCCACCACCGGTGCGCCGTCGACGTGCACGTCGAGTGGGGCGAGCTCGTCCAGGAGCGCGTCCGGGGCCGTGCTCCGCGGGGTGGCCGGTGGGGCCGGAAGTTCCGGGGCGGCCCAGAAGGTGTCCAGGCGGTCTGCCAGTGGTTCAGCACCGGTGGGCTGCTCGGTGGCCGGGCCGGTCGTGCCGCGGAGTGCGCGCAGGCGGTCCAGGAGTTCCTCGCGGGACCGGCCGCGCCAGGCCAGGATCTGGAACGGGTCCGCGTCGAAGGACTCCGCCAGCAGGTAGCAGGTCGCCGCCAGGTGCTTGCACGGGATCTCCCAGTCCGGGCACGAGCAGTCCATGGTCAGCTCGCGCATGGTCGTCGGGAACAGCTCCAGGCCGATCCCGGCGAAGACCTCCTCGACGTCGGGCGGCATCTCCCCGGCCAGCAGCTTCGCCGCGTAGAGCGCCTGCCCGGCCAGCGCCTGCTCGACCTGCTCCCACTCCGCCGACGAGAACGCCTTGACAGCGATGCGCGCCCGGTACGGCTCGGGCCGCGACCCCTGGACCAGGCCGACCACCACGCTCGTGGACAGCGTCAGGTTGAGCACCTGCCCGGCGCGGGCGTAGTTCTTGCCGCGCTGCAGCCGCCCGCCCATGCCGAACGACTCCAGCACCTCGATGAACCGGCGCGACCACCAGGTCTGCGCGATCTCGCCGCGCTTGCTGCGCGCCCTGATCCCGCCCTCGACGCGGATCGGCCTGGTGGGCTTGGGGAAACCGCCGTACCAGTCAGCCACCGACGGCCTCCGATTCCAGCGCCACCAGCTCGCGCAGCTGGCTGGTGGACAGCTCGGTCAACCAGTTCTCCCCGGAACCGACCACCAGCTGCGCCAGCGCCTTCTTGTCCGCCATCATCCGGTCGATCTTCTCCTCCAGGGTGCCGATGCAGGTCAACTTGCGGACCTGCACGTCCCGGCGCTGCCCGATGCGGAACGCCCGGTCGGTGGCCTGGTCCTCGACCGCCGGGTTCCACCAGCGGTCCAGGTGCACGACGTGGTTGGCGGCGGTCAGTGTCAGCCCGGTGCCACCGGCCTTGAGCGACAGCAGGAAGATCGCCGGGCCGTCGGCCTCCTGGAACCGGCGGACCATCTCGTCGCGGGCCTTCTTCGGCGTGCCGCCGTGCAGGAACAGCACCTCGGTGTCGAACCGGGCGGCCAGGTGCGGCACCAGCATCCCGGCGAAGCCCGCGAACTGGGTGAAGCACAGCGCCTTGTCGCCGTCGGCGAGCACCGATTCGAGGATCTCCTCCAGCCGGGCCAGCTTCCCGGACCGGCCGGGCAGCGGGGAGCCGTCGCCGAGCAGCTGCGCCGGGTGGTTGCACACCTGCTTGAGCTTGGACATCGTCGCCAGCACCAGGCCGTGCCGCTCAATGCCCTCGCTCTCGTCGATGCGCCTGAGCATGTCGTCCACCACCGCCTGGTACAGCGAGGCCTGCTCGGCGGTGAGGTTGCACAGCTGCTTCATCTCGACCTTGTCCGGCAGGTCGCTGATGATCGCCGGATCGGTCTTGACCCGCCGCAGCACGAAGGGTCCGGTGACGCGCCGCAACCGCGCGGCTGCCTCGGCGTCACCGTCGCGCTCGACCGGCACCGCGAACCGGGCCCGGAAGGTGCTCAGCGAGCCGAGCACGCCGGGGTTGGCGAAGTCCATGATGGACCAGAGCTCGGCCAACCGGTTCTCCACCGGGGTGCCGGTCAGCGCGATCCGCTGCCGCGCCGACAGCCCGCGCACCGCCTTGGCCTGCCGGGAGTTGCTGTTCTTGATGTTCTGCGCCTCGTCGAGCACCACCCGGTCCCAGCGGACCTCCCGCAGCACGGCCGCATCCCGCGCGGCCAGCGGGTAGGTGGTGATGACCAGGTCGTGGCCACCCACCTCCTCCATGAGGTCCTCGCCGGTGAGCCGGTCGGTGCCGTGGTGGACGTGCACCTTCAGCGACGGCGCGAACCGCGCGGCTTCCCGCTGCCAGTTGCCGACCACCGACATCGGGCAGACCAGCAGCGTCGGTGCGCGCGACCCGTCGGCGCGCACCAGAGCCTCCAGCGCCAGCAGCTGCACGGTCTTGCCCAGCCCCATGTCGTCGGCGAGGCACGCCCCGAGCCCGAGCCGGTCCAGGAACGCCAGCCACGCCAGACCGCGCCGCTGGTACGGGCGCAAGGTCGCGGTGAAGCCCTCGGGCGGCTCCACCGGTTCCAGGTGCTGCTCGAGCTGGCCGGACAACAGGTCGCCGACCCAACCGCGCCCGCTGACCTGCACGACCGGCATCGGTCGTTCGTCGCCCTCGGCGGGCATCCCGGCCTGCAGCAGCACTTCGCCCGCGGTCATCTGACCGGACCCGGACCGCTCCAGGAACGCCAGCCCGGCGGCCAGGCGCTTGCGGTCGATCCGGACCCACCGGCCGCGCAGCCGCACCAGCGGGACCTTCGCGGCGGCCAGCTCCGCCAGTTCCGCCTCGGTCAGCTGCTCGTTGCCGAGCGCCAGGTCCCAGCGGTAGTCGACCAGGTCGGCCAGCCCGACGCCGGACTACTTGGCCACCGCGCCCGCGGTGCCGGTGCTGCTCGCGGTCAGCTTCAACCCGAGCTCCTCGGTGCGTCCCCACCAGGACGGCAGCAGCACGCCGAACCCCGCCTGGTCCAGCAGCGTCGCGCTGGTCAGGAACTCGTGCGCGCCATCGGTGTCCAGCAGCAGCTCGCTCGGGTGCGGCACGCGCAGCGCCCGGTCCAGCGCGGGGAAGGTGCGGCTGGCCGCGCCGAGGTCGGTGAGCAGCAGCTCCTCCGGCTCGTCGACCCAGCGCTGCAGGACCCTGCTGTCCGCCCGCCAGACCTCCTCGGCCGACACCAGCACGCTCGGGTCGTCCACGGCTTGCAGCAGGAACTCCAGGCGCCAGTCCTCGCCGTCCTCGGGCGCGTGCAGCCGGAAGCAGGTCCGCACCGGGTTCTGCCGACCGCCGCTGGCGCGCCAGGCGTCGAGCTGCCGCGCGAGCTTGCGGACCTGGTTCTCCGCGCTGTCGAACCGCGGCTCCCCGGTCAGCGCCCGCAGCCACGCGGCCGCCGCCGTGCGCCCGCGGGTGAGCTCGAGGTCGGCGACCCGGCTGCGCGCGATGCCGTCGACCAGCACGTCCAGCGCGGTGCGCAGAACCTCGGCCGGGGCCTCGCCGCGCTCGCAGCGGAACGCCGGTGGCAACGCGTCGCGCAGCGCCACGAAGTGCGCCGAGTCGGTGCTGGACAGAGCAGGTCGCCACCGCGCGGTCGGCCACTCGTCCGCGTCGACCAGCGCGGGCAGCACCCGACCGCCCGACACCAGCTGCTCCGCCCACTCGGCGAGGCCGCGCAGGAACCGCGCCGAAGCTCCCAACCGGCAGCCGGGCACGCCCTCGTCCAGCAGCTCGACCACGGACGCCGGGTTGCACGTCACGGCGGGGACCAGCCACTCCCGCAGCCGGAGCTTCCCGCGCGGCGCAGGTCCGGCGGTCAACGGGTCCCGGACGAGCTCCGGGGAGGGCACCGGCGCGGAGGCGTAGGACGGCAACTGGACCCGCACCGAGCTGACCTTGACCGGTTCCCCACCCAGCGCCTCGCGCAGCGCCTCACCCGCAACGGCGAACGGGTGCGCCAGCGGACCACGCGGCGCGCGCCCGGGAACCCGGGCCGGCAGCTCGGAGTCCTCCGCCCACAGCACCACCTGTCCGTCCACAGTGCACAAAGCGTGCACGGCCCACACCGGATCTTCCTCCTTCGGTCGCCACACCCCGGGTGGTGGCAACTCCAATGGAAATCGCACATCCATTGAAGTCGCACGACCACCCAACACGCCCCGGCGTGTCCGGCACCAACACGCCCCCGGTCCGCAGTTTCAATTGAAACTGCGATCCGCCGTGGGGCAGAACCGCAGTTTCAATTGAAACTGCGCCACCGCACGACGTGGCGCCGCACCTGGGCGACGGGTGTCGTCACGGCGCGACTTCGCGCCAGCGGTTGGTCAGCGGCAGGCGCCGGTCCCGGCCGAACGCCTTGAACGTGATCTTGGTCCCCGGCGGGTACTGCCGCCGCTTGTACTCCGACCGGTCCACCATCTGCAGCACCCGCTCGACCAGCTCGGCGTCGAAGCCCTCGGCGATCAGGTCCGCGTAGCTCCGGTCGCCCTCGACGTAGCCGTCCAGCACCACGTCCAGCACGTCGTACTCGGGTAGCGAGTCCTGGTCCACCTGGCCCGGCCGCAGCTCCGCCGACGGCGGCTTGGTGATCGAGTTCTCCGGGATCGGTGGCACCTCCCCGCGCTTCTCGGCGTCCGCGTTGCGCCACTTCGCCAGCTTCCACACCAGCGTCTTCGGCACGTCCTTGATCGGCGCGAAGGCGCCCACCGCGTCGCCGTAGATGGTCGAGTAGCCCACCGCCAGCTCGGTCTTGTTCCCGGTCGCCAGCACCAGGTGCCCGCGCTGGTTGGACAGCGCCATCAGCAGCATCCCGCGGGCGCGCGCCTGCACGTTCTCCTCGGCCAGCCCGGTCAACCCCAGCTGCCGCACGTACACCTCGACCATGTCGGCGATCGGCTGCACCTCGAAGTGGCACCCGATGCGTTCGGCCAGCTCGGCGGCGTCGGACCGGGAGTGCTCGGAGGAGTAGGTCGACGGCATCGAGACGCCGTGCACCGAGTCCGCGCCGAGCGCGTCGGCGGCCAGCGCCGCGACCACCGCCGAGTCGATGCCGCCGGAGAAGCCGAAGGTCACCGAGCGGAAGCCGTTCTTGTGCACGTAGTCCCGCAGCCCGGTGACCAGCGCGCCCCACACCTCGGCCTCGTCGTCCAGCGGCTCGGCCGGGGGAGCGGTCGGCAGCGGTTCGTAGCTCGGCAGCGGCTGGGGCTGCAGCACGATCCGCTGCACGTCGAAGGCGGGCAGCCGCATCGGCCCCGGCTCGCTGGTGACCGTGGTCGAGGTGTACCCGCCCGCGGTCAGCTCCAGGTCCTGCAGCAGGAGGTGCTCGGCGAACTGCGGGGCCCGCGAGGTGATATCGCCGTCCACCGCGGCGATCATCGAGTCGCCGTCGAAGACCAGCTCGTCCTGCGCGCCGACCAGGTTCACGTAGGCCACCGGCGCACCGGCCTCGGCCGCCCGCCGCACGACCAGCGGGGTGCGGAGGTCGTCCTTGGCGCGCTCGTAGGGCGAGCCGTTGAGGCAGACCACGAGGTCCACCCCGACCTGGCCGAGCGCGGCCACCGGCCCGCCGTTCTGCCAGATGTCCTCGCAGATGACCACGCCGACGTCCAGCCCGTGGAACCGCACGATCGGCAGGTCGTAGCCGGTCGCGAAGTAGCGGGCCTCGTCGAACACGCCGTAGTTCGGCAGGTGGTGCTTGTGGTAGGTCGCGACGACCTCGCCGCCGTGGAGCAGCGACGCGGAGTTTCGCGGTCCCTGGTCGTCGCGGCCGAGGTGCCCGACGATCACCAGCGCGTCACCGCACCCGGCGTCCTGCAGTCGGCGGGCGAGCTGCTCGACCTCGGCGAGGTTGGCCGCCGCGAACGACTTGCGCAGCGCGAGGTCCTCGACCGGGTAGCCGGAGAGCACCATCTCGGGAAACGCCACCAGGTGGGCGCCCTCGTGCACCGCGCGGCGGGTCCACTCCAGGACCATCAAACTGTTCCCGGCGATGTCGCCGACGCATGCGTTGACCTGTGCGAGTGCGATGCGCAACTGGGGCATGCCCCCATCTTCGCGCACCCGACCGGGCGGTGTCGTCCCGCCCGGCGCGACTCACACCGGCCCGTGCATGTCACGATCCAGTGGTGAACCGCCTACTGACCGTGCTCTCCGCGCTCGCCGTGCTGGGCGCCGCCGCGTGCAGCCTGCCGGGGCAGGAGCCACCGCAGCTGCAGCCGCACACCGATCAGAAGGGGCCGGTCGGACCCGTTCCACCGGGTCTCGAGCGGTACTACGGGCAGGCCCTGGCCTGGGGGCCGTGCGCGCCCTACGCCCGGACCGAGAGCGACCGCGCCTCCTACGCCAACCCGGGCCTGGAGTGCGCGCGCCTGGAGGTACCGCTGGACTACGCCGCGCCGCAGGGCCAGGTGATCACCCTCGGCGTGCTGCGCAGCCCGGCCACCGACCAGCCGCAGAAGATCGGGTCGCTGCTGCTCAACCCGGGTGGCCCTGGGGCGTCCGGGATGAGCACGGCGGCAAGCCTGGCCGGGTCGGTGCGCAACTCCGCGCTGGGGGAGCGGTTCGACCTGATCGGCTTCGACCCGCGCGGCATCGGCGCCTCCGAACCGGCGGTGCGCTGCCTGACCGACCAGGAGCGTGACGCCCAGCGGCTGGACTCCGACGCGGACACCTCGCCGAGCGGGGTCGCGGAGACCGAGCAGGAGGAGCGCGACTACGCGGCCAAGTGCGCCGAGCGCACCGGCACCGAGCTGCTGGCCAACGTCGGCACCCGCGAGGTGGCCCGCGACATGGACGTGCTCCGCTCGGCGCTCGGCGACGAGAAGCTCAACTACGTCGGCTACTCCTACGGCACCCGGATCGGCGCCGAGTACGCCGAGCAGTTCCCGGGCAACGTGCGGGCGATGGTGCTCGACGGGGCGATCGACCCCGGCCAGTCGGCCATCGACCAGCTGGTGGCCCAGGGCGCCGGGTTCCAGCGCGCCTTCGACGACTTCGCGGTGTGGTGCGCGGCCCGCCAGCAGTGCTCGCTGGGCCACGACCCGAAGGCGGCGGTCGCGCAGTTCCAGCAGATCACCCGCCCGCTGGTGGAGGACCCGGTGCGGGCGGGCAACGGCCGCGAGCTGTCCTACGCCGACGCCACGATGGGGGCGATCCAGGCGCTGTACGCGCCCAGCCTCTGGGAACAGCTGGACAGCGGGCTCGCCGAGCTGCGCCAGGGCACCGGCCAGACCCTGCTCGCGCTCGCGGACAGCTACTTCAGCCGCGACCAGACCGGTCGCTACGCCAACACCAACGACGCCTTCGACGCGGTGCACTGCGTCGACGACCAGCGCGTCGTGGACCCGGAGCAGCGCCGCGAGGCCGACCGCCGCTACCGCGAGGCGGCGCCGTTCCTCGACGACGGCAACCCGCCGAGCGCGGCGCGGGACATGTGCGCCTTCTGGCCGGTCCCGGTCACCGGCGACCCGACCGAGCCCGAGGTGGGGGCGCTGCCGCCGACGCTGGTGATCTCGACGACCGGCGACCCGGCGACGCCCTACGACGCGGGCGTCAAGCTGGCCGAGGCGTTGCACGGTGAGCTGCTCACCTACGAGGGCACCCAGCACACGGTGTTCCTGCAGGGGATCAGCTGCGTCGACGACGCGGCCACGAAGTACCTGGTCGACCTGACCGTCCCCGCGAACGGCGCGCGCTGCGAGTCGAAGTGACCGGGGCGCCTCCCCGCCGGGGAGGTGCCTCCGCCGCGCACACCACCGCCAAGACAGCTGAACGGACTGTGGTGAACTGAATCACATTGCGCCTATCGTCTGGGAATGGACAAAGGGGACGGCGGGCGCGAACGAAGCGAGCAGGACGTCACGTCGGTGCTGCTGTCCGGCAGCACGTACCGGGGACTGGGCGAACAGGTCCTCTCCGCGGCTGAGGAGCGGTTCGAGCGGGCTCGTCGCACGACCGGGCTGTTCCTGGCCCCGGCGCTGGCGGTCCTCTTCCTGCTGCTGCCCACCCAGCTCGAACCGGCCCAGCACAAGCTCGCCGCCGTGCTCCTCGGCGTCATCGTGCTGTGGGTCTGCGAGCCGGTGCCGATCCCGGTCGGCGGGCTCATCGGTGTCGGAGCGGTCGTGGTCCTCGGCGTCCTGCCGCCCGACGACGTGCTCGCGCCGTTCGGGTCCTCGACCGTGTTCACCTTCATCGGGGCGTTCATCCTCGCCCAGGCGATGCTGCGGCACGGCCTGGCCAGGCGCTTCGCGTTCCGCATCCTGTCGCTGCCCGGGGTCGGCCGCAGCTCCGCGCGGGTGATCACCGCCTTCGGCGTGGTCACCTGCCTGCTGTCCGCGGTGGTGTCCAACACCGCGACCGTGGCGATGCTGCTGCCCACCGCCGTCGGCATCCTCGCGGTCATCGCCGAGCTGGTCCGCAAGCAGCTGCCCGAGGGCGCCCCGTTCGACCCGCTCCGGCTGCGGGTCGGCGTCGCCCTGATGCTGATGCTCGCCTACGGCGCCAGCGTCGGCGGTCTGCTCACCCCGATCGGCTCGCCGCCGAACCTGATCGGCCGCGGCCTGATCGAGGAGGCCACCGGCCAGCGCATCTCCTTCCTGCAGTGGATGGTCATGGCCGCGCCGATCTGCCTGCTGATGTTCGTGGTGCTGGCCGGGATCCTGCTGCTGCTCAACCGGCCCGAGATCAACAGGCTCTCCGGCGTCGAGGACTACGTCGCCGCCGAGCGCGCCAAGCTCGGCAAGCTCTCGCGGGCGGAGAAGAACACCCTGGTCGCCTTCGCCACCACCGTCGTGCTGTGGGTGACGCCGGGCGTGGTCGCGCTGGTCGCGGGCAACGACTCGGCGGCCTACGACCTGGTCAGCGACCGGCTCGACGAGGGCATCGTCGCGGTCCTCGGGGCCGCGCTGCTGTTCCTGCTGCCCGTCGACTGGTCCCAGCGCCGCTTCACGCTCACCTGGACCGAGGCCAGCCGCATCGACTGGGGCACGGTGGTGCTGTTCGGCACCGGCATCATCTTCGGCTCGCTGCTCGCCGAGACCGAGCTCGCCCAGACCATCGGCCGAGGTGCGGCCGCCGCGCTGGGCTTCTCCAGCACCATCGCGATCACCATCTTCGCCATCGCGCTGGCCGTGCTGATCTCCGAGACGACCTCGAACACCGCGTCCGCGGCTGTGGTGGTGCCGATCGTGATCCCGATCGCGGTCGCGGCCGGGGTCAACCCGTTCGTGCCCGCCCTGGCGGCCACCTTCGCGGCGTCCTTCGGGTTCATGCTGCCGGTCTCGACCCCGCAGAACGCGGTGGTCTACGGCTCGGGGGCGGTGCCGATCACCAAGATGATCCGCTCCGGCGCAGTCTTCGACGTGGCCGGCGCGGTGCTGATCGCGCTCGTCCTGCCACCGATGATCGCGCTCGTCGGGTTCGGGTAGTCCGAGGTTCACGGACCAGTTACGCGATTCGGCGCCCGAGCTCTTAGGCTGCGTGCATGAACCGCCAGCAGGAGTTCGTGCTCCGCACCTTGGAGGAACGTGACATCCGCTTCGTGCGGCTGTGGTTCACCGACGTCCTCGGCATGCTCAAGTCGGTGGCGATCTCGCCGGCCGAGCTCGAAGGTGCCTTCGCCGAGGGCATCGGGTTCGACGGCTCGGCCATCGAAGGGTTCGCCCGGATCTACGAGTCGGACATGGTCGCCAAGCCGGACCCGGCCACCTTCCAGGTGCTGCCCTGGGAGACCCCGGACGGCGAGCACTACTCGGCTCGGATGTTCTGCGACATCCACATGCCTGACGGCTCGCCGTGCTGGTCCGACCCGCGCCACGTGCTGCGCCGCACCCTGGCCCGCGCCACCGAGTCCGGCTTCACCTGCTACGTGCACCCCGAGATCGAGTTCTTCCTGCTCAAGAACCTGCCCGACGACGGTTCCGAACCGGTCCCGGCGGACTCCGGCGGTTACTTCGACCAGTCCAGCCACGACACCGCCCCGCACTTCCGGCGCAACGCCATCGAAACGCTGGAGGCGATGGGCATCTCGGTGGAGTTCAGCCACCACGAGGGCGCGCCCGGTCAGCAGGAGATCGACCTGCGCTACGCCGACGCGCTCACCATGGCCGACAACGTGATGACCTTCCGCTACGTGGTCAAGGAGGTCGCGATCACCCAGGGCGTGCGCGCCTCCTTCATGCCCAAGCCCTTCAGCGCGCAGCCCGGCTCCGGCATGCACACCCACTTCAGCCTCTTCGAGGGCGACCAGAACGCCTTCTACCACCCGGAGAACCCGTTCGAGCTCTCCGACATCGGCCGCGCGTTCGTGGCCGGGATCCTGCACCACGCGCGCGAGATCAGCGCGGTCACCAACCAGTGGGTCAACTCCTACAAGCGCCTGGTGGTCGGTGGCGAGGCCCCGACCGCGGTGTGCTGGGGCCACGCGAACCGGTCCGCCCTGGTCCGGGTGCCGATGTACTCGCCGGGCAAGGCGTCGTCCCGGCGCGTCGAGGTCCGCAACCTGGACTCGGCCTGCAACCCGTACCTGGCTTACGCGGTGATCCTGGCGGCGGGCCTGCGCGGCGTGGACAAGGGCTACGAGCTGCCGCCCGCCACCGAGGACGACGTGTGGAGCCTGACCGAGCGCGAGCGCAAGGCGGCCGGGTACGCCAACCTGCCGCAGAACCTCAGCGAGGCGCTGAGCGAGCTGGAGTCCTCCGAGCTGGTCGCCGAAACGCTCGGCGAGCACGTCTTCGACTTCTTCCTGCGCAACAAGCGCGAGGAGTGGAACTCCTACCGCAGCCATGTCACGCCCTACGAGCTCCGCACCCTCATGCCGATGCTCTGACGGGGCTCCGGGCCGCGGCACGACACGCCGGGGCGTGTCGGAACAGGGGCGGAGAGGTCGGGATCAGCCGTGGTCATCGCGCTGCCGGTTGGGGCGCGCGGGCCGAGTTCGCGGCAACTGCTGGGGCTGGTGGGGTTGGGCTTCTGAACGGTGCTCGAGTAGCGATAGGTTGCGCCCGTGACTGATTCGCAGGCGAAGCACGACCCGATCAGCTCCGGGAGCTCCGAGGAGACCTCCCTACAGTCCGGTGTGCTGGAGCAGTCGGCGGAGCTGTTCGAGCCGGAGTGGCCAGCGGAGACGCCGGAGGAACCGGTCGCGGGCACGGTGCTCGGGTGCACCCTGGCCTGCCCGGACCAGCTCCCGGCCGCCAGGGTCCTGCGGGACACCTTCCGCCACCACCACCCGGGCGCGCGGTTCGCGCTGCTGCTGGTGGACCAGCCAGGGCACGAGGAGGCGGACGCGCTGTCGGTCGCCGACATCGGCGTCGACCCGCAGGAGTTCGCCCGGCTGGCCACCGGCTGCACCGCCGAGCAGCTGCGCAACGTGCTGCGCCCGCGCTTCCTGCAGCACCTGCTCAAGACCGGTCACACGACGCTGTACTTCGAGCCGTCGGTGCAGGTCTTCGGCCGCTTCGACGACCTGCTCGCCGGCCTGACCCCGGACCGCCCGGTCGCCCTGGTGCCGCGCGTGCTCCGCCCGCTCGCGGTGGACGGCCTGCGCCCCAGCCCGGCCGACCTCGCCGAGTCCGGCACCTTCGACCCGAGCGTGTTCGCGGTCCGCCCGGGCGCCGAGCAACTGCTCGAGACCTGGGTGGAGCAGCTGCGCAGCGACCCGACGATGGTCACCCCGGTGCTCGACGACGCCCCGGCGCTGGTCGACCACAAGGTGATCCGCGATCCCGGCGTCGGCCTCTCGGTGTGGAACGCGGCCCAGCGCGAGCTCGCGACCACCGCCGACGGCAGGCACACCGTGGACGGCGCGGTGCTGCGCAGCGTGCACTTCGACGGCTTCCAACCGCAGCGGCCGTGGCTGCTGTCCACGACCTACGCCGACCGTCCGCGGGTCCTGCTGTCCGAGCACCAGGCGCTCGCCGGGCTGTGCGCTGGCTACCGGAACGCGCTGGTGGAGGCGGGGTACACCCGCGAGGAGCCGAACCCGTTCGACGCCCTGCCGGACGGCGCGGTGCTCCCGCCCACCCTGCGCGGCGAGTACCTCGCGGCCTGGCTCGACGGCCAAGCCCCGCCGAGCCCGTTCGAACCCGACGCCCTGCCGGAGTTCCAGGCGTGGGCCTGCGCCCCGGCCGACGACCAGCAGCGGGCCGCGGGTGGTTCCCGCTGGACAGCGGCGGTGTGGGCGGACGACCCGATCCTGCGCCGCGATTACCCGGACCCGTTCGGCGCGGACTCGGAAGCCTTCCACGAGTGGTGCGTCGGAGTCGGCGTGGCCAGCGGCCGCGTCCCGGCCGAGGCGGTGCACCGCCGCATCGACAACCGGGCGGCGCTGGTGGACCAGCTCGGGGTGGCGGTGCTGGGCGACGGACCACTGGCCGACCTGGTGCGGGACGCGGTCCGCGCCTCCGGCCTGCCGTCCGCGAACACCGCCTACTACCCGGTCGTCCTCCGCTGCGCCCCCGACCTGCCGGTCCCGGCGGGCAGGTACGTCATCGACGTGCACACCGGCTCGGTCGGCTCCGACGACGTCGCCGAGACCTGGGTGCTCTCCGAGAGCAGCCGCGCGGCGGCCCGCCGCAGCGGCGCGAAGACCAGGGTGGTCACGCTGCCCGCGCCCGAGCGGGAGCTGGTGGACCTGCCGACCCGCAAGGGCGCTCGCGCCCGGCTCGGGCTGTCCGACGAATTCGTGATCACCACCTGCGCCGACCACGCCACCGAGCGCGCGGACAACGCGCTTGGCGCGGTCAGCGCGTTCCTCACCGCCTTCCCGGAGCGCGACGACGTGCGCCTGCTCGTCGGCGTGGTCGGGGCTGGCGAGTTCCCCGAAGCCGCCGAGCGGCTGCGCCTGGCCACCGCTTCGGACCCGCGCATCCAGCTCATCGAGGACGACCCGGACCTCCGGACGCTGCTGTCCGCCGCCGACTGCTTCACCTCGCTGCACCGCGGCGGCGCGACCGACGACCACGTCCTGCGACTGCTGGAGGTCGCCGCCCACGGCATCCCGGTGATCGCCGGGGACCACGGCGCGGTCGCCGAGATCTTCGGCGCGGAAGCCGTCCGCCTCGTGCCCTGCCAGGGCCCGGGCGAACCCGACATCGACGCGGCCGCGGAACTGCTCCGCCAGGCCGCCGACGACCCCGACGCGACCGCCGCCTTCGGCGCCGCGGCGCGCGACAATTTGCTCGCCACGCACACCGTGGCCCGCGCCGGTGCCCGCCTGCGCGAACGCGTCGAGCACGCCTACCGGAACTGGCGCACGAAGTGGTCGGCGGACCGCCACGGCCAGTTCGACGACCCGCTGCGCCCCCTGCTGGTGGCCCGCCACGCGCTGCACCGTGCGCCCGACGCGGGCGTGAGCAGCCGCAACGCGATGGCCCCGGCCCTGCGCAAAGCGGTGCTCAAGGCGCTCAGCCACTACGACGAGCACATCCGCGACGTCATGCGTTCGGTGGTCGACGGCGTCGAGCAGACCGCGTCGGAACTCCTGCGCCGTCAGTACGAGGCGGACGGCGACGGCGACGTGGAGGCGATGCGCGCCCAGCTCGCCCAGTTCGCCCAACGCCAGGACCAGCTCGGAGCCCAGCTCATGGGCACCGATGACGGCGTGGTCCGCGCCCGCGCCGACCTGGCGGAACAGCACCGGCGGCTGCGCGAGCTCGAGAGTGGCTCGGCTGGCGACCACCGGGTCGACGCCCTCGCGGAGCGCCTGGACAGCCTGACCAGCGCGGTCGAGCGGATCCTCGACCGGATGGACGCGTTGGAGGAGCGCCAAGCCCCGGACCAGAACGTCGAAACGTCCGTGCGCGCGGCCTCCGCTGACGCCGCGCACGCCTTGCAGCGCACGGACGTCCTGCAGCGCATCCTGCTGCGCGAGCACGAGCGCAACACCGGGGCAGGGGACGGCACGACAACGCCGGTGCTCTGCGACGCGGGCCTGCTCCGCCTGCCCGCCGACGACAGCTTCATGCTCCCCTGGTTGTCCTCCCACCCGACCTGGGACTCCGACGTCTCCGCGCTGATCGACTCCCTGCTGGAGCCGGACGGCATCTTCCTGGACATCGGTGCCTACGTCGGCTACCAGACGGTGCGGGTGCTGAGCCGCCTCGGCAACAGCGGGGCGGTGGTGGCGGTCGAGCCCTGCCCCCGCAGCGCGGAGCTGCTCAAGCGCAACGTCGAGGTCAACGTCCCCGCGGCGTGGGGCCACCGCATGGTGCTCCTGGAGGGCGCGGCCTGGGACACCCCGTGCGCCATGACCTCGGAGCCGTCCCTGGCCGGGGGCCTGTCGGTGCAGCCAGCCGAGGACGGGGCGGAAGCGTCCGTGCGGGGCATCCGCCTGGACCGCGAGTTGGAGGGCCACGCGGGCCTGCAGGACTTGAAGCTGTCGGTGGTGCACGTCGACGTCGGCGCGCGGGTGCACCGGGTGCTCGGCGGCCTGGTCCGCCTGCTCCGCCGGGACCGTCCCTCGATCGTGTGCTCCTTCACACCGGACGCGATCAGCCAACTAGGTGACGACCCGGCTGCCGCGCTCCGCGAGTTCGGAACCTGGGGCTACGAGCTGGTCCCGGTCGGCCGGCCTCGCCCGGTGGGGGCGTCTGACCTGCTGGAAGCGATCAGCGCGGCCGGTTCGGGGAGCACCGTGAAGCTCTGGCTGCGACCGAAGCACAAGTGACCGCGATCGGCTGTCCGAGCGAAGTCAAGCGACTGACCAGGCGATTTGACATTGACTCTGCGTGTGCGTAACTTGTTCTTCGCCGCACGGAAAGCCGGACGGACCAGGACGCCGAGTCCTGGCGAGGACGGCAGCGGGAGCGCCCCGGAGGGCGGAGACGACCTCCGCGGAGCGCAGACCGGCCGGGGCGCGCGGTTTGACACCGCGAAGCGCACCGGGTAACGTAAAGCGGCCGCCAGGTAGCCGATGAGGAAACCAGGCGCGTTGATAACTCAAGCAGGGTCGATCTTCGGAGAGATCAGCGAGGGGCACCCCCCCCTGAAACCTCGAAAAAAGCACCTGCTAGAGTTACCGACACAAGAAAGCGGAAAGAAAATGCTCCCCGGAGCTTCGCGGCCCTGTGAGGGTTGTGGGTGATGGTGTGGGTGTGTTCTTTGAGAACTCAACAGCGGACTGTTTTGGTTAGTGTTCTTTTATGCCCCCGACCATTTCGGTGGTTGGTGGTTTCTTTGAGTATCACGCTCCGAACCCTGTGTGGTTTGTTGAGTGTGTGCTGGGATTGTTTCAACAAGGCATTGTTGGAGAGTTTGATCCTGGCTCAGGACGAACGCTGGCGGCGTGCTTAACACATGCAAGTCGAACGCTGAAGCACTTTCGGGTGTGGATGAGTGGCGAACGGGTGAGTAACACGTGGGTAATCTGCCCTGCACTTCGGGATAAGCCTTGGAAACGAGGTCTAATACCGGAT